>JAZGDL010000192.1:0-7446 GCA_036477795.1 Phycisphaerae bacterium
CCATCAAAGAGCCCGAGTGCCTCCACAAGTGGCAACTAATAAGGCTCAACGCCATGGTCCAGGCTCACCAGTCCGTCGCCGCCATGCACCGGCGTCTGGCCCCCTTGCAGGAGAAGATGATCAAGTACATGGAGCGGGAGATGGAGGACATCGACGAAGCCGACGCCTGGAAGTACGGCCTCGACGACGAAGAAGACGAGGACGACGAACAAAACACCTGAACGACCGTGCGCCATTCAGCGCCGCCAATCCGAGACGCGTCGCCAATCCGAGACGCGACCGCCAATCCGAGACGCGACCGTGAGGGAGCGGGCAGGCGGGGTCTTGGGCGTCGGTTGCACCATCATCAACACCGGCACCCAAATAGGGCGCCACATACCGTCTGTTCCACTCATAAAGCCCGATCCCATGGTGACCGCCCCCATGCCCGGCCTCTTTCCACTCGCTGGACCACGCCCGCTGCACCAACCGATCACGCAATCCCGCCTCCGGCACCACTTTATCCGCCAGGAACCCATCCTTGCCGGCTGCCACTGTATGCCTGCGGTCGATGGTTCCGAAGATGCACGTGCCCAACCCTAGAGTGACCCCGTCGCGCGGCGAATGGAAATTAACCAGCTTCCCATCGAGGTGCTGAAGCACTCCGGTCAGATCATAATCCCGGCTCAGCGCCGGCTGTACCAACACTACATTGCGGAGCCGCACACGCTGGGGAAGGGCCTCCGCCGCCAGCAGCGCTATCCCGCCCCCGCCCGAATACCCCACCAGATCGATCGGGCGCCCCGGATGGTCATCGCAATAAGCCGCAATCCGCTCCGCCACCCGCACTGCCTCCGCCCGGTTACGTCTGTAGGCCATCAGGTGCACCACCGCCTTGAGCGGATTCCGCCAGTCATGCACTTCGATCGCCGACTCGACCCCCGCGCTGCGAAAGGCCCGCACCGCCTCCACCACCGTGAACCGCCCGGCAATACCGGGAAACACCCACAGCAGCCCCACCCGTAACTGCTCCCGGGTAGGCGTCTCAAAATGTTTGCTCCCAATTACACGCAAGAACCGTAACACCGCTAACACCAACTCTCTCAACAGACCTCCAAAAGCCCACGGGTTGCAACCCGTGGGCTTCGGGGTCCATCCACTCGACGGATCCCAACCGGATTCAACTCACTCGAACGGTGGTTTGTCCTCCGCGCCGACCACCCTTACGATCCAGCGTCGATGACTCATCCGATCAAATGCAACGACCTGTCACACTGCAAGTCACCGCCCAGCGCATGGCTGCTCCTCGCACCGGCCGCCGTTATCCTCATCATCTTCCGAATCCACGCCTTCGATCTTCCCCTGGAAACCGACGAATGCAACTACGCCTACACCGCCGCCCGACTCCTGCAAGGCGATCGTCTCTATGTAGACGTATGGGACCATCAGCCGCCCGGCGTCTTCGTCCTGTTCGCCGCCGTCATTTCCGTCTTCGGCTCCTCCGACGCCGTCCTGCGCTGGACCGCGATCGTTTTCTCGCTGGCCTCACTGACTATCATCCATCACATCGTCCGCCGTCACTTCAGCCCCGTCGCCGCCGTCGTCGCCGCCATCATCTTCGCCGTCGTCTCATCCGACCCCGGCACCGCCGGCGAAGGCTGCAATCGCGAAATCTACATGAACTTCTGCGCGCTGGCAGCTCTCGCCCTAATGACCGCCCAACCACACCGGCGCTCTCGCATTCTGCTGGCCGGTGCATGTCTCGCACTCGGTTCAACTCTCAAGACCGTCGTCGCCGCACAGTGGCTGCTGCTCACCATATGGCTGGCTGCGCATCGTTACGCTACAACCCGGCGCGTCAGACCGGCACTCCAAGCCGTGCTGGACATGGCCGTCGCACCCGCCGCCATCTGGGCCGCCCTCCTCATCTACTTCACCGCCACCGAACGCGCCCAACTCTTCATCGACGCCGTGTTCACCTACAACATCGGCTACGGCGGACTGGACCGCAGCCTCCTGGGGCGATTAACCGGTTTTCTCAATCCGGTCTCTCACGTCTTCCAATCGGCCGCACCGCTGTGGTACGCCGCCGCCGTCGCCCTGCCGGCGCTATGCATCATGAACCGGCGAAAACTCACCACCGCCCACGGGGCCGTCATCGCCTACGCCGCCGGATCATTCATCGCCCTGTGCCTGCCCGGACGATACTACCCGCACTACTACTACCTCCTCATCCCCCCCAACGTTCTGCTCTGCACGGCGCTGATCGCATCTCTGATGCAACGCATCCGGTCAACAGGTGCAAAGCGCGTCACCCTCACCGCTGCCCTGGCCTGGACCGCAACGCTTCTGGTATTCCAATTGACCCACTACTTACTGGTCCAACCCGACCGCATCACCGCGCCCCATCCCATCTACCGCTACCGACAGGCATGGTCCCGCGCCCAAGGTGAGCGCATCGCCCAACTGACCGATCCTGAGGACACCATCTTCGTCTGGGGCCTGGACGCCGGCTTCTACTACTACGCCCATCGCCGCTGCGCCTCGCGCTACACCATGGTTGGCGGCCTGGCTGACGACGCACGCGGCGCATCAGACCGCCGCCGTATCCTGCTTGACGAGCTGGCCGCCGCGAAACCTCGTCTGGTCCTGATCGTCCAACCCGAATTCCCCGAACTGAAAGCCTTCCTCAATTCCCGATACGTGCTCGCCGGACCGAGCCCCCTTGACAGACACGACTTCCGTCCCGAGAAAATCATCATGGTTGCATTGATGGATCCCAATCGCCCGGTCAAGCCCATCGATTGGGAATGGTCGATGCGAAAGTGATCAACTCATGAGAAGCGGTGTCATGAATCTCGAACGCGTGCTCGCCCAACGCACGTTTAGGCGCATCGCCAAACGCGCCGAAATGATCGAGACCACAACCAGCACCAACGATCACGCCTGGTCCAAAGCCGCAAACGAGAGCGCCGACGGTTACGTGGTCTTCGCCGAGCATCAGACCGCCGGCAGAGGCCGCATGGGGCGATCCTGGCACGTACCTCGCGGCGCCGGAATCATGTGTAGCCTCCTGCTCATCGACGCCCCCGAGCACCCCGTGCCTGAAGGCGGAGTCCTCTGCATCATCGCCGGCATCGCCACCGCCCACGCCATAAGAGACGCCACCGGCCTCACCGCCCGCATCGACTGGCCCAACGACATCATCATCCGGCATGGCAAGGTCGCCGGCGTCCTGGTTGAGTCGCGCATCATCGGCCGCAGCCGCCGTGCCTACGTCGTCGGCATAGGCATCAACTGCCTGCAACACCGCCACCACTTCCCCGAAGAGCTCCGACGACGGGCCACATCACTCGATATTGAAACCGAAGGACCCGTCGATCGCGAAGAAGTCGCCGGCGCATTACTATCCCGACTCGACGTATGGCTCGCCGACCCCTCCCGGTGGGACCCCGACAGCGTGTGCGGCGCCTTTCGCGAGTGCTCGCTGCCTGCCGGCCGGCGAATCAGGTTGCGTTACCAGGGCAGAACTTATGCAGGCGAGGTCGTCGACATCGACCCCGCGGCCGCCCTGGTGGTCATGCTCGATGACGGTACCCGCACCGTTTTCCCCGCCTCCGGGACAACCCTGCTTCACGACCCGCCCTGAGGGACGGAACGTCAAATGCAAACCTATCATCACGCCTACCAACCCGACGCGGAGACCCGCGGCCATGTCACGGTCCGCCGCGTCCGACACATTGTCGGCTTGCTCTGCGGTTTCACCATTGGATGGCTGTTCGCCGCCTTGGTCGCCGGGATGCGTCCGCTGTTGCAGGAGACCACCAACGCCGACCACGCCGTCGTCGCAGCCGGTCTGACGGCCCTCGCCCTCGGAATCCGTCTGCCGCACGGGCTTGCCACCGCAATCGCCAAGTGGTTCTGGCGACGCACCCACCATCAACTCACCATTTCCAGCCTTTCCGCCGCCCCGCGCGACCGGCACCTGCTCTGGCTGGTAGTGGCCACGGTGACACTGCCGGCCGGGCTCAGCGTGGCATGCCTGCCCCTGCTCATCGACTTGGCACAACGCGTCCACGGTTATGCCCACGCCCACTTTTTCTGGATGGCCCCAGCCCAAGTCATTCTGGTGTTCCTGATCGCCGGCCTGATCATCCTGGTTCCGCTAGCCCTCACCGGTGTGGCCCTGGCCGCTTTGAATCAGCTTGCATCTTTCGACCGTCTCCGCTCACCGCCGATCACCGCGACCATTCTCCTCGGCGCCGCCGCCGGCGCCGCCGCTGTCAACGGTCTCATCGAATCGGTCTTGAGCTTGAAGCTGCTCACCCTTCTCGGATCGGTGCCGTTGTTCCTTATCGCCATCATCGCCGCACAACAATCCGGACCACCGGCAGCCGGCCGTGAAGAGTCGTCTCCATTGCCGGACACCGCAGCGCCCGAGTGGGCTTCTCGCGACGCTATGCCGGCGCGACTCATCGCCGCACTCGTCGCCGCCTCCGGAACCGTCGCCCTCATCCTCTGGACAATCCTGCTATCGTCTCCCGCACTCCCCAAAGCCCACGGGTTGCAACCCGTGGGCTTATACAGTCCGCCCGGTCAAACGATCACATCTGCATTCGCACCACAGAATTCATCAGCAAAGCGGAACGCCCTGGTCATCACAACAACCACGGCGTTGTCATGCCTATTGCTGGCGGCATCGTTGGGATCGACCATTGTCGCCCGCGCCACGTCCTTCAGCGCCCGGCCACATTTCGCCCTGGGCACCACTTGCGCCCTGGCCGGTCTGTTGACCATCGGACCCGCCGTCGGCCTCATAACGCTCTATGAACATGCCCGATCGATTCCACTGACCGCGATGTTGGCCTGGGCCATCGGGTCTATCGTGGCCTGCGCCGCCGCGCTGACCGGCGCCCAACACTTCGTGTTAAAGCGCGCCACACGACCCCATGCTGCCACAGCTACACTCGCCGCCGAATGTGCCTGGATGCCCGCGATCGCGCTGCTCACGTTCACCTTTGTGGCCCCCGATGGCCACCACTGCCGCGTCATGCTGGTCGCCGCCGGTCTGGCACTCGCCGCCGCCGCCGTTGTTGTTTTTGTTCACGCGCCGGTGGTCAGCAACGCGCGTCGCCTGGCCCCGCCGGCCCTGGTCTTCCTCGTCGCGATCGGCACGATCCGCTTCTTGCCCCATCTTCTTCAATCCGGTTAAGAACCTACACGGGCCGCGGGCCTTAGCCCGCGCCGCCTCCCCAATCGAAACACACGTCAAGTCCGGGATAACCCAACCTCTCTTTGCCAGCACCAGCGTCCGGAAACCCTGCACACACGCTCTCAATTCAACGATTTGCAACTACAGCAGCACCGGCTCACATCCGATATCTCCCCTATCATGAAACGTACAGCCAGTGTATTCGTTGAATTGATCGCGCTGCTCTTCATCGCCGGGCTTGTGGCCGTCGTTGCCATTCCGGACCAGAGACCCACCAAACCCGAATCGCAACACCGCGCTCTGATAAGCGCCCTCGAGCGCGTCCGCACCGCCCTCGACAGATACTGGGGCGACCATAACGCCCGCTATCCCACCATCGAGGAGATGCAAACCCTCCCCGAAGCCGCCAAAGCGTCCAGGGCACGAATCGAGCTTGCCGCTTATCTCGGCGGCGTGCCCGATAACCCGTTCACCGGTGGCAGTGCAGTCGCGCCGCTCGATGCCCCCGTCGGCTGGTCCGACTGGGTCTACGAACCGCAAACCGGCGTCTTCAAAGCCAACGACAGCATAGTTCACCGGGCACTGTAGACGCCACACCGGCGGACTCGGCGTCGCACAAAGGAAAACCGCCAGAGCAAGGAGGCTCCCATGAAGCCGCACTCCCACAGCAGCAACTTCTGCGCACCGCGTATCATTCTTTATCTGGCGATTGGGCTGACCTGCTGCAAAGTATGGCTGGGCCCATCCCCTCTGTTGTCCACGGCCTACGCCCAGATCCCCGACAGCGGAGACCAGCGAAGAGTCATCATTCAGGAACTACGAAAGGCCAATGACCTGCTCCAAAAGATCCACACAACATTGAGCTCGGGCACCATCAAGGTCAGCATCGTCGGTGCCGATAAGTCCCCCGCAAGGAGAAAGGACGGAAAGGGCCGATAACCGTCGGCCTTCCGCAATAGTGTATTGTCTCATAATCGGCGCGGAGTATCTGATCCGAACCGCGACCCTGAAGGCGACCAAGGCGGGAGCCTGAAGGGAGCGGTCCCGAGCCGCGACCGTGAGGGAGCGGTTGGGCGAACCCCAGGTTGGCGCTGGTCCGCGCATAGTCGTTTGGCAATCGTCCCCGCCCTTCTGCTCCTGGTGTTCGCAGCGCCATACGCCGTCGCCCAGGACCAACCCAAACCCGACAACGAATTCGTCCCACCCGCCGAGAACCTCACCATCACCGGCGACGGGGTCGTCGAATTGCACGTGGTCGACACCCCGCTGGCCACCGTGTTGCGCATGCTCAGCATTCAAGGACGGCGAAACATCCTCGCCACCCCAGCCGTCACCGGAACCGTCACCGCCGATCTGTACGACGTCTCCTTCGACGACGCCCTCAAAGCCGTGCTGCTAACCAACGATTGCGACTATGAAGTCAAGGACGGATTCATCTTCGTCTATACCAACGACGAAGCCGCCACACTCCGCGGCGACCGTGCACCCATCACCGCTAGAATCTACTGGCTGAATTACATCCGTGCCGAGGAAGTTGCCGGCGTGATCCAGCCGATGCTCAGCAACGAAGGCAAGATCGTCAAGTCCACCCCCGCCGCCGTCGGAATGACCTCAGATTCCACCGCGGCCGGCGGAGACAGTTTGGCCGGCCACGATTTCCTGGTGGTCCACGATTACCCCGATCGACTGGCAGAGATAGGCAAGATCATAAAGCCACTCGACCTTCGTCCGATAATGGTCCTCGTCGAAGCCACCATCCTTCGTGCCAGACTCAGCGACACCAACTCCTTGGGCATCGACTTCACCCTGGTCGGCGGCGTTGACTTCCAAATCCTGGGGTCAACCTCCACCGGCATCGGCCAGCTAACCCTGGGCGCCGTGCCCTCCGAGCGCTTCGACGACACGCTCACCACCGCCGGCACAAGCTTCACCGGCGCCGTGCCCGACGGCGGCCTCACCTTCGGGATCATCAAGGACCACGTCGCCATCTTCCTGCGGGCTCTCGAGCAGATTACTGACACCAGCGTGATCGCCAACCCCAAGATCCTCACCCTCAACAAGCAGGTCGGCAACGTAATCGTCGGCCGCCGCGACGGGTACATCACCACCACCGTCACCGAAACACAGGCCATACAGAAGGTCGAGTTTCTGGAAACCGGCACCCAGCTCACCTTCCGCCCCTTCATCGGCACCGACGGCTACGTCCGCATGGAGCTGCACCCGAAAGACAGCGTCGGCGGCCTCACCGCCGCCCA
>JAZGDL010000193.1:0-3492 GCA_036477795.1 Phycisphaerae bacterium
ATGCGTTGGAGATGGGGCACCGTTGGCGGCGCGGTCGCCCTCCTGGCGATCACTGCGTGGATGGCGGGAAACCTCGGTGGGGTATTCGTTCCAAGACTAGGAGAGGGAGCGATTGCTATTCAACCGACTCGGATCCCGAGCATCGCATTGACCACAAGCGTTGATATGCAAGAGCAGCTTGAACAGAAACTCAAAGAGGCGTTCCCAGATGAGATCGCTGCGATCTTTGCCCGTACTGGAACGGCGGAGGTCGCTACTGATCCTATGGGGCCCAATGTCGGCGATACTTACTTGATGCTTCATCCGAGAAACCAATGGACGCACGCCAGGACGCAAGAGCAACTCGCCGAGCAGATCGAAGAGTTTCTGCGAAATATCCCTGGCCAGAACTACGAGATATCCCAACCTATCGAGCTGCGGTTCAACGAACTCATTAGCGGCATACGTAGCGACGTGGCGGTCAAGATCTTCGGCGATGACATGGAACAACTGCTCGCCGCCGGTGAGAATATCGCGCGCCTTCTCCAGACCGTGGAAGGTGCGGCGGATGTCAAAGTCGAGCAGGTGACCGGCTTGTCGGTTCTCACGATAGACACCGACCGTGCTGCGATCGCACGCTATGGGCTGAACGTCAGCGACGTGCAGCAAGCGGTCCGCATCGCCTTTGGTGGTGAGGAAGCTGGCATTCTATTTGAAGGTGATCGTCGATTCCCAATCGTTGTGCGCATTCCCGATCATCTTCGTGAGAATCTGGATTCGCTAAAGCAACTGCCTATCCCACTTCCCAAGGTTGATGGTGGACGACTTGCTTCGATCGACGACGCGCTGCCAACCAGCGACGGTGGAGCCGGCTATCTACCTTTGGAGGCTCTTGCTGAAATCCGCCTTGCTGAAGGACCGAACCAGATCAGCCGGGAGAACGCGAAGCGCCGAATTGTCGTCCAGGCCAATGTTCGAGGACGCGACATTGCTTCCTTCGTACATGAGGCTCAGCGGGAGATCGACGAGCAACTCGACCTTCCCGAGGGATACTGGATTGAATGGGGCGGGCAGTTCGAGAACCTCATCGCCGCCCGTCAACGACTTATGATCGTTGTGCCGGCGGCATTGTTTCTCATCTTTGTCCTCCTTTTCATGACCTTCGGCAGCGCGCGAGACGCTTTGTTGGTATTCACCGGCGTACCTTTGGCGCTCACGGGCGGGGTCATAGCGCTTTGGTTGTGGGACATGCCGTTTTCCATCTCAGCGGGGATCGGGTTCATCGCGCTATCCGGCGTGTCTGTTTTGAACGGCCTCGTACTGGTAAGTTTCATCCGCGAACTACTCAAAGAAGGATCGGCGTTACGCGACGCCGTCGTCAACGGAAGCCTTGCACGTTTCCGGCAGATCGTCACGGTGGGTCTCGTCGCATCCCTTGGGTTTGTACCCATGGCGCTCAACACCGGCATGGGCGCAGAAGTTCAGCGCCCCTTGGCCACCGTCGTCATCGGCGGCCTCATCAGCTCAACGCTGCTTACACTCATCGTGCTTCCAACGTTGTACCTGTGGCTGGGATCGCCGCGGATGGAGGGAGATACTGACCAACGTAGTAGCGCCGAGCTTGCCAATGGCGCACACATTCAATAATGACGCGCGAGGGACCCATTCCAAGCCCTGTTCGTCGCTGTCACGCGTTCGCAACCAATCGCCAGGGAATGGGGATTATGTTGAATTTGAATCACCCCGTGCATGCAGGGTTGCTACCGGCGGGCGGCGTGAGCGCTGGGCCGAGTAATGGAACAGGACGCAAAGCCCATGGGTCGGCCGCGTGCCGCGTATAACACTCACTGGAATCGTCAACGTACGCGCTGGAACTGTCAAACTGGAGTTGGAGGAGCGCAGGGGCTCACCGCCTGCCCACAATCCCGTTGCATGCCGCCGCCCATCCTGTAGCTCGTGCGGGGCCGACGGGAGTAGGCCCGTGCTCCTTCGGCGGCTGGGCGAGTTGCAAGAGCGGAACCTCCATGAGCGTTTCCTCAAGAGACCGACCACGGCGTCCTCGGCCCACCGCGAAACCAACTTGAGCGAGAATCCCTACCGGCGGTCATGCCGCGGGTGTGGGTCAATAAGCCCGACACGCCTCGGTTGGCCCACCTGAGCACCGTTGGATGAGCATGAGTCGTTTCCGACGCAGGAAGGGAATATTGGCCGCTGTACGGTGCCTAGCATTCTGGAGACGCCAGCTACGGCTGTCGAGCGGCCCCGGCCGGGTCCAATGATGGGAGGCCGGACATGCGCACGAGAATCATCCCACAGTTGACTCTGTTCGCGGTGATGGCCGTTGTGGTTATTGGCCTGGGCAGTTCGCCAGCCCTGGCCCAACACGGCGGCGGTCACGGTGGGGGGCATGGTGGTGGTCACGGTGGGGGCGGTCATGTAGGTGGTGGCCATGCCGGAGGTGGCCATGTCGGCGGCGGTCACGTCAGCCGTGGCCACATTGGCGGTCATGTTAGCCGCGGCCATGTTGGCAGCAGGCACATCAGCGGCGGCCATGTTACTGTGGGCCATGCCGGCGGGAGGCACATCAGCGCCGGTCACGTCAGTGCCGGTCACGTCAGCGGTGGTCACGTCAGCGGTGGCCATGTCAGCGTTGGCCACGCCAGCGTAGGTCATGTGGGTGGCTTCGGCCATGTCGGCGGTCACGGCGCGATTCATCATGGCGGGCATCACCCCTCCCACTTCGTTCACCACGCCGGGCTTCACTTCTACAGCTATTGGTCCTCCTGGTGGTCGTACCCAAGTTACGGCCGTTACGTACGCCCGGCGTATGCCACGACGATCTATCAGGAACCAACGTCGCAGTCGAGCACACGGTCCCGTCCTGGCGAAGGCGAGCCGCTGCGGTTGGAAGATGAGGAAGCCGGGCCGTATTCAATTCCCGATGGCATGTTCATGTCGGTGCCGCTGGTGGAGACGGATGAAGCGCCGGAAGCGCTGCCTCCGCTGGACGAAGAAGACGAGCCGGGCGAATTCGACGAACCGCCCTCGACTCCGCACGTTCACGTGGCGCTGGACTGATGAGAGGGTGCCGCACGATTCATTCGGTGTCGTTGACGGCTTGGCTGCTGGTGGTCGGGTGTGGTCAATCGGCGTCAAGCGCGGCAACCTTCCCGACGGTCTATCAGGAGGGACCACCCGAAGGCGTGGAGCCCACGGATGGGGATGAACATGAACGTCCGCCTTCGCGGACCGATGCATTGGATGACAGTCCTGTCGTCATTCGTGCGGCGCTGAGCCATGCGGCGTACACCAGAACAACTCCCGGCACCCTGGCGCTGAAAATCGATCTTGCCGCTGCTCTCGACGAGGCATCCGTGCAGCGGCCAGCGTTGAACCTCGCCTTGGTCATCGACCGTTCGGGCTCGATGGCCGACGATGACAAGTTCGAATACGCGATGCAGGCGGCGCGCCTGGTGGTCGAGAATCTCTCGCCGCGCGACGTCGTGTCCCTCA
>JAZGDL010000194.1:0-2144 GCA_036477795.1 Phycisphaerae bacterium
ACGCGCACCAGCTCCGAGATCATGAACGGCAGGATGAACAGCAGGATGACCCTGTGCTGCGCTGCTCGCGGTACCCGCCGGCGCACGAAGACCGCGATGGGAAATCCAATGACGAAGCAAATCACCACCGCCGCGCCCGAGTGGAGCATCGAGTAGAGATAGTTCTCCGCCCGGGCCGAGGTGAAGAAGTTTTCGTAGGCGAAAAGCGTGAAGCCGGGCTCCATCCAGAACGTGGTGCGTTCAAAGAAGCTCCAGACGAGCGTCAAGGCCGCGGGCACCGCGAGAAACAACACCATGAAGGCGGCGGGGATGTAGAACACCCACCGCTGCAGGCCATTCTCTCCCAGCGCCCGCTGCCACCATGAAGGGCCAGCCGGGTTCCGGCTTTTCCAGGCGGGATTCTCAGGACCGCCCGTCGCGCTTTCCGCCATTGCCGATTACGCGGCCTGCAGGCGTGCCCACCAATCCTGATAGTCCCGGATGTGCGTCGGGAACACGTTTTGCCATGCGTTGCCCTTGACCGCGTAACGCGCTTCCTTGCGTTTGAGGATGTCGAGGATGCGTGCCCTGTCCTCCGCCGGGAACGCATCGGGGTTCGACTTGATGTATGCATTGACGCCGACCATCTGCGGCCCGAAGCCGAGACCGGCCAGGGTGCGCGATCCGAACCAGGGCGAAAGATAGACACTGGCGAGTTTGTAGTAGAGATCGTCGACACCCCGCTGTTTCGCTCCCTTTGTCAGCATGAGCACGTTGTTCCACGACTGGTGTCCCTCCTTCATGGTGCCGTATCGGATGTCGGCCTGGTCGCCGGTCTTCTTCTGGGCGACTATCTGCACCGGCTCCCAACAGGACGACATCAGCACCTCGCCGCTCGACAGAATTCCAACGCCGTTCTGGAAACCGTCCCAGAATGTGCGGAACTGGCCTTTCTTTTTGTAGTCGATCAGGAACTGGCAGACTGCCTTGACCTCGTTGGGCTTCATGTCCGAGGCATCCTCGATCTCGATTTTTCCACTCCCTTTCAGGTAAATCGCCATGTTGGTCAGCGTCGGCCCGAAGTCGTTCTGCAGCGCCACCCGGCCTTTGAATTGAGAGTCGAACATCACGCCCCAGCTGTCCGGGTGGAAGCCTAAGACCTTGTAGTCGTAGGCCATGGAGTCGGCGTTCGAGATCATGGGCGTGGCGTAGACCTTACCGTTATGGCGAATAGTGTGGGCTGCGAAGCCGCCTTCCTTGTATGTCGGCAATATGTTTTTCCAATTCGGGATCTTTTCGGTATCGAGCGGCACGATGGCGCCCTGGCTTGCGAGCGCGTCCTCCATACCGCCACCATTGTCGGTCAACGCATCGAACAATCTGTTGCCGTCACCCACGACCATTTTCTGAATGGCTTCGTCTGCGCGGGCGCTCTTGGTCGTATAGGCGATGTCGATGTCGGCCTGGCTGGCCATTGCACTCCAGTCCTTGGCGCCGACCTTGTGGATCACAGCCGCCCAGAGCTTGAGTGATTTGGCCTCCTGGGCGGAGACACCGGGCACACGACCCGCCGCAGCGGCGGTGATTGCGCCGGCCAGGCCCTGCATGAAAATGCGCCGAGTGAATTGATGTTGCTTCATGACCGTCCCCCTGTAGGTAGGTAGTTGTGCGGTTAGATTGAAACCGATGCTTCGATCGTCACCCAGTCGCTGAGCTATCAGCTGATTCTTTTCTTGGACGTGGCATTAAGGCCACAGGAGAGGGACCAGGCCAGGTTCCCTCCCGGTACTACCCCACCCGAATCGTATGCAGATAACGTCCGATCCGAGGCCCCGCAGCAGTTGGACGTCTGCCACCAGTCTCATCGGTCGGTGGCGTGTGCATACAATACCACTCCTCTTGACCGGGCACGATCGGCTCGGAAAATCTGCGATCCGGCTTGTGGCAACGTTTGTCAATTCCTGGTCGGAAAGCGGGGTTCTGGTGGGGCGTGCAGGAATTGAACCTGCGACCACGTGATTGAATGCCGGCATATTTGGAAGACGAACGACCGAGATCGGCCCAAAAGACGACATGCGAGGTGAGTCTGACGCGCACGGCTTCGCTATCCGGGCGCAGCCCGAGCAGCGCCTGAGCATCGGTGGCGACGGGCTCATCGCGGGATC
>JAZGDL010000195.1:0-3208 GCA_036477795.1 Phycisphaerae bacterium
GCTGATGCTCGCGTTCAAGCTCGGACGGATTTTCTTTATCGCCGGATGTTTCTGGGTCGTAATGCGATAGATGAGATTGGCGAAGGAGTCACCCACGAAGGGCAACCGGCCGGTGAACAGTTGGTACAGAGTGACGCCCAGCGAGAACAAATCCGAGCGCCCATCCAGCTTCTTGCCGGCAGCTTGCTCCGGTGACATATAAGACGGCGTACCCAGCACTGTTCCGGTGCGCGTGCGGCTACTGTCGGTCAGGCAGGCGATGCCGAAGTCGGTCACCTTGAGCATACCTGTCTCGCGATCATACATAATGTTGCTGGGTTTCACGTCGCGATGAACGACCTGTCTCTCGTGGGCATAGTCGAGGGCATCCGCAATCTGGACACCCACGTCCAGCACTTCCCAGACCGTCAACAGATCATCGGGGTCGGTGTAGTCCTCGAGGCTTTCGCCCTCCGCGTAATCCATCACGATGTATTCGAGGTCGTGGTCGACTCCGGTTTCGTAGATGGTCACGATATTCGGATGGCTGAGACGCGCAGCCGCTTGCGCTTCACGCCGGAACCGCTCTTGCGCTTCCTGCAACGCCTCTCCCTGGAACTCGTCGGTCAGTGACAGCGCCTTTACCGCCACCTTGCGGCCGAGTTTTTCGTCAGTGGCGAGATAAACGATAGCCATGGCGCCCCGGCCGATCTCACGCTCGAGCCTGTAGTGCCCGAGCATGGGGTTCTCGATTCCCGAATCGTTCAGGATCACCGTCTTGTTGCCGGGTGAGCCAGCGGCCAATGGTTTCACGGCCAGCCCTGATTCCACTTTCTTGAGACGCTTCATGCGTCCACGAATATCTCTGAACGACGGCTTTATCTGCGCCGCGTAAGTGAAGACCGCGATCGCCTTGGCGAACTGCCGGCGACTCTCATAGGCGAGTCCGAGCTCGTAGAGAGGCTCGAGCAAGCCCTGATGCCGGGGGCTCTTGCGGTACTGGGTAAAGGCATCGTCCAAACGCCCCTGATGCTTCAAGGTGCCCGCGTAATCACGGCGAACTTCAGCGAGTTCTTTCAATTGCATGCCGGCACCGACAACGGATACCCGCCGCGCAAAGAGCACAGCCTGTGCGGTCAATAAAAACAGCGTCGGCACCGCCATCGGCAGCCACAGCTGATTGGTGATCAGGACCACCAACTCGGTATTCAGCATTACCAGGCTCACAACACCCGTCATTATCACACCCGTGCGACCGTGCCAACGCCGTGGCATGAGCAGAAGCGCGGCGGCCAGCATAAGGATGAGCGCACGCTGCCAACCAAAGAAGGCGACCGGCATGCGCACCTGGCTGAGCTCGAGCAGGCTGGCAACGGAATGCGCCGCCCACACCACCGGGGGCAACTCGATGCCGCCGGTGCCACGCACCAGTGGTGTCAAATCCGGCCGCGTCAAGCCGATGAGAACCGTCTTGTTCTTGAGTCTCCTGCCGGAGAAACCCGACTCCCACAACTTCGCCACCGAAATCACCGAAACACGCTCGGCGTTCTTTCCACTGGCTGGGGGCAGGGGACGGTAGTTGAGGTCGGGTGCAACGATGCTGGTCTTTTTCCCGATCCGCACGCCCCTATCCGGCATCACGGTAACGCTACCGGTGGGAAGACGGCGCGAGAGTGCTGACAGAAGTGCAATGAATCCGGGATACGCCTTATCGCCGTTGCGTACGGCCAGGGGCATGGCGGGGTTCGACGCGACGCTGCGCGGATCCGGATCGATGCCGACGCCGGCGGCGGCATCGACGAAGAGCGTCAACGGAGCGCGGACGATCGATCTCGGAGCCGCCGGCGGAGCAACGAGGAATCGGAAAAACCCGGACTTCTGGATCTTCGCGGGCTTCAACTGATCGAATCCGGCAACAGACCCGTTACCGCCAACCGACGGCGCCGGTTCGCCCTCGGTGAGCCCAGCCGACAGAATGACCCGTCCATGCCGCGCGATGGCCCGCGCCAGATCCGCGTCGCTGTCGAGCCGTGTCGCCCACTTCTTGAGAGAGCGCGACAACCCCCGTCGCGACTTCGTGGCATCGGCAACCAGACCGGCAAGCCCCGGAGGTGTCTGAGCTTCGGAAAGCGGAAGCGTGATTCCTATCGCACGCACGCCGAAGCGCCGCAGGCGATCGATGGTGGCGGCGACACGGTCTCGGGGCCAGGGCCACGAGCCGATGCCCTTGATGGCGGCGTTGTCGATGGCCACCACCACCACGGCCGACGATACGGTTCCCGCGGGCAGCGCTTTGCTGACGAGATCGTAGACCCTACGCTCGGTCGCCTGAAAGCCGTGGAAATAGGTGCCGACGAGGAACAGGCCTGCGACTGCCAGCACCGGGAAGCGGTGGCTTCTAAGAATCGACCAATTCACTGTTGGCAGTTGTCCCGCTGTGAGCCGCGAGGTACTGGTGAGGTGCCGGCACCCGGGGTCGCCTCTGAATCCACTGGGAGACTGGATCTCCGGGATGGCCGCATTCGCCGCCCACCTGGGCGCTCGCCCGAACCGCCCGTTGCCGCACTATCGACGCACCGCTCCGTAGCTGAGTATTTGCCCGCCAGTCTGTGCCCGCGCCGCCGGAGACCCGGAAACCGGCTCGAACACTAGAAACATCGGCCATGGCAGCCGGAACTTTAGGTGACGGGGAAGACCGGATCGGCACTTTCGGAGAGCCCTGAGGACCTTCGTTCAGGCAAGATAGTCCATTGATTTATGGAGGGTTTTTTTGACGGGGAATGCTCCGATCCAGCACCGATTGCGGGGCCCCCGGCAGGTATACAATTGGACCCGGAGAGGCGGTTGTCAAAGGAGAAGCCTGGTGCCGAAAAACACACTGCCCACGTCCCGGAGACGGGCACCGGGAGGCCCTGCCCAACCATGCTTTGCCCGTTCAGTCGTCCTCCTCCTGCTGCTGGTCGCGGGCCTGAGCGGCCCGTGGCTGCCATCGGCGCTGGCGGATGGCGCGCCGGCCTACGGCGTCGCCGTGACACCGCAGAAGTTCCCCAGGCTCTACCAGAAAACCTACGCGCTGGTTAAACGCGTCGCTCCCCAGACGCGGGTCTTCGTCTCCTTCCAGTGGGAGTGGATGCGAATTCTGGATTCCCGGACGCCCCAGCGGATCGCGGAGCACAGGAAGCTGGTGGACGTATTCCGCCCGCGGCTGGACGTGATCGGGCTCACCAGC
>JAZGDL010000196.1:0-12280 GCA_036477795.1 Phycisphaerae bacterium
TGGTCACATCGAGGGGGTTGCATCTCCCGTCCTGATTCACGTCGCAGGGCAGGAACCCGATGTCGATCGAGCCGCTGAACGCCTCGCTGTTGCAGGAGTTCTCTCCGTCGAAGCTGAAGGTGGTCCAATGCTGCAAGGTGATCTGGGCGTCCAGATCCAGGGTGACGGTCAGGCCATTGTCGGCTGAGGTGGCGTCCACGATCGTCGGAGGCGTACCAGCCGTATCGGAGATGGAGAAGGCGGCTGCACTGATCGGCGCTCCGCCCGCGTTCCGCATGGCAGTGGTGAACTCGATGGTGATGGTGTCCAGGCCCTGGTTGACAGCGTTTCCGTCGTTACTCTCACGCCGAGCATCGACGAAGCCGTCCCAGGCCCGGGCCGAGAAGGAGGTGCCGAACGCTGGTTCGGCGAAACCGGAGGCTACACATACGTCTTGCACGATAATGTCGACCGATGGGCCGGCAACGCTGTCGGCGGCTTCCACCGCGTAGACGCCGAACGACGAAACCGACTGGTCGTTGCCCAACACGTTGGCCAACACGTTTTCCAGGATCAAGGTATACGTTCCAAGATCGGCCGTGCCCGGAATCGTGATTGTGCCTTGCAGAATCACCTGATTGCTGTGGGCCACACCGAAATCGATGAACTCCTCCGAGGGGAAGGGCAGCATCGGGCCGGTTGCAGGATTGTTCCCGATGGTGTTCTCCGCACCGCCGCTTTGCACCAGGCCGTTGTTCAACGGCGTCCCGCCGTAGCCGGCGTCGTAGCCCAGCAGTTGGGCAAACTTGGCCATCGAACCGTCCGACGGCGGCCCCCACGACACCGCGGACCCCAGGTCCAGTGGGTTCCCCGCTGCATCCGGTTGGCTCGTCACTGTCACATCCACACTAACGAACACCAGACCGTCGTTGTCCGCATCCGTGTCCAGGACACCATGCACCTCGATCGGCAACGAACCGTTCTGCGCCACCGTATTCCCGCCCGGCAACACGATGTTCGCCGTGAAAGTGGCCGCCGACGCGCTGCCCACTAATCCCAACGTAATTACCAAAGCTGCAAGTTTCTTCATGATTTCCTACTCCTGTTTTCTCCAAATCTGCGTTTCGCCCACGCGTCGAACCGACGCAACGGGCACTAGACTTTCAGTAAACTATCCTCTTTGCGATCTCATCAAACGCTGCAAGTGGCCGAAGTCCACCAGGTCGACGTCACCGTCCTGATCGATGTCGACACACGCACATTTCCCGGTCAACGAGCCCACTACAGGCCCGGTGATGCAACTGTTGAACAGGGACAAACCCTGACAGTCCGAATCACCGTCGGCCAACGCGCCTTTGGCATGTATGACGGTGGATTGGACAGCAGGTTCCGCCACCTGGGAAGGCCCCAGCCCGCCGGACCGAAGACCGAACCAGATCACCACGCAGGCCGCGATCGGCAGGGCCACGCGGGCCACTCTCAGCCATCGGTGAGAACCGGTGGGCCCGCCCACCTGAACGGTCCTGGTGGAAGCCCCCTCGGCTGCCGGAGATGCCAACAAGGCCACCGGATCGACCGGCGACCGGCTGAAGACCCCGGCATTTTCAGCCTGGACCGCTTCCTGCAGCAATCGCTCATGCTCGTCGAAACCAGCCTGGTTGGAATCAGTGAACTCGCTCATGGTTACTTCACACCATACCTCAATCAACCTAGGAGTCGCCGCACTCGCCCTTGGGCGCGAAACTTTCCTGATCTTTTCCCAGGTTTTTTTCCACGCGACGCCGTACCTGATCCACCATCCTGACCCATCGCGAACGCAGGGTGGATTCCGGGAGGTTCAGTCGCCGGGCTGCCTCAGCCCATCGCGATTCCGCGATTAAGTCTATTTGTTGCAATAAGTTACGATCATTTGGGGCGAGCTGCTCGATACAATCTCGGACCGCTTGCACCTGCTCGAGTTCTATGAGCAGCGTCAGCGGATTAGCAGCGGGGTCAACGGGCTCGGCGTTACCGGACGCGGCGGGCTGCTCCTGTGGATGCGTGGCGGCTTCACGTGCGGCGCGGCGCAAGTAGTCGTGGCATTTATTGCGGGCGATCTGCACCAAGTACGGCTTCAAAGACGCGGGGAACTCAATTCCACGCCGCCGCACCGTCTCGACCAGGCCCGACCATACTTCCGATGCCCGGGCGTCCAGGAAGGTGGGGTCCTTTCGGCATTCGTCGTTGCATGCTCGGAAGATGGTGTAGCGAATGAGACGATCATACTGATCGATGAGAGCCCGCAGTGCATCCGCGTCGCCCGCCAACACGCCGCGGATCAGGTTCTCATCACGGCGAGAGGTTGCAGGCTCTTTCTTTGCAGAGCCGGCTGGACGCAACTTCCGCTTGCCAGAAGCCATCTAGTGCTCTGTCACGGTTCGATTGACGGGTTAACGCCGGCAGTGACTTTGTCGTTTGGCAGACGCCCAAAGTGCAATCTCCGCTCCCACATACCATACTCCAACCCGCCATTCGAACGTTGACGCCCCACTAGCGTTTTCGGTAGGTGATTCGGCCGCGGGCCAGGTCGTAAGGTGAAAGCTCGAGCGTGACCTGGTCGCCGGGCAGAATGCGAATGTAATACTTGCGCATTTTTCCGGCGATGGTGCAGAGAACGTCCTGTTTTTCGTCGCCGAGTACCGCCTTCACCATGAACATAGCGTTGGGCAGGGCTTTGGTAACAATCCCTTCCACTTCAATAGCGCCTGCTTTTGCCAATCTTACATCCTTCCGACCAGTGTACCGCGTTCTGCAAATCCCCGGGGAACGACCATCGATCCGGCGGACTGCACCCCGCGGCAGTGCCGAGCGAGGTGGAACACGAGAGGAATCCCAAACCAACAATCCTAAGGTTACCGGCCTTACAGGTCAACCGCTTGGCTGGGGTTTTGGGCGTCGGCTGTCGGTCGACCGCAGCGAACGCCTTATCGCCGGGAGGATACGTTCCATGAAGGCCTATTGACCATCCGCGTTCAGCCGCGCCTCGACGCGCTCGACGGGGATGTGCTGCGGCGTCGGAGGCGCCTTGGGACGTCGGCCGATGAGCAGCACTATCAGAAGTATTGCACCCGCCCCGATGGCAAGTCCCATCCAGGCAGGCTGGTTTTCGTGCATGCAGTAGACGATTCCAGCCCCCATGGCCACTATGGCGGCCACTATCGCGTAGGGCATTTGCGTCCAGACGTGCTCCTCGACGCGGCAATTCGACGCCACCGAGGAGAGGACGGTGGTGTCACTGATCGGCGAACAATGGTCCCCAAAGATCGACCCCGCCAGCACGCTGCCCACCGAGGTGTAGAACAGTTCCAGGTCGACCGGCGGCCCCCCGGCCATCTCCGCGGAGATTTCCACCACCACCGGCGTCAGGATGCCCATGGTGGTCCAGGATGTGCCGGTGGCGAAGGAGACGCCGGCTGCACAGATGAAGATACTCAGGGGCAGCCAGACCCTGGTGGGCAGCCATGCCGGAGCGATATCCGCGTCCAGCAGATGCTCCTTGAGCACCTGCCCCAACTGCAAATCCTGTGAAATTTGCGAAAGGGCCCACGCCAGAACCAGGATCACTATGGCGGGGAACATCTTGGCCATCCCGTCAAGGGCACCGTCAAACGCGACCCGTATCGAACAGGCACGGGTGAAAAACACCAAAAGCATCGCGATGGAAAGTGAACTGATCGCCCCGTAGAGGATCGACAGATACGCATCCGCTCCCTTCAGGATATTGCCAAGCGTCCTTTCCGTAACGGGACCCAGGGCTGCTACACCGCTCAGATACAGAATGGCCACGGTCGCGCCCACCAGCACCAGGATGGGAATCACCGCCAGCCAAGCCGAGCCCGATGCTGCCGTCGAAGCGCCGGCATCGCCTGCCGACGGGTTCTCCTTCGGCCCCACCGGCGGGTCCATCAACGCTCGCGACTCCGATCGCCGCATGGGCCCGAAGTCCAGGCCGGTAAAGGCCACCACAAAGACCATCCAAAGAGCCAAGATCGGGTAAAAGCGATAAGGGATGGTGGCGATGAAGATGCTCATGCTGTCCATGTCAGCCATGAACCCGGGTGTGCCGTGGGCCGCCACGCTTTGCAGGCCGTTGTCGATATAGCTCAACTCAGCCCCGATCCAGGTGCCGATCAGCGCGATGGAGGCCACCGGAGCCGCCGTGGAGTCCACGATGTAGGCCAGTTTCGCCCGCGAAATCTTCAGGCGGTCGAACATGGGCCGCATGGTCGGGCCCACCAGCATGGAGTTCGCGTAATCGTCAAAAAACACCACCATCCCCGCCAGCCAGCCGGTGAGCTGTCCCCGACGTGACGTCGAGGCGTAACGGGCTACCCGGTCCACCAATGCCCGCGATCCGCCGCTGGCGGCCATCACGCCCACCGCACCCCCGATCAGCAGCGTGAACAGGACAATCTGAATCTTCTTTGGGTCAGCAACACCGTCGAGCGTATATAGATTCTGAATGACGTAGGTCTCTACCGCCAGCCGGATGCCCCCAAGGAACATATTGTCACCCGGGACGGCGGCTGCGTCGCGACATGGCACCATCATGTACGCGCCCACCACAACGCCGATGAACAACGCCGGCACCGCTTGTCGCATCAGAATGGTGAGCAGAATGGCTACCACCGCCGGCGCCAACACCCACAAGTCGTAATCCAGCGGATCCTTGACCGCGGCGGGCTCACCGGGCTGGGGCTGCTGCGCTGCGGTCTCAGCCTCCTGCGAGGATGCGGATTGCGCAGCCGGCTCGGCGGGCGTCTGTACCTCGTCTTCCTGGGCCCACACCGCACTGATCCCGGTGACCAGCACCAGCCCCAGGACGCATACAACGAGTCGCCGTACGATGATGCTCGTATTACTCTTGGATGTCTTGTTCAGCATGGCGTCGTATTCTTTCGTCTGTAATTCGGCATCGCCGATCGTCGCAAACGACAAACCTAACAGTTCTGTCGATTCAGTCGCCCGTGGCGCTCCCCAATGTAGCGCCGCCCCTTGTGGGCGGCGCAGAGCGAGGGTGCGCCACCCGCAAGGGCGCCACCCGCAAGGGCGCCACCCGCAAGGGCGCCACCCACAAGGGCGCCACCCACAAGGGCGCCACCCACAAGGGGTGGCGCTACAGCGTAAACCGACAGACCCTGTGGTGCTAACCGGTATTCATGTGATCCGTCAATGAGTTTCCGGTCAGCATCAACGAGCGCGTTCCATCCATCCGAGCCGCGACCGTAAGGGAGCGGGCCTCTGAAGTCGGGGGCGGCGCCTATTCGCGCACGGTCGCTTACTCAAATCGGACACCGCGTCCCCAGTCCTTTCGACAAAATCGTCGATCCCGCCGGCGCCCCCGAGACCCAGCCCGTCTCAAGACCTTCACCAATTCCAAATACCCCACGACGTCAAGCATGACGAGATTGCACCTTCCGGCCGCGCACGATGGTGGCAGCCGGCTGCAGCTTCGACGTCAGAAGGTTTTCCAGCGGGTCGCTCAGGCCGTTGGAATCGAGCGGCACAACGGTGATGTCGGCTGACTTGCCCGGTGTGAGGGTGCCGATTCGATCCGCCAGACCCAGCGCCCGGGCCCCGCGAATGGTGGCCATCTCCAGCAGTGTGTGCCCGTCGAAATCGGCCCACATCGATCGAAGAAAGCGAATCTCATCCAGTACCGAGAGGGACGGATTCGAGGCCAGGCTGTCGGTGCCCACACAAACGTTGATTCCCATGGCCATCATCTCGCCGAATCGATGCGGCTCATGACCGAAGGCTGCGTGCGTTCGCGGGCAGTAGGCGACGTGTGCCCCGCTGGCGCGTATCAACCGCATGTCCTCGTCGGAAACGTAGTTGCAGTGGGCCAGCACCGTCCGCGGACCAAGCACGCCGCAGACATGTGCCAGCGCCACCGGTGCCATCCGTGGACACCGGGTGACTTCGTCCCAAAGCCCCATGCGCTCAAGAAAGTCTCGAAAGGGCCCGTCACCACGTTGCGTGTACCGGGCTTCCGCAGGCGACTCCGCCAGGTGCATGCACATCCGCAATCCCAGACGCCCGGCCGACTCCACACACGCCCGAATGCCGTCCGACTCTATGGTATATGGCGCGTGCGGCGACACCGCGATGGCCAGGTAGTCCGACGCATACGTTCCATCGACAGCCGCCTGCAGGCGCCGCGATAGCCGGCCTCTGTTCTTACCCGTCGCGATCACTTCGCCGAATGACACTACCCGCAAGGGGCCGTGTGACAATTGCCGGCGAACCGCCGCCGGCCGCGAGGTGATGTCCCCCACCGTGGTCACACCCAGTGCCAGCGACCGGCGCATGCCTTCGTCCGCGGAATCAGCCAGTTCCCGCTGGATATCATCGGCGGCGTGCATTGCCACCCGCAGCCGTTCAAGCCACCCGACGAAATCGCTATCGGGTTCGACTTTCCCGGCCCAATGGGTCAGGTCCAGATGGGTGTGGGCGTTGACAAGACCCGGCAAGATAACCGCGTCGCCGAAATCAATCACCGGGTCGACCGCTGCATCGCCATTTGCCGGTGGCAAACCCGTCAGGTCGCGCGCCCGCCCCACCTGGGCGATGCAATCACCACTGACCCGAACAGCCCCGTTCTTGATCGGCGGGCCATCAACCGGCAGGACATACCTGGCGCGCAAGAGCATGGGACTAATGATCGACCACCGATGGGAAACCCACGGATTGCAATCCGTGGGCTGGGGGTGCGACGAACTCCGTCAGGCGGCCATCCGCTTCCATGCCGCAACTACGTAACAATTCGATCGCCGCGGCCCCGTCCGCCGGCACCCTGGCACAGGTTATCCGCATCATCAGACGCCGGGCCAGCTTCAGGATGTGATCCATCAACGCGGTCCCCACACCACGACGCCGGTAGGCTTCGGACACGAAGACGTCCGTCACCAGCCCGATATCTCCGACTTCGTAGAACGCGCCGAATCCAACCGGTTTGCCCTCCAGGGTAGCCACCAGACCTTGAATTTGCGGATCGTCCAGCCGCTCGGTTGCCGCCGCAACCAGCGCATCGCGCAGGAAAGGCTCCGACGCAGCGTAGGCTTCATGAAGAATCTCGCACAGCGCCTTGGGCATGGCCCGGGCCGGCAGCACTCGGATTCCCTCAGCCACCTCCAGATCCGCCCACGAGCGCAGGCCCATCACCACGAAGTCCTCGCACACGAAACCGCGGCCGGTGAGAAAGGCTTCCAGTTTCCCGAGCGGTTGATCGACCGCCGGCGCCCATCGGCGACACTTCAGCCCCTGCTGGGCGAAATGCTCTTCAACGCTCTCGAACACGGACGGCAAACCCACGGATTCGAATCCGTGGGCTTCGGTTTCCTCGATGATGATCTCGCGGAACTGGTTGGCGGAATCGAGTTGTGGGAAGCGCGGGCAGGTGTAAGCGATGCCCCAGTCCAGACTGAACGACTCACCAAGCTGCAAGCCGTAGGCTTGAAGGGCGCGTAGGATCGCCGATTCAGTTGCCGTAGCCATCAGTCCGCCCCGGGCTGCTTCGTTGAAACATCTTCATTAAGCAAGCGTCCATTGGAGTCAATCCCGCAACGTCGGGTCCCAAGCCCGGACATCCGTCTGTGGGCCAGGATACCTGATCTTGGTGATAAAAGCGCGAACCCAGCGGGTCACTCGGGTAGGGCCCGCCGTGCGGACCACGTCGAACTGAGGGTAGACTATCCGATTTCGCGGCGCTGGAAGAGGGCGATTCCGATGAGCAGGATGGCGACCACGAATAACAGGGCGTAGGCGGTGGTGTAGAGGACGTAGTTGGCGGGGATGTCGATGCTGGCGGTGACGGCGTCGACGACCCAGAAGAAGTTGATGTTGGGGATGATGCGGTAGAGCACGGCGGCCAACAGGGAATCCTCGCGCTGCCGGCCTAAGACCCAGTCGGATAGAAAACCGGCGATCAGCACCATCACGCACATCATCAAGGTCATGACCTGACCCATGCGCGTTGAGGCTGCCAGGGCAACGGCGGTGATTACCATGATGGCCAGCAGGATCAAGAATGCGGCGATTATGAGTTGGCCTCCGGCGAAGGCCTTGGTGAACTCAGCCGCATTCCATTCCCGGTCGAACAGAGCGGTGAGTAGGGTGCCGACGGTCAAGAGCGGCAGCACCAGGGCGATGGCGGTGGAGGAGAACTCGCGGCCGTAGAAGTAGTTGGCGGCGGCGGCCAGGAAAATGCCCAGCATCAGGGATCCGCCGCCGAGGATGATGGCCGGCCAATCGAAAGGGTCGGTGGAGTACATCAGCACGCGGTGGTGCATGCAGAGGATGAAGATCAGGAAGGAGATGTAGAAGGCGACCGCTTGTGCGCTCATCAGGCCGAAGTATTTGCCGACCAGGAACACGGGCCGGCTGACCGGCTTGCTGATGATGGTCATTACTGTCTTGTTCTCGATTTCACGGGTGAGCACGCCGGTGGCGGAAAAGGCCGCCAGAAACAGACCGCTTAGCAGAATAGTGGACAGGCCCACGTCCATGAGCAGTTTGTTGTCGTCCTCCAGGGTGTAGCCGGCGAGGAAAATGTTCATGACCAGCAGCAGGATGGTGACCGCCAGGAGGACTCCGTAGATGGGTTGCCGGATGGTCTCGACGAAGGCGTTTCCGGCGATGCTGAGCAGCGGTGTGATCATGGCTTCTGCATAACCCGTTGTCGGCAACCAAGTAAGAGCGATTCCGGCGAACCGTGTTCGCTTGGCAAGCGTAGGGATTTATTGTAGGCTCCGCACCATGTCGGGCAAGGCTCGTACATGTAGTTAGAACGTTTGCGGCGGCGGTATGGTTCGGCGGATTGGTGGAAAGTGCTGGTGCGGATTGGCTGCTGGTGCGAGAATCCATAAGTGCTGGTGCGAGAATCCTTTCTCGCACCCATCCGCAGCAATCCGCCGGCGCCGGGTGCCACGGGCGGCTGGTCCGCCTGTGCATTATTCAGCCAGGAGCACTGGCAGCTTTTGCTGCCGTATGTGTTTAGCGGGTAACGGCGCCCCGGGTTGGAGGTGGAGGTCGGCTTCAGCCGACCGGGCTTTGCCGCCAACTTCAGTTGGTGGTTGCAGGCCCGGCCAGTCCCCGCACGCCGGGATTCTGTCTGCTGCTTCTGGAGCCGGCTTTAGCCGGGCTTTTCGAATCGGTGCCCGTGGAAAGCCGGCTGAAGCCGGCTCCAGGGAAGGTGACAGCAAATGCCCTCCACCGACTCAAGTCGGTGGCAAAATCTGACCGGCTAAAGCCGGCCCGCGCAGCATCAAGGCAGGCAAAAAACCGATCCGGCAATGATACCGCTAAACACGTACTTGCTGCCAGTGGCACCGGGCGATGGAGACGGATGACTGATCGATGAATGAAGGATCCCCCACGCGCGACCGGCGAGCCCAGTTTGCGAGTCTGACGGGCTTGCTGATTCAGCTCGTACTGTTCGGCGTGGTGCTGGTGGTGGGACTGTGGCAGGAGACGCAATCCGACGCGGTGGTGGCGGGTGCGCGGCACCTGCTGGGGGGCGTGCTGATCTGGGGCATCCTTCTGGTGGTCTTCATCCAGCGTCGCCGCAGCCGCCTGGAGGACCTGGACACCGAGCAGTTAAAGCGTGCTCAGGCGGCGGGGTTGACCACCAACATTTTCGACGTGGGGGACGAATCGCTGCTGCTGGAACGCCGCCGGTTGGCGTGGACCTACAAGTTCCTCCTTCCCACCATCACAGTCCTGGTGGCCTTGTACCATATCGGCGGCACGTTCGTGGCCTGGTCCTGGCCGCTGTCCGAATCGCTTGCCGCGGATACCTGGACGCGGGCGGATAAACCGCTCATCGCCATGGTCTTCATGGCGGCCAGCGCGTTCTGCTGTTTCGTATATGGGCGGTACGTGATCGGCATGTCACGGCAACCGGGCTGGCGATTGCTTCGCGCCGGGGGCAGCTATCTGATCGGCAACGCCTTGACTTCAACGGTTCTGGTGATCGCGTTGGCGGTGGCCGGCAGCAGGACGTTGGAGCAGTTCGCCGAGCCTCTGGCGGCCTACATCATCCGTGTGATGCTGCTGTTGCTGGGCATCGAGTTTGTGATCAACCTCATCCTGGAGTTTTATCGTCCGCAGCGATCCGACGAGGAGATACGCCCGGCCTTTGACAGTCGGATGTTGGCATTGTTCAGCGAGCCCGGTGGAATCGTGCGATCCATCGCCGAGACCATCAACTACCAGTTCGGCTTCGAAGTGAGCGGCACGTGGTTCTATAAGTTGCTGCAACGGTCGCTTTTCCCACTAACGGTGCTGACGCTGGCGGCGTTGATCCTGCTTTCCAGCATCGTGATCGTGGACGTCGACGAGAAGGCTTACATCGAGCGCCTGGGCAAGGTTCGCCAGGCCAGGGATGCGCCGCTGGGGCCGGGATTCAACCTCAAGTTGCCCTGGCCGATCGATCGCGTGGTGCGGGAGCGCGTGCATCGGATGCGTTCGCTGACCGTGGGAACCAAACATGGGGAATCGTGGAAAAAGCGTGAGGGCGTCGATCATGCCGACGAATACGAGGATGCTGAGCACGAGTTGCATCATGCGGTTCTGTGGACCGAGGAGCATAAAGGCATCATTTCGGAAATGCTGATGGTGGTGGCCAACCCGGAGAGTGATGCACTGGCAGGTGAGCAGGGGCATTGGAACCCTGGTTTGGATGGTGGCGCCACGGCGACGGCGCCGTCCGGCGGTGCGGGTGTCAGCCTGCTGATGATCTCGGCCGGTATTCAGTATCACATCACGGATCTGCACGACTACGTGTACCGGTATCAGGACCCGGTGAGCGTGTTGGAGTCGATCGCCCGTCAAGAGCTTTCGGATTACGCCGCCGGTCACGACGCCGCCACGTTGATGGGCAAGGGCCGCGAGGAGTACGGCAGGGAGATGATGCGGCGCCTGCAGGAGCGATGCGACGAAATGCAGGTGGGCATCCACGTCACCTCGGTCGGTCTGCACGCCCATCCGCCGTCGAAGGAAAACGTGGCGGCCAAGTTTCAGGAGGTTATCTCCGCGGAGATCCGTAAGGCGGCGGCCATTGAGCACGCCCAGGGGGCCCACGATCGCATCCTGACGTTGGCTGCGGGCAGTGTCCAGCGTGCCGGGGAGTTGGACGCAGCCATTCAGAAGATGAATCGTGCCACGGCCGATGCGGAACGGCTGGGCACGGATGAAGCGGCAAAGACGGCCGCACAGGCTGAGCAACTTGTTGAAGACCTGCTCTTGGGCAACAGGGCGGCGGGCATGGCGCCGGCCAGCGGCAAGGCAGCCACCACCATTTCCACGGCGGAGGCTAAACGGGCTCAGGCCGTCAGCGAGGCCGAATCCAAACTGAGAACGTTCCAGACCGATCTGGTTGCTTACCAGGCGGCGCCGAAGCTGTTCAAGATGCGGCGTTATCTGGGCATGCTGGTGGAGACCCTGCCGGGTTTGAGAAAGTTCGTGTACACCGGCGATCCCAGCAAACTGATCATCGCGTACGAAACCACGCGGCGGACCTACCTGGACCTGACCACCGAGGAAGAGGAACACTAGCCGGCGCGGTAGCCGGCGGCTGAGCGGAGACACCCATTCATGCGAAACTTACCAACACTTCTGGCCGCCGTGCTGGTGGTGCTGATCCTGGGCTTCTACATGTGTACGTTCCAGGTGCGGTTCACCGAGGTTGCGATCATTAAGACCTTCGGACAACCGTCCGACGACACGCTTTCCGAGCCGGGGTTGAAGTTCAAGTGGCCCTGGCCGATACAGAGCGTGGTCACCTACGACAAGCGCATCCGTATCCTGGAAGATCGCACGGAGGAGACCATCACCGCCGACAGCAAGAACGTCATCGTGACCACGTCAACGTTCTGGACCATTGAAGACCCCTACCTTTTTCACGAGCGATTCGAGCGCGACGAGGACGGCGAAAGGCAACTGCGCAACGCCATCCGCTCGCAGAAAAAAGCTGTCATCGGCCAATACGACTTCGCCAACTTAGTCTCCACCAACCCCGCCGACCGGAAACTGCGCCAAATGGAGAAAGAGATGCTGGAGCCCTTGCGTGCGGGGTGGCGCAACGAATACGGCGTGGACGTCAAGTATTTCGGGATCACCAAGCTGACCTTGCCCGAATCGGTGACCAAAGCCATCTTCGACAGCATGAAGAAGAATGAGGAGAACAAGGCCGCCAACTACAAGGCGGAAGGCGACGCCCAGGCCGCCCGGATCATCGCCGACGCCCGGGCCAGCGAGCAGC
>JAZGDL010000197.1:0-2291 GCA_036477795.1 Phycisphaerae bacterium
CCGATGTGCTGGAGTTGGGCGCCCAGATCGTTACTGTTCGGGTTCGGTGTCGCGGCTATGGAGGTCATCGTAAGTCTCCGCGGAATGGGGTTGAATGTGGATGTCGGCCAGATCCGGACGGGATGGGGCGACCCGGACCGTGGCTCGGCGTTTCTGGGCCCGCCAGCGTTTCTGGAGGATGAAGGCCACCGACGATGCGCGCGGAGTGTCCTGCTCCAGCGCTTCGGAAACCGCAGCCCGCAACTCCGAGGGACCGTAGTCGTCGAGGAGGCCGAGCAGGAGGCGGCTCTGGCGCTGAATGGACTCGCCACGCCCGAAGGCGGCCTGAAGCAGGGGTTCGGTCTCAGGCACGGCCGAGGCCAGGCGGCTACCGGCGGTCGAGCCCTGGGCTTTCCGTTTTTCCGCCAGCAGAGCCTCCTGATGCGCCGGATCGACAATGAGCTGGTGGCGGTCGTAAGACCGGCGGTGGGCGGCCACTTCGGTCGTGCCATCCAACAGACGCACCCGCGTCTGGGACGCCACCAACGTCAATGTCTGGCCGATCCGGTCCGGCGGAATCGAGTAGTCGTTGAGATCGAAACGGATATAGATGGTTTTACCGGAACGGACCGGCTGGACCCGGTCGGTGTCGAACGGGTGAACCGGTAACGACAGCAAGAGCGGTTGTTCCTGCTCGAAGGCGTCGGCCACGGTGCGGTCGTCACCACCGGGCCAGGGGCGGCGATGGGCCACCTCATCGCGCCATACCAGGGCCTGGCGATTGAAGTCCTCCAGTGTGGTGAATGGCCGGGCTGCAAAGAACGAATCCCGCACATAGCGTATCGCTCGCTCGACACGTCCTTTTTGATTTCCCCGCGCTGGCGCGACCGGACGCGGTTGACAGTGATAGTGGGCCGAGAGCTCAAGCAGGCGCGGATGAAAGCGAATCTGATTGCCGTTGCGTTCCAGCACGGCGCTTCGAAGATTGTCGTAGAGCACGATTCTGGGCGCCCCGCCCCAGTCGGCGAACGCATCGACATGACCGCGGAGAAAGTTCTCCAGAGTCTGGTCGAAGAAGAACTCCAGAAACAGGGCACGCGAATGCGACAAGGTGAGTACGAAACAGGACAACCGGCGGCGCGCCTGGCCGATCCGGACTTCCCCGAAGTGCGCCCAGTCGGCCTGGGCTTCCTGACCAGGAAAGCTTCTTAACCGCATGAAGGCTTCACGGGGTTCGGGCCGCAGCCGGGCCACCACGCGCCGTAACTGGACCACGCCGCCCGTGTAGCCGCGCTCGGAAATCATCTGGTGAATCCGCGTGGCCCGCAACCGGGGATACTGCTCCAGCGTCGCCCGGATAAAGTCCATATAGGGATCGGCTTTGGTCGGGCGCACCATCTTGGCCCGGTTGAAGCGATCCGTTTCCAGTGCCGCCCCGACGGTCTCGTGATGCAGACCCAGCTCGGAGGCGATGGTGCCGATCTTCCAGTGCTCGGCAAAGAACAGGTGGCGAATTTCCGTGACCAGTTCGGGACCGATCATGCCTCACCCCCAGTCGGGGAAGGCATCGATAAAGCCGCCACTGCGGCCACAGAAGATGCAAACGATCCAGATGGCTGCTTTGAGCCGCTGAAACCGGGGCCGATCATGGGATACCTCCGCCAATGACGTTCTCATTCCCGTTTCCGGCAATGGTGTCGCCATGCTGCCAGACCGACAGCCACCGGCGGAAGTGTGATCTGTCACGCGCCCCTCTCGGCGACGTTTCCGGTAGACCCGCTGACGCTGGCAATGATCTTCCCGAACTCCCGGATCCTGCTGATACCGACGGTTGGCCCGCCGACGCTGTTCGCGTCTCATCTGGCGTCGACAGACATCCCCGCAGTAGACCTGCCCGCGATAACAGGAACGACAGATGAAAAACATCACGCCGCAATCCAAGCCCCGGCAAAATAACTGTCGCAACACGACTTCTCTGGCCATCGCACCCCACGCGGGAGTGGACAACGGCCACCGGTCGTGGCACTCTGACCTTGCTGTTGCTGTGGTCGTGCCCTTTGACCGGGGCCGCCACAAACAAAACCCCGATCGCTACAACGATCGGGGTTTTCCCTTTCTCCGCGCCGCTCTACCTTACCAAAGCCTCCGCTTCGCTTCGGCGATGATGATGACCTTCAATCCGGCGACTGTTTAAATAACTTCAGTTTCAAGTCGTCGTCTACACTTAGCAGCAGGCGCGTTGTGGGTTCGGGTACGGTGACAGTGTTTACAACCAAGCGCTCGATCACGAATCCAGCCTGAGAACCTTGATC
>JAZGDL010000198.1:0-13131 GCA_036477795.1 Phycisphaerae bacterium
CCGGCGAGAAGATCGGGACGGCCCTGATCGATACCGGCGCCATCACCATGACGGCGCTGGTCAATGCCCTGACCAAACGTCTGGACGTCAAGGGGTGCGTGCTGCGGCACGGGCTGATTGATCCGAAAGTGGCCAAGTGCATCACCAAGGATGAGGCTGAACGGCTGAGGGTTCTGCCGCTGTTCCGCGTACGCGATGAACTGACCGTGGCCATGGTCGAGCCCCAGTCGCTGCCGACCATCGACCGACTCCGAAGTCTGACGGAATGCAAGGTCCGGCCGGTGCTGGTCCTGGAGAGCAACGTCGAGGAGTTCCAGCAGAAGTACCTGTCCAAGGAAGTCACGGTGGACTCGTTCATGGCCTCCATCGAGGAGAGCGATGTCCAGATCGAGGAGTTCGAGGCTATCGACGAGATGCCGGTGACCGACCTTGACAGAATTGTGGATGGCAGCCCGGTCATCAACCTGGTCAATCTTATCATTCTGACGGCCATGCGCGACGGGGCTAGCGATATCCACATCGAGCCGGGTCGCAAGACCACGCACATCCGTTATCGCGTGGACGGGCAGTTGCGCGAGCTGTTTAAGCCGCCTCAGGGCATGCACGCCGCCATCGTGTCGCGCATCAAGGTGATCGGGCACATGGACATCGCCGAGAGACGCCTTCCGCAGGAGGGTCGCGTCCACCTGGTGGCCGACGGCCGGGAGGTGGACTTGCGGGTGTCCAGCATGCCCACCGTGCTGGGCGAGAAAATCGTCATCCGCATTCTCGACAAGAACGACTTGAGCTTCGAACTCGAGGACCTGGGCCTGGTGGGAATCGACCTGGAGGACGTACAGCGCATGCTCAAGTGTCCGTACGGGCTGATGCTGGTGACCGGCCCCACCGGAAGCGGCAAGACCACTACTCTCTACTCCGCACTGGAACTGATCAACGATCACAAGAAGAACATCGTGACCGTAGAGGATCCCGTCGAGTATCAGCTTCCCATGATCACACAGATTCAGGTCAACGATGCCGTCGGCCTGACGTTTTCCCGGGCCTTGCGCTCTATTCTGCGTCAGGACCCGGACGTGGTCATGATCGGCGAGATGCGCGACCCGGACACCGCCCGGGTGGCCATTCAGGCGGCGTTGACCGGGCATATGGTCCTGTCCACGCTGCACACCAACGACTGCCCCGGCGGCGTGGCGCGACTGCTGGACATGGGGATTGAGCCATATTTGATCGCCTCCTCGGTGATCGGTTTCATCGCCCAGCGGCTCCCTCGAAAGATCTGTCAGGCGTGCAAGGCTTCATACTATCCGTCGCCGGAGTTGCTCAAGTCGGTGGGTTGGAGCCGCCGCAGCAATGAGCTGTTTCAGCGCGGTGAGGGATGCCGCGAATGTCACATGACCGGATTTCGGGGACGTATCGGCATCTTCGAAGTGGTTCCGCTGGACGAGGAATTGAAGCGCCTGATTCAAGAAGGTTCGGCTGAATCCGAGGTGCGGACCTACCTGGCCCGTTTGGGTTGGCGGGGGCTGCGCGAAAAAGCCCTGGACGTGGTCGATCGAGGCGATTCGACGCTGGAGGAAGTGCTGCGGGTGACCCGTTCCGAAGTCCTGGAGGACCCCGCGTGGAGGAAAAGCACGAAGGGGGAGGAAGGGACGAAGGGACGAAGGGACGAAGGCACGGAAGGGGAGGAAGGGACAAAGGGGAAAGAAGGCACGGAGCTGAGGGCGACCGAGGAGGGAGCTCGAAGGAGGCACGAAGGCACGACGGGCAATCCGCAATCCGCAATCGTCAATCGTCAATCGTCAATCATCAATCCGCAATCCTCAATCCGCAATCCTGAGGTGGTTGCATGATCGTCGAATTCGAAGCGGTAGACGGCGCCGGCCGCCGTGTGACCGATTGCCTGGAGGCGCCCGATGTGCGCAGCGCGGTAGACACCTTGCGCAAGCGCGACCTGTTCGTCACCAATGCGGCTCCAAGATCGGACAAGAAACCAGCCAAGCGGGCGGCCGCGTCCGCGAACGACGCGCGCCACGTGCGCCTTGCGGGCAAGCAGCTCACCATGTTCACCCGGCAGATGGCCATGCTGTTGTCCTCGGGCAGCGGCGTGGTGCCGGCGTTGCAATCCATCGGGCGGCAATTCACCAAGCCGCAGCAGGTGCGCATGATCCAGCAGCTCTGCTACGAGCTGGAGGAAGGCAACACCTTGACCGACGCCTTGCGCAAGTACCCGCGCGTGTTCGGTTCCTCCTATTGTGCGATCATCGCTGCGGGAGAAGCGAGCGGTACACTCGGGGAAATGTTCACCCGGCAGGCAAAAGTCGTCGGCAAACGGCGAATCATGCGGAACAAGGTGATGGGGGCGATGGTCTACCCGGCACTGCTGATGACGCTGTCCACCGCGATCATCAATGTGCTGCTATTCTTCGTGCTGCCGCGTTTCGGCGACATGTTCAAGACCATGGGCGTGGACGTGCCGGCGTCCACGGCCATGCTTCTTTCGTCGGCGTCATTCATGAAGTCGCATTGGCTGGTATGTACACTGGGAACTTCGATCCTCTTGGTGGGGACCGTGACCGCGCTGGGTTCAGCCGCCGGCCGCAAGTGGCTGCTCAACTCGCTGACCTACATTCCGGTCGTTGGAAAGCTGATTGACGGCTTGATATTGGGTGAGACCTTTCGTGTTATGGGGATGCTGCTGGAGTCTCGGGTGGGGTTGCTGGATGCCATCGACCTGGTGCGGGGCGTGACCAGCAACGAGCGCTTTCAGTCGCTGTATGCAGGCCTGGAGACCGAAGTGACCTCGGGCGGATCGCTGAGCCGGGCGTTGGAGTCGGCCGGATTCGTGCCGGCGTACATTTGCCAGGCCGTTCGTACCGGTGAGGAGAGCGGGAATCTCGGCGGGGCCATGACGTACGTGGCGGATGTGTTGGATGAAGACAACGAGGAACTGCTGAACACCGTGACCAAGCTGTTCGAGCCGACCATTCTGATTCTGATGGGTGTGGTGGTGGGATCGGTGGCCATCTCACTGTTCCTGCCCATGTTCGACGTGACCTCTGCAATAGGATAAAGGCACGGAGGCACGAAGGCACGAAGGCACGGAGGGGAGGAAAGGTAGGAAACACCTCATGACGCTGGGACTGCTTCGATCCATTACCGCGCGGCCGGCGCTTTCACCGATCGGTCTGGACGTCGGCCCGCGGTGTCTGCGCGCGGCGCAACTGGGTCGAGTCGACGGCCAATGGCGTATTCTCAGGCTGGCCCAGTGGAATCGCCGTGAGGCGGAGACGGGCACGGGCATCTCCCCAGGATTTGCCAGAAGGATCCAGCAAGCACTGGATCAGGATGGTTTTCGCGGTCGCCGTCTCGTAGTCGGCCTGAGTATACCGGACGTCGAACTGCACACTCTGGAAATCCCCGACCGGGGAGACCTGTCCGATGCGGGCAAGTTCGCGGATGCGGCCCGCTGGGAACTGCAACGTGTCTCCGGCATAGCCCCGGAACAGGCGGCCTCGGGCTACTGGCGGGTTCCTGCGGGGGATGGAACCCGCACCACTGCCAGAGGCGCCGTCGCCCGGCGGGAAGACGTGGTCGCGTTGTGCGAGTTAGCGCGTTCTACTCGGCTGGATTGTGAGCGGGTCGATGCCACGTCGTGCGCCCTGTCCAGGCTGGGAAGCCTGCTCCGCCGCCGCAGCGGCGCGGACCCCCAAGAGGTCTGGAGCGTTCTCGACGTCGGCAGCCGCATGCTGCGTCTGGTGGTGGCGGTGGGGGAGGTTCCGGTCCTGGTGCGCAACCTCGGAGTGGGCAGCCAGGACTGGACCCGCAACGTGGCTGAGTCACTCCAGCTTTCACCGGAGGCCGCGGAGATTCACAAATGTGATTACGGTATCGCCACCGGGTCCCTCCGGGTGGGGGCGCGCGGGATGAATCCCGCGGCTCGGGAGGACCCCTCGTCGCAGATCGCGGCGATGATCTTCAACATCTTGCGCGGCGATCTGGATTTGATTGTCGCGGAGATCGAGCGGTCCTACGAATACATAATGCGTTGTTATCCGGAGCGGCCCGCGGGGGCCGTGCTTCTGGTCGGGGCCGGGGCGGATCTGAAGGGTCTTGATCGCTATCTCGCCGAGCAGCTTGGAGTCGACGTAACCCCGTTGGAGCAGGCCGTTCAACAACCGGACGGCTCGCTGATTGTGGACCAGATTGCTGGTGCGAGAATCCTTTCTCGCACCCATCAGTCTCTGAACGCGTTCGGGTGTGCGATCGGTTTGGCCATTAATACCGAGACGCGACCGTAAGGGAGCGGGACGGGTCGCAGATAGAAAGTGTCGCCCAAATGATCGGAATCAACCTGATTGATGAGTCGGTACTGTCAGCCCGTCGCCGCAGGCATCACCTGCGTCGGTGGCTGATGGTGCTGTTGGCCACGGCCGGCACGGCTGCGTTTCCGGTCGGCCTGGAGGTGTCCCGCCAGCAGCGCGTGCAGTCGCTCAAGAAGGAGAGGGGCGTTCTCAATACCCGGATCGAGTCGAGCCGATCGCAGCTCAGTGCCATGGGAATGGAGATTCGCGCTCTGCAAGCCCAGGCGGCCCGTGCCGATGCCCTGCGCAGAAAACGGCCTTGGGCTCAACTGCTGCGCCGAGTGGCAGAGGTAATGCCCGAGGAGTTATGGCTGGTCTCGCTGTCAACAGTGCCCGCGGCACCAGTCGGGGGCCACAAAAACATGATACCCGAGGAGGTGCCCGCAAACGCCCCGTCTAGCGGCGACCCGAAAGGGGAGCGCTCCCCCAAGGTGGTGACCATGGACGCCCCGCGGGCCCTGGCCTTCGAGGGCTACGCACTGGCCCACGGGAATCTCTACGAGTTCATGTCCCGGTTAAAGGACACGAACCTGTTTGCGGATATCAGTCTTACCCGGGCGTACGAGGAGGCGGTGTCGGGTGCCACTGGCGGCTTGGCGGTGTCGCGTGCGACACCCTTTAACGCCGTCCGATTCAAAATCGAGTGTCGTTGGTAGGGGTCTGATCTTGCAATGAAGAATCGGTTGCTGATTATTATCAATGTGGGTGGGGCCTTGGTCACCCTCACTATCGTGGCCGCCGTGGGGTGGTACGCCTTTGCCGATCCGGAAACCGCCTCCAGCCAGTTGCGCGAGCTTGCCCGCGAGGTGAAACAGTTCAATGACGACCTCACGCGTCTGCGCGCCGCTCTGGACGTACAGACGGCCCAACGACGGAAACTGTTTAGCAGTGTCGCGCGCGACACCCTCCCCAGCAAGTCGCCGATCGATCGCGACCTGAAAAAGATCACGGCGCTGGCAGGCGCCAACGGCGTAAGACTTCTGGAGGTGGCCCCGACGTCCACGGTGCGCTATCCGAACGTGCTGGAGCTGCGCTATCGCGTCAAGGCTGAGGGAACGTACCAGAACCAGCTCCGCTTCCTGGAGGACTTTGAACAATGCTCCTTCTGGGCGGACGTGACCTACCTGCGCATGGCTCAGCACTCCAAAGGCGCTGGTGCGAGAATCCCCGCTGGTGCGAGAATCCCTTCTCGCACCGGCTCGGACCCCATGCGGCTGAGTGAACTGACGGTGAGCTTCTTCTCCGCTTTTCAGTAGAGCGGTTGTGTGGGACCCGCTGGAAAGCCGGTCCCACAGTTGAGACCATGAGCAAGAGAAAGAAAATCCTCTACGGCGGGATCCTGCTGCTCGGCGCGCTGGCGTTGTTGTTGGACCGTGCCGTGTCTTCGGACTCGTCCGCCCCGGCGTCGGCGATGGCCCAGTCGCCGGGCCGGCTTGCCGACCTGGTCGCGGCGGCGGCGTTCGGCCCCACGGTGTCCGTTCAGGCCGCTCCGTTTCCTGACGCCGCGCGGGCTACTGTGGGACCGGCTTTCCAGCCGGCCAAACGACAGGCTGGAAAGCCTGTCCCACATACTCGGGACCTGTTCGCCCTCAGCCACGTTGTCACGGAAGCGATGTTCGGCGCCGGCGGTGAGAACAACTCCCTTGCAGCCGGGCTTCGTGGCCGCAGAGTCACCACAGCGGAAGCGTTTGAGCAAAGTCACCGGCTCACCGCCGTCATGACCAGCCGGGACGCGACGTTCGCCATCGTCGATGAGCAGTGGCTGCGGGTGGGTGATCGCCTGGATAACTGCGAACTAGTGAAAATTGCCGGGACCGCAGCGACGTTTCGCTGCCCCGGCGGTGAGGCGGTTTTATCGGTCATCGAAACGTCGAAGATGGGTGGCTTATCCGAGCCCCAAGCGCCAGCGCGGGGCCTGCCAACCCACAGCGAGAGGCCGAAAGATTCAAAAGACTAGTAAAGCCAACCGGGGCGCTCGACGATGGGTATTTGTGGGACCGGCTTTCCGGCCGGCCAAACGACAGGCTGGAAAGCTTGTCCCACAGCGGTTTGGCCGATCTAGGGACGAGTACGAGCATACGGAAGACCGAACATGATCAAGCGGAATAGCAAACCCGGATTCAGTCTTGTCGAACTGGTGATCGTTATTGTGATCATCGGGATCATCGCAGCCATCGCTGTGCCGAGGATCAGTCGCGGGGCCGCAGGTGCGGGCGCCAGCGCCTTGCGGGGCGATTTGTACGTGCTGCGCAACGCCATCGACCTCTTCGCCGCCGAGCACATGGGGGCCTATCCGGACGACCTTGACGCCACTTACATCCTGCAGATGACCACCTTCACTGACGATGCCGGCGCTACCAACGCCGCCAAGGTCGACCCCTTTATCTTTGGCCCGTATCTGGTGGCCGTCCCAAAACTGAAAGTGGGTGAGGGCCTGGGCAACGGCAAGGGCAGCAGCACAGTAGCCGCCGCCGCCGCGGCCGGCGTCGGCTGGGTCTACAACAAGACTCTCGGCACCATCAAGGCCAACTCCGGCACCGCCGAAGACGACAGCGGCACCCTGTATTCGGACTACTAAGGGACCCTAACAATACCGAGCCGCGCCCGTCAGGAAGCGGGAAAATCGTCAGGCATCGACCGCTCCCTTACGGTCGCGGCTCTGATTTCACCCCGTTTTGTTAGAGTCCCTAAGACTCGCGACTGTATTCGGAAGCTGCCGGGTCGCGGGCTCTTAGCCCGCGCGGCGCCAGGAAAACAGGACGGTGGGTTTCCCCGCCCGCTCCGTCACCACCCCACTCCGGATATCGTATGTTGATCCGGTCACCGGCAATGTGGGACAGGCTTTCCAGCCTGTCGTTTGACCGGCTGGAAAGCCGGTCCCACGGCGACGGGTAGATCGGGGGTGGAAAGCTTGCGTCCTATACACCACATTCTGTTGCGCCGTGGCCTGGGCCTCGTTGAGGTGGTGCTGGCCATCGCCATCACGGCGATCCTGCTGGCTTCGACGACCGGTGTGCTGGGTTTTTTCACGCTGCACGGCGCCCGACTGCAGCTCAACGAATCGTCCCGCAGCCAGGGCGCCTTGGCCATGCACCAGATGCGCAACGAGCTGGCCCTGGCCACCTCGGTGTCGGCCCTGAGCGATAGGGCGATCACATTCATCGTGCCCGACGTCGACGGCGATACCCTGGACGACACTATTGAATACACATGGACCGGCAGCATCGGTGACACGCTGACGCGGAAGCTGAACGGGGTGCCGTCCTCGAGGATGCTGATGGGTGTTCAGTCGTTTGCCCTGGCATTCGACGTGGACACCACGACCCTCAAGACCGTATACGTCAGTCTCGATGCTAACGGTAGCTCGCCGGATACGGTGGTGCGACTGGACACCGCCATGCCTTGTCTGAACCGGCCGAGTTTGGGAGGACTTGCCCTTGATAATGTATCGCTCCATTCGCCGCCGTAGTTTCGGCTACATCGAAGCGGTTATCTCCACGGTGGTGCTGGGCAGCGCCATTGTCGCGGCTTTGGGCATGTTCGGAGGCTACGTGCGCGGCATCGAAGCATCGGTGGATGGGCTCAAGGCCCGGGAATTGGCCTGCGAACTGTTGGCTGAGATCGTGTCGCGGCCGTTCGAGGACCCCAACCGCTTGCCGGGCAACTTCGGGCGGGCGGCGGGTGAAACCCTGCGGAAAGATTTCAACGATGTGGACGACTACCACAGGTGGGAAGAGAGCCCACCTACCGCGTTCGACGGGACGCCACTGGGCGGAAACGAATACGCCGGTTTCACGCGCCGGGTGGTGGTCAGGAACGTCGACGCCGAGACCATGCAGAGTGTGGTGGCCAATGGAAGTTCGAGCGCCAAACGCATCACCGTCATCGTGGAGCACAACGGGAAACTAAGGGCAAAGCTGTTCGCCTACCGGACGCGAAACGATGCCTGGAACTGAGAGGAAAGGGACGGAGGGACGGAGGGACGAAGGGACGGAGGGGAATCCGCAATCCCCAATCCGCAATCCCCAATCCGCAATCCGCAATCCGCAATCCCCAATCCGTCGGGCGGCGGCGATTTACGTGCTGACGCTGATGATCGCCATGATTGTGACGGCGACGGCCACCACGCTGCTGGCCCTGCAGATGGCCAATCGTCGCCTGCACCGCAATCTCGGAGACGCCCTGCAGGCGGAGTACATAGCCTACGCCGGCCTGGACTGGGCCCTGGGTAAGTATCAGAATGACCCCTCGTGGCGCAGCACCGCCGTGTCTGGTGCCGACATAGTTCTCAATCTCATCGACGGCATTGGGACCAACGTCACGATCACTGATCCCACCAACGACTTCACCGACAACGACACCGAGCCGGTTGCCCTGGCAATCTCGTCGGACGCAAATGGCGCTCTGTTCAGCTTTACCGCGGGGCTGGACCCCGCCCCTCATGAGGCCCTTGGCTACGCGATTTACGCGAGCGGGACGGTGACGTTCTCCAAGGTAGCCACCGTCCGCGGACCTATATACTCCGACCAAGGATTCACGGCCTTTCTCGGTGTGAATAATCTCGACAACGGGGGCTTTAGGATGTTGGAAACCGGGTCAGTGTTCGGGACCGTCCCGAATCTGACGATCGTTCCGTCGGCTGGTCCCCATTTGACGCCGAACCTGGAGTTCTACATTTCACGAGCTACACAGCTCGCCAGCGCGGGTATCGACTTCGATCTGATCGACGCAAGGGTGTCGAGCAGTTCCAGCACCGAAGGTGGCGCCAACGGCGAAGGGGTCTACCACATCGACGCCGAGGGCGCCAAGGTGAAGCTGCGAAACGTTTATCTGAAGGGCACGTTGATTATCACCAATACCGCGGGCAATGACGTTGAGATCGTAGACGGTTGCAGGATGGAGCCGGGCGCGGCGGGCTACCCGACGCTGTTGGTGGCGTGCTGGCCGGGATCGTTGACCATCGCACCGGTCATGCCGTTGGATGAAGCCGGCCGCGGGGTCGATTTCAATGACGACGGCGATACGCAGGACGTGATCCCGTCGGCGTTTTTCGGCGTTATCTGGACGGACGCCCCCGTAACCACGCTCGGCGGGGACGGCGTGCCGTACACGGGTAGCATCATCGCCGGCGATGTGAATGTGGTCGATGCGGTGGTCATCGACGATGATCCCAACCTTGCCGGCCGATTGATGCACGGGTTTACAGATGGGAAGTTGCACTTGCGCCGCGGATCGATCCGGGCGACGACTCCATAGCGTTCCCCAATGTAGCGCCACCCCTTGTGGGTGGCGCAGGACGGGTGTGCGCCACCCACAAGGGGTGGCGCTACGTTCACAAAAACGACAGGTTGCTCTTGAGGGGAATCAGAAGCCATGTACGAGAACGATGAAATTAGTGTGGGACCGGCTTTCCAGCCGGTCAAACGACAGGCTGGAAAGCCTGTCCCACAACGTCGCGGGTTTACGCTGATAGAATTGGTCATTGTCATCGCATTGATCGGTGTGGTGGCCGCCCTGGCCCGTCCGAGAATGATCTCCTACCTGGAGAACCAGCGGGTACGCGCCCTGGGACGCCGCATCCAGTTGGACCTGAAGATGGCCCGGAGCGAAGCCATCAAACGGCGCACGCCGATCACGCTGAGCTTCGATCCTGATGGCAAGTACTATAAGATTGCGGGCATCACCGACGTGGCCACGTTGGACGGCCGGCAATCGACCTACCGCGTGGACCTGGACGGGAAGAACGGATTCGGCGCTGATGTGCGGGCGGTGAACTTCGAGGGGGCCATCCAAGTGACCTTCGATGCGTTTGGCAGAGCTGACGCGACGGGTCGAATCGTTATCGGAAGCGGCCGCTCCCTAGGCTTGATGCTGGTCGATAACACAGGGCGGTCCTCGAAGCTGTTCCTGCACGCCGGCGTGGAGGCGACGACGCTTCTCGATGAGGGTGGCGATATCATTGATCCTCCGATCGAGATAATGCCTCCTTAGGTTACGTTTTGATCCGAGCTGCGACCCCATCGACATTACCGGTCCGCTGCGGTTTTCACTACGCGTGTGGGACCGGCTTTCCAGCCTGACGATTGACCGGCTGGAAAGCCGGTCCCACAGAATATGCCGGGGGCGGGGGGTGGGCATGGGTCCGCCGCAGGCGCATGTGGGACCGGCTTTCCAGCCTGACGATTGACCGGCTGGAAAGCCGGTCCCACAGGATATGTATGACAGCATGGGTCAACTTCGTTGAGCCATGCCACCCCCGCCGGGCCCATTATGCGGACCTATCGCTTGAGCCTGGCCCGTCATGCTCCACCGATCACTCCCGTTTTTATGATTGCTTGACTATTCCGGTAGGTTTGGATAGAAGAGTAGGTGGCTTGATGATGGGAAAGTCGGGAAAGCAAGGGGATCGGCGCAGGAAGGTCTGGTCAAGGCCAGCGTGAGCGGCACGGCAGTGTTTGAGTCGCTGGTGTGTAGGGAGTTGAATTGACCGCGGCGAAAGTCGCGTTTGATTTCTTTGCCATATCTCGCGGCCAGGCAGATTTCATGAGCGATTCGTTGGTTCAACAAGAGTCTGAGAACACACTGCCTCCGGTACCCGCAGTCGGTACGTCCGGGCACAGAGACGGTGCTGCCCCACCCCTTCCAGGCGATGAGAAAGGCACCAAGGGGCAGGAAGGGACGGAGGGACGAAGGGACGAAGGGACGAAGGGGAATCCGCAATCCGCAATCCGCAATCCGCAATCCGCAATCCGCAATCCGCAATCCCCAATCCCCAATCTCCTTGGCGCGGCTGCAACGGCTTCTGTCGATGAGGCAGCCTGTGCGATTCCCGCGCGCGGCGCCGAATTGGTCGGCCGGGTGACCTCGATCGATAGTGAGCAACTCTATCTGGACGTCGGCCTGATCTACAAGGCGGTTGTACCGGTAAGGGCCTTCAGGAATGGAAGCGTTCCCGAGATCGGTTCCGAGCTTGGGGTTCTGGTGGTTCGTTTTGACCTGCAAGCCAACGTCTTACGAGCGTACTGCAAGGGAACGGTAGCCGAGGCGGACATCGACACTCTGGTGCCCGGTGCGATCGTGGAAGGCAAGATCACCGGTTTGATCAAGGGTGGCCTGGAAGCACAGTTCGGGACGCTGCGCGGATTCATGCCTGCTTCGCAAGTGAATACCAAGCCCATGAAGGACATCTCCTTGTTGCTCGGCGAGCAGGTGCGCTGCGAAGTGCTGGAGATCGATCCCAAAGGCAGACAGCTCGTCGTCAGCCGGCGCAACATCCTGGCTAAAGAGCAGGTGGCGGCCCGCGAGAGGCTTTTTTCCGAGCTCAAAGTGGGGCAGGTGCACAAGGGTGTGGTTTCGGGCCTGGCGGACTTCGGCGTGTTTGTCGACCTGGGCGGGCTCCGAGGGCTCGTGCATGTCAGCGACTTGAAGTGGACCGCCGTCGCGAAACCGGGCGACGTGGTGCAGCCCGGCGACAAGGTCGATGTCAAGGTTCTCAAGATCAACAAGAAGCGCAAGCGCATCTCCTTGGGGATAAAGCAGGTTACACCGGATCCCTGGGCGGACGTTGAGAAGACGTACCCCGTCGGCACATCGTTGAAGGTACGGGTGGTCAAGCTGGCGGAGTTTGGAGCGTTTGCGGAGATTACCGAGGGCGTCAACGGGTTGATCCCACTAGGCGAGATGTCCTGGTTGCAACGCCCGGCCCACGCAAGCGAGTTGCTGGAACTCGAGCAGGTCGTGGACGTCGGCGTTATCAAAGTGGAAGCCAAGCGGCGGCGCATCGGGTTGAGCATAAAACAGGTCACCGAGGACCCCTGGCTTAAGGTGGCGGAGGGGTTTTCGGTGAATTCGGTGGTAGCCGGCAAGGTCACCAAACTGCTCGATTTCGGAGTTCTGGTGGAGTTGAAGCCTGGTGTCGAGGGTATGGTGCACATTTCCGAGCTTTCGGACAATCGGGTGAAGACGCCCAGCGACGTTGTGAGTTCCGGCGAGCAGGTCAGCGTGCGAGTCCTCAGTGTGGACCCCAAGAAGCGCCGAATCGGACTGACCATCAAGGGCCTGAACGCCAAGGAAGCGTCCTCCGCCCCCATGCCCGCCACAGAGCCCAAACAAAAGCGCCAGAAGCCGTTGCGCGGCGGCTTGTCCTCCCATTTCAACTGGTAGCCTCTGCGGGGGGGGCCATTCCCGACTAGCGGCGCGTCAACGTTCGAATTGTGGGTTGGTGTATGGGGTGAGGGAGCAGAGATTACGCTTGGGGCGTCTGCCAAACGACAAAGTCACTGCTGGCGTCAACCCGTCAATGGAACTGTGAGGCAGCACTGGCGTTCTGTCGCTGATTGGGCTACACTTTTGCCCGTCGCGAGAATACACTGGTGAATCCGACTTGCGAATACGGGTGCCCGCAATGAGGTTCAGCCTGATCGACCGTGTTCTGGAATTGGAGCCCGCTGAGCGGATTGTCGCGGTCAAGGCGGTGAGCCTGAGCGAGGAGTATCTGGCTGAACACTTTCCGACCTTCCCCGTGCTGCCCGGTGTGTTCATGTTGGAGTGCATGGTCGAGGCCGCTGCGTGGCTGGTGAGATCGGCCCAGGACTTCGCCCACAGCGTGGTATTGCTGGAATCCGCCAAGGGCGTTACATATAAAAGTTTCGTGGCCCCGGGCCACTTGCTGCGTGTAGAAGTCACTTGCCTGCGCTTGGCGCCGCAGGCCAGCCGGTTTTCAGGAGTCGGGCATTGCGACGGGAGAGAAGTGGTCAAGGGCAGGTTTTGC
>JAZGDL010000199.1:0-3248 GCA_036477795.1 Phycisphaerae bacterium
TCAACACCATCGGCAGCAAGAGCAATGACGGCGAGATCGCCCGGGCGGTGGTGGAGTTGAAGTCCCTGGTGGACCGCATCAAGGAGCAGGTTCAAAATGCCGAATGACGGCCCGGTGAAGACGGCCCGGCGGACCGGGCGTTTGATCGTGATCAGCGGCCCCTCCGGAACGGGCAAGACGTCGATCTGCAACCGTTTGCTGGAGCAGCTTCCGGACGCCGTTTGGAGCATATCGGCCACCACGCGCCCCAAGCGTCCCAACGAGGTCGCCGGTGAGAACTACCGCTTCATATCGCCCGAGGAGTTCGAGGCCATGCGGGCCCGCGGGGAGTTTCTGGAGACCGCGGAATACGTCGGAAATATGTACGGGACGCCGGCGGCGCCGGCCCGCGAAGCGGTCCAAACCGGCAAGTTCATGATTCTCGAGATTGAGGTGCAAGGCGGAGTTCAGGTCGCCCAGGCCATGCCGGACTCCATCCGCGTGTTCGTGCTGCCGCCCACGCACGAGACGCTGGTGGCCCGGCTGGAGGGACGCAAAACCGAGTCGGCTGAACAGTTGAAGCGGCGGCTGGCTGAGGCCGACGGAGAGATCGCCGCGGCACAAGACTTAGGGTGCTATCAGCATTTCGTCACCAACGATATCCTGGACGAGACGGTGGCCGACATTATGGATATCATCGACAAGGAGATGCAAGAGAAATGATTGAGGTCCTCAAGGACGACGAGATCATCAACAAGCTGGGAGGGCGCTTCAAGCTGACCGCGTTGATCCAGCGGCGTTGGGTGCGGCTCATGCAGGGGGCACGCCCCATGGTGGAGACCGAGGGACTGACCGATCTGGAAGTCGTCCTCAAGGAGATCGTCGAAGGCAAGATAGAGCCCATCTTCATGGAAGAGGCCGTTAGTGAGGGGGATGACGAATCCTGAATCATCCGATTTGACGGGCTATGAGGTTATCGTCGCGGTCTGCGGCGGCATTGCCGCCTACAAGGTTTGCCACGTCGTGTCAGCCCTGGTGCAATGTGGGGCTGGTGTGACCGTGGCCATGACCGCAGCGGGCACCCGATTCGTCGGCACCATGACGTTCCAGGCCCTATCCGCGCGGCAGGTCTTGACCAGCTTGTGGTCCGGGGCTGATGCCTACGATCCGCAGCACATCCGGCTGACCACCAAGGCAGACCTTTTTCTGATAGCGCCGGCGACAGCCAATATGATCGGCAAGATCGCGGGCGGCGTGTGTGACGATCTGGTCAGCACCATGGTAGCGGCGGCGCGATGCCCGGTGATGCTGGCCCCGGCGATGAACGACACCATGTGGGCCCACGGGCCCATCCAGGCCAATGTTGAGAAACTCAAGGAGATGGGGTACATGCTGATCGGGCCCGTTTCCGGCTGGCTGGCCTGCCGCTCCGTCGGGACGGGACGGTTGGCAGAGCCCCAGGAGATCATCGGCGCGGTCGTGAAAAAGCTCATTTCATCTCCACCTAAGAACGATCTAGCCGGGAAATAGAGTTTCCTGACCAAACATTGACTTGCCCATACGCCGACCAATGGGCGACTGCGGAACATGCTACGTTCATGCACATTCTTCTCAGCAACGACGACGGCATCCTCGCACCGGGTCTGGCTGCCATGTATCGGGAACTGACCGGAATTGGCCAGGTGACGGTGGCCGCCCCCGCGTCCGTACAGTCCGCCATGGGCCACGCCATCACCGTCGGTCAGGCCATCGAGGTGCGACGCATCCACGCACACAACGAATTCTTCGGCTGGAGCGTGGACGGCCGGCCCGCCGACTGCGTCAAGGTGGCCGTGCGTGAGCTCGTTGAGACCAAACCCGATCTTGTAGTCGCCGGCATCAACGACGGCGCCAACGTCAGCATCAACGTCCTCTACTCCGGCACCGTCGCCGCGGCTGCGGAAGGGGCACTGCTCGGCCATCCCGCGGTGGCCGTCTCGCTGCAGCGTGGGCAGAAGCCGGACTTCGCCCGCGCCGCCGGCATCGCCCGCAGCTTGATTGAGACACTTCTAGCCCACGACCTGGGGCCCGGGAAACTTGTCAACATCAACATCCCCGATCTGAAACCGGGCTTGCCCAACGGCGTCCGCGTCGCCGCCCAGGCTCTCCAGATGATCAATGATCAATACACCCGGAGCGACTTGCCCAACGGCGTGCGCCAATACGGACTTTACGGGGACTACACCGAGCCCGAGGGCATCTATGACACCGATCTGCACGCCCTGCAGGAGGGCTACGTCGTCGTCACCCCGTTACACGTCGATCGCACCGATCGCGACCGCATGTCAGCCCTCGACGCCGTGCAATGGCCCGATCTTGCTTGACGCAAACCACGTCTACCTGATCCCTGCTGTCCAATCCAAATACGATACAACCACGTCGATTCCCCCGCGCCCAAGCCCACGGGTTGCAACACGTGGGCTTTCGCACTCCAACGCAACACACGCTCAGATTGCATTCGCTTTACAGGACACGACAGCTATAATCTTGCCGATGAATCCGCGTGACCCCCGGATGAGCAAAGGACACAACCATGGGTGAACCCAAACACGGAACCGGGCCGATCGTTCTGGGGGAAACCCCAGGCAAGAAGGCCTATTGTCAATGCGGGCTATCCGCAAAACTGCCTTACTGCGACGGAACCCACTCGCGCGAGAACACCGGGATAACGCCCATTGTGATTGAAATCACCGAGGGCGGCACCAAGGCCATCTGCCAATGTTACCAGAGCGGCAACAAACCCTGGTGCGACGGCACCCACAGCCGCTTGAACCGGTAGCATACGGTTTGAGGGTCCGCCGTGCGCCGCTGGACCGAGAATCCCTTCTCGGTCTTACGTATGGGTGCGAGAAAGGATTCTCGCACCAGCACCCGGCCAAATGATCCCGGCGCGCCGGGAGAAAGCCTGTCCCACATATGGGTGCGAGAAAGGATTCTCGCACCAGCACTCGTCGGCGACTTTGCGCTGTACTACTGGGTTCTCGTCATGAGGTGGTGCATACGTTGCCAATGATCGTCACGCTCTGGTGGTTGTTCTTCTTCGCCGCCTTCGGCCTGTGCCTGGGAAGCTTCATCAACGTCGTGATTCATCGATTGCCCCGCGGCGTGGGCATCAGCAATCCGGTGTGGTCGTTTTGCCCGCACTGCCGTAACCGCGTGGTCTGGTACGACAACCTGCCGGTCATCAGCTACCTCCTGCTCCGCGGGAGATGCCGGAATTGCTGGAAACC
>JAZGDL010000002.1:0-7026 GCA_036477795.1 Phycisphaerae bacterium
AGGAGAAGAAAAAGCGCCTGCTGGTGGACGATGACGTGCTGGTCAACTTCTTCCGGCGCTTGAAGGATGAGACACGGCTGGTGCGGTTGCAGTTTCGGTTCGTGCTGGCGCTTATCCTGATGCGCAAACGCCTGCTGAAGTATGAGGAGACCAAACGGGCCGATGAGAAGGAATACTGGGTTATGCGGCTGGGTAAGGAGGCGGAGAGGCACTCGGTGCTGAATCCCCGGCTAACGGATGACGAGATCGAGACGGTGAGTAAGGAGCTGGGAGCTATACTGCATGGGGACGTGGGCGTGCTGGATGGAGAGGAGGAGGGGGAAAGGAACGAAGGGACGTAGGGGGAAAGGCACGAAGGCACGGAGGGACGAAGGGACGTAGGGACGAAGGGACGTAGAGACGAAGGGACGGAGTGGAATCGTCAATCCCCAATCGTCAATCGTCAATCAGAGAGGGTGCTTAAGGACGGGCGTGGTGATGGGTTCGCGGTCGGACGGACATCTTGCGTTGCTGGCGGATCAGGCGATGTTGGCAACGCTGGCGGGCATGGGGCTTGACTGGACTGAGCTTGATCGAAACGTGGCTGCTGCGGCGCGGTTCAAGCGTGTTGTGGGTGGATCCCACGGATTGCAATCCGTGGTGTTGAAGATTGTGGGGTTGGTTGGAGGGGCGTCTTCGGGAAAGAGCACGTTGTTCAATTCGTTGCTGGGGTGGGAGGTGAGCCGAATCAGCGGGCATGCCCATGAGACGCTGGGGCCTATCGCGGCGGTGCATTCGGAGCGGGCGGGGCAGTTTGCCAAGTGGATGGATGAGCGGTTGCTGCTGCCGGGATTTGCGCTGGTGCAGGAGCACGGAGAGACTGCCACGTGCGGGGCGCTGGGGTCGGTGGTGGTGTTTCGGCATGATCTTCAGAGCTTCGGCGACGCCGTGGTCATTGACCTTCCGGACGTGACCAGCAAAATGGCGGACGATGAAGGTGCGGTGACGCGGAACCTGTTGCCCTGGTTCGACGGGCTGCTGGTGGTTGTGGATGAGGAGCGGTGGTTTGATGCGGCGGTGTTCGACGAGACGGTGGCGTTTGCGCGGAATGTGGGGCCTCGATGCTGGGTGGTGTTCAATCGGACCGAGGGCAATGAAGAGCTGACCGCCGCTCATCGGGAACGGCTTGCGGAGCATGCCACGGCGCGGCACGCGGAGGATTCTTGCATCAGCCCATTTCAGCCGGGGTCGGGGTATCGGCCGATGGCTGCGGAAACGTGCCAACGAATCAAGTCCTGGATCACATCGCTTGATAGCGGGGACCGGCAGGCGGATCTGGAGCGTCACTTGCGGAGGCGGTGCGGCGAGCTGTTGCGCGAGAACGTGGGCCGGAGCGAGGCCTTCGATGAGCTTGGACGGCGGATTGACAAGGAGCTGGCCGGGGTCAGCGAGAGGACCCGCCTTTCGACGGACTTGTTGACGACTGAGGAGCGTCTCCTGCTGGGCCTCGGTCACCGGTTTGTGCCGTTCTTCGACTTGATTCAGGGGGTGCGGCGGCAGATGGATCGGTTTCGCGGACGTAGTGGGGTGACGGGGGATGTTGATTTCGACAAGAGCGTTGACGGCATGGCGGAGGTGCTGCGTCACAACTTGGAGCATCGTTTTCGTCGGGCGACCGATACTATCGACCGGGTGATCCTGAACAGCACGTACCTGGTGCCGGAATGTGGGGACTGGCGGCCGCAGTGGAGGACGCCGTCCTTTGAAGAGCGGGACTGGGCCATGCGCATTCGCGAGCACCTTGATACTTGGAAGGCGGAGACGGCCAGGCAGTCGCGTCGGGGTGATGTGGCGGCGCTGGCGGTAGGGATGCCGTTGTTGGTTGCGGATCTGTTGTTCCTGGGCGGGGCGGGACTGACTCTGGGCTGGACGGCGGCGTGGGCGGCGGGGTTCTTGGGTGGCAAGGGATTGGTACGGGCTTTTGAAGGAAGTCCGGCTTTCACTGCCTACCAGACGACGGTACGGGCTTATCAGGCGCTGATCCGTGAATCGTTGAGTGAGCAGTGCCAGGCCAATCTGAGCTTATTGCCTCGGCGGCATCTGTCGATGTCCGATCCGATTCTGGAGTCGATCATGCACTGGTCGGGGCCGGTCAGGTGATGGGTGATGCAAACAACGAATCATAACATCGAAGATCGGCTGGGGCGCATCAACCGGCGGTTGTCTGAGTTGCTGGGTGTGGATGCGGTGCCGCTGGCGGTGGGCGGGGCCCGGGCCCTGGATGACGCCCTATGGATTTGGGGGATCGTAGGGGGCAAGGAGGTGGGCAAGAGCACATTGATCAACGCGTTAGCCGGGGCTGAGGTGGTGGGCGGCGGCGATCGCCTGGTAGAGGGCACCTTCGAGCCGGCGGCGTATTTTCATGAGGGTGACGAGGAAGGGCTGCGGGCCAGGTTCGGATATGCCGGGGGCCTGGCGGTGCGCTACCACGCGGATGCGCCGGAATCGATGCGGGGCTTGGTGCTGGTGGACCTGCCGGATTTTGAGTCGCTGTTCACCGAGCACGTCGAGCGGGTGCGGCGGGTCGTGGAGGTTCTGGACGGGCTCATCTGGCTGACCACGCCGAAGAAGGTGGGCGACCATCGGGCCATCCGGGAGATCCAGCGGGTGCTCAAGGCACGGGGCAACTTCGTGTACGTGGTTAACAAAATGGACTGGCTGCTGGGTCAGAACGACCGCTCGCCGGCCGAAGCGCTGGAGCGAATGTCGGCGGCGCTGCGGAACCAGATGGCTGAATGTGACGCCCGGGGCAACAGCCATCGATCGTTCATGATCAGCGCCAAGCATCGAAGTGCGGCGTCGATTCTCGAGGCTGTTTCGCGTAGCCGCGCTGAAAAAGACGTGGCCGAGTTGAACGATGCGGGCGGAGCCCTGGCAGCCGCTGCCGAGCGGGTGGTGGGCGATTTTGAATCGCTCCGCCAGGTGCTGACCACGGCCCCGACGGCGGAGGCGACGGCTGCCAACAAACGGGCCAACCTGGCCTATCAGGGGCGTCGGCAGGCGCGAGCGTTGATCGATCATTATAGGGCGCGGGACGTGCTCAATCGTCTGGATCGCAACGTAAGTCCCGAGGTGATTGAAGAACTGGTGGCTGAGTCGTTTCCTCAATCCTACTGCGTGCGGCTGATGCGGGGCTTGAATTACGACCGGATGCTGTCTGCCCAATGGTCGTCTTTGTTGTTCAGGAGGCGGATCGGGTATTGGCCCTTGCTGGGGTTGATCGCCTGGCCTTTGGCGCTTGTGGGATCGTTGGTGGATGGCTTGAGATCGCTCTTTCCCGGGTCAGCAGCCGGCGGTGGCGACGATCCGTTTCGTCTGGACGGGTTGTCCCTGGAGGATCGCGTTGAGGGGTTGCTGGCTGGCGTGGGGGCGCGGCTGGCATACGTCTCCGGACAGATTGAGTTCGGTTTGCCCGATGCCGAGGTGGTGACCGAGCGATTTCGTGGGGACGTGCGGTCGTTGGCTGATGCACAGCGGGCGGCGGTGATCGAGCCGTATCTCGGCCGCAGGCCGTCGCTCATCGGGCGGGGTTTGCGCTGGGTGGTTCCTCTGCTGGTGCTGGCCTGGTTTCCTATTGTTCAACCGCTGCTGGCGGCGGTGCTGGAGGGTGCCAGCGGCGGGTTTGGATTCAACGTTGAGACTGCGGCGGTTCTGGTGCAGGGGCTGTCGGGCGCCAACGTCCTGCTAGGGCTTGGGGTCTCGATTCTGATATTGGGCGGATTAGTGGCGGCGGTCTACTCGGGCGCGGTACGGGACAGCTTTCGTGCGATGGATCGTTTGGGCGATGGGTCGGCGGAGTTAGTCGCCGGGCCGTTGGCTCGCGCTTTGGCGGATGGTGTAGCCCGGCCGATCGTTGATTTCCGTGCGGAGTTGAACTCGCTGACCGGAGCCTTGGAACGGTTGGCGAAAGAGAATTAGCCGCTCCGGGGCACTGGATCGATCGGCCGCGCTGGACTTTGTGGACAAGACCGGCGATAAATCCTCATCGCAGCGACCTGCGAACGTCTCCGTATCTCGTCATCGGGCCGGGATGTGGAGTAATGAAAACTAATCTTTTGGCAAGACAAGGAAGGTCACCATGATCACCGTGGGCATGAACTATGAGGTCATCGAAGGCAAGCAGGAGGAGTTTGAGAAGATGTTCGCCAAAGTCCTGAGCGTTATGAAAGAGATAGAAGGTCACGGCGAGTCGCATCTGTTCGTCGACGTAGCCCAGCCCAGTTCCTATCTGATCATATCGCAGTGGACCAGCGAGCAGGCATTCGACGACTTCATCAGTTCCGATCGTTTCAAGAATGTCACCAACTGGGGGAAGGAGAAGATTCTGGCGTCACGTCCCAAGCACGAAGTCTATGGCCGCCAGGACCAAACACCGCAATCATCCTGCCCGGCTCATTAGCCCGGATTATTCAAACCGCAGAGATCGCAGAGAGCGCAGAGTATTAAATGGTAAGAAGTTACGGCCGAACTTCCGCTGGTCTCATTCCGACAGTGTGCTTGTTTCCGCCGCGCCGGGATTCCGCGCTGACTCCCGGGACTTCCCATCTATTCCGTCTCTGCGGGCTCTGCGTGCTCCGCGGTGAATCATCTGCGCTGGATCACTCGTTCAAGTGGAATGACCCGACCAGCAGAGCGTGAACGTCGGCGGAGTTACGGACGGCGAGCATGCCGTTGAAGACGGACAGGGTGCCGGCCCCACCGTTGGCCTGCCAGGTCTCCGGCTCCACGGTGGTCTGAATCCAATTGATGAAATCCTCGACGATTTCGTCATCGCCAGCCGGGTCGTCATCATCGCGGTCGTCCTCCACGTCGCCAAGAATGGTGGTCCCCACCTCCACGGTGTCGGAGGTTCCGCCGATCCCGCCTATATTGGCGGTAGCTCGCCCGACGCGAGACTGCTGGCTGATGCCGATTCCGGCGGGCACCCGTGCGGCCCGGGCCAGTGCGAGAATCTCCGCCACGTCGTAGACCCGGGTGTACAGTTTGCGGCGAACGGCGGGCCTGGTGGAAATCTTGAGCACGTTCTTCCTGCTGACATACACGAGTGGATTCGTACCGGATATCTGATCCAACACCTCATCGAGCACGTCAGCCACGCTGACGTCTTCCAATTCGAGCGAGACAAGAGTCTGGAAATCGACGCCTTCGACAGCCAGCGCCCGCCATCGGGCTACGACGTTGACTTTGCCGTGTGGCGTGCTTTGCTTGCGGAGCCATTCCAGCACCTCACCGAACTGGGTTTCGTCCCAGAAGACGCGGTCGACGTGCTTTCGCAGCAAGGCGTGTGCGACAGGCTTTCCAGCCTGCCGTTTGACCGGCGGGAAAGCCGGTCCCACATCGCGGGGCCCGGGTGGGGCGGCCGGTTGTGCCGAACCGGGCTTGTTGGAAGGTTCCTGTCCAAATGAGGGGCATACCGTCAAGGGGCAACTAAGACAGGCCATCAGCATAATGCGTTGCATGGGAGACTACTCCAACAAAAGCGGCGGGCCAGGAGAACCCCGCCTTGCAATAAGGCACCATCATGACGTCTCGATTATAACCGCGGACGGCTCCAACAGGCGCACGATTCGAGGATTCGTGCCCCATGCCCCCATGGTACACCTTCAGCAGGAGCGAGTGGTCAGCCAAGAAAAGATGGTCCGCACGGCGGACCCTACGCCCCCTCCAACCCGGTCATGCTGACGGCTGACGGGATGGCTGTTTGCTTGGAGAGCAAACGGCGGAGGATGGGCAGGAGGGTGGGGGGGGCGAGGTAGTGGGTGGGCAGGCGGAGGTGGATGGTCTTGGAGTCGGGTATGCGGGCGGTGCCGGGGGCGTCGGTGAACAGGTCCTGGACAAGGCTGAGGTCCTCGACGGTGAAGACCACGTCGGGATGATGCAGGATGATCGATTTGATCTTCCATCCGGCGGCGAGGATCCTGATCTCGGCTAGCTCCAGAAGCCGTTCGACCGGTTCGGACCATTTGCCGAAGGCGTCGCGGATGTCCTTGCGGAGTTGATCGAGATCGGCGGTTGTGGTGCAGGTCTTGATGCGGCGATAGATGTCGATGCGGGTCTGCTCGCCGACGACGTAATGCCGGGGGATGTGGGCTTGCACGTCAAGCTCCAGATGAACCGGGGTGAGGCGGGTGTCGGGTTTGCCCTGTGCCCGTTTGACGGCGGCGTCCAGCAGCTCGCAGTACATTTCGTATCCCACGGCGGCGATGTTCCCGCTCTGCTCGGGGCCCAACAGATTGCCGGCGCCGCGAATCTCCAGGTCGCGCATGGCGATGCGAAAGCCGGCTCCCAGGTCGCTGAACTCCTCGATGGCTTTGAGCCGTTTGGCGGCTTTGAGTGTGACCGGGCGATCGTTGGGCAGCAGGAAATAGCAGTAGCCGCGATGGGCGGAACGGCCCACCCGGCCGCGAAGCTGGTGCAGGTCGGCCAGGCCGAAGCGGTCGGCGTTGTTGATGAAAATGGTGTTGACCCTGGGGATGTCGATGCCGCTTTCGATGATGTTGGTGGCCACCAGGACGTTGGCCTGGCCGTTGACGAACGTGCGCATGACGGCCTCCAGCTCGTTACCCTTCATCTGCCCATGACCGACGATGACCCGGGCTTCGGGAACGATTTTCCTTATTTCGTTAGCGATGGCTTGGATAGAGTGGACCACGTTGTGGATGAAATAGACCTGACCGTCGCGGTTGAACTCGCGGATGATGGCACTGCGAATGATGTCACGGTTGTAATTGCAGACGTGCGAGGCGATGGCCCGGCGGTCCATGGGCGGCGTTTGCAGGGAACTGATGTTGCGGATGCCGACCAGGGCCATGTGCAACGTCCGCGGGATCGGCGTGGCGGAGAGCGACAACACGTCGACGGTTGAGCGGATTCGCTTGAGACGCTCCTTGTGCTCGACGCCGAAGCGTTGCTCCTCGTCGACCACCACCAGGCCCAGGTCGGCGAAACCGACGTCCTTGCTGAGCAGGCGATGGGTGCCGATGAGAA
>JAZGDL010000020.1:0-14773 GCA_036477795.1 Phycisphaerae bacterium
CCGACCAGCAACGGGTGATTGATGTATTGGATGAACAACCCCAGCTCTTCTTCCATCATCACCTTCAGCAGGCGGTCGTCATCCGCACACAAGGTATCGGCGATCTGGGTGAGCAACGGCTCGTGAAACCCTTTGGCGGCATAAAGCGCCAGGACCTCCTCGCGCTCGTGTTCCGGGGTATCGATGATTTCACGACGCTCGCGCTCCAGCTCCGATTCGTAATGGTGCAGTCGCAGCCGCGTCGCGATGCCGCTCGCCACACCAAGATGGACTGCGATTCCCAGACCGGCGCACACCAGGATAGGCCCAGCGGCATCGGTCACTCCCGCACCGTGCATCGCTATCCAGAAGATCCAGATCAATATGATGCCGTCGCGGGCCGCGATGATCGCTTGGCGCCAGTCGTCGACCTCTCCGAGATGCGACTCTCCGCTGAACACGATTCTGGCGCGCTGGCGGGCCTCGGTGATGTGGTCAGCGGTTTCGGCCAAGACGCCCTGCGGATCAGTCATGACAACGTCCGGTTACTGTGTGGGACAGGTTGCGGTGTGGGACAGGTTACTGTGTGGGACAGGTTTTCCAGCCTGTCGTTTGACCGGCTGGAAAGCCGGCCCCACAGTCGGCACCGGGGCAGCGCCGTTGCTGCATGATTCAGACCATGACGAGATAGAGCAACCATAACCCCACGCCGACGCCGTACATGCCCACGACAATTGTGATCCACAGGCCGAGCACCGCGGAGGGCATCTCGCGCAAGCGCTCCAGCCGGGTGGCTTTGTACACGATGCTGATGCTCAAACACAGTGGGAAGATGAGCAGGACCTTTCCAAAGCCGGTCAGCAGTATCGGCGAAATGAACAGTTTGGCCAACGGGTTGATCACGTTACATCGACCTTTGAACGGGTAGGCGCAGACTGCAGTCGGCGGCGAGACACGGTTACCACGCCGATGCGAGATGCCGTTTCCGCCCGAACCAGAGCGTCCAGAATGGCCAACAGGTTGAGCAAGCCGGCGACACCGGTGTATACGAGGGCGACCTCGATGGCGTCCCATTGGCTGTAGGCCGGCGCCTTCTTGCCGTCTGCGGGCCGCTCATGTTCGCTCCAGGCGAACGCCGCCACGGCGTGGGTCCCGGTGCATATCTGGGCCATGAACCACAGCTTTTTTCGTTGCGGATCCACCGTGGTCCGCACGCCCCCAATGGCGATCCCACCCCAGAAGGTCAGGGCGATGGTGACAAAAATGATGATCCCGCGGCTTCGATCGCCGGCAGCTATATGCCCGACGCCCGGCATCAACCAGGCCAACAACCCGATAAGGGGGAGCTTCAATGCCAACGGCCATTTGCGCGATTGATCCATGAGGGCACCTGAGGGGCTGGTCTACGCTCCGTTTATCTGGGGCAAATGTAGCGCCACCCCTGGTGGGTGGCGCACCCTCGCTCTGCGCCACCCACAAGAGGCGGCGCTACGGGGTGAGCGGAGTATAGAACCGCGGCGGCCCAGTCGCAACCCAAGTGCCCCGTCGCCGTCGGGCGTCTCAATTGACATGGGCACGTGCCGGCTGATACTTACGTCGCACGGCTGGTGCGAGAATCCTCAACGGCTGGTGCGAGAATCCTTTCTCGCACCCCCGTGAAACGAGATGGACGGCTGGTGCGAGAATCCTTTCTCGCACCCCCGTGAAACGAGATGGCTGTATCGGAAAACACCATCGACGGCATCATCAACCTGTTCAAGCCGGTGGGCATCACGTCGGCCAAGGCGGTGTACCGCGTGCGCGCCATCACCGGCGTGCGCAAGAGCGGTCACGCCGGCAGCCTGGACCCCGCAGCCGATGGCGTGCTGGTGGTCTGTGCGGGAAAAGCCACCAAGCTTGTCGAACAGATCATGGATCTGCCCAAGGTCTACCGTGCCACCGCCAGGCTGGACGTGACCAGTGAAAGCTTTGACAGTGACCGACCCTTGTGCCCCGTGTCGGTGGCATCGGTTCCGACTCTGGATCAGGTTCGGACGGCCCTGGCCGGACTCGAGGGCCGGATTCAGCAGGTGCCGCCGCGCATCAGCGCCATCAAGCTCGGCGGTGTGCCGGCATACAAGACAGCGGGCCAGGAGGACGCGCCTCCGCTCGCCGCTCGCGAGGTCACGGTGTACTGGACCCACCTGCACGGCTACGACTGGCCGACGATCGATTTTGAAGTAGCCTGCGGTCGCGGCACCTACGTTCGGGCGTTGATTCGCGACGTCGGCGTTGGACTCAGCGCCGGCGGATGCTTGACCTCGTTACGCCGTACCATGGTGGGGCCGTTCACCGCCGATGACGCCTGGACCTTTGATCGGATGCGTGCAGCCGGGGCGGCTGAGAGCTGCTCCATTCCACTGGCTGAAGCCGTCGCGCTGGTAGCACGCCGACCGGTGGTCGTGCCCCAGCGGCCTGGTTGCTGACCAACGGAGCCTACAGGGAAAGGTCACGCTGGAACCTTATTAGAATCCCTTCTCGGTCCCCCTTCCTGGCGGCCACGGGAAGGGATTCCCGTAGGAGATAGGTGCGAGAAAGGATTCTCGCACCAGCACTTGTCGGCGAGTTTGCGCTGCACTGCTATTTGCGCTGTACTGCTAAGAACCCCGCCGTCCTACGCGATAGCACCGAAGCCACGTGTAAGGGCGCCAAGTGCATCAGACCTTTTTGGGAACTTTGAAGAAGGTGCGTCTTGCCTGGATGATCCTACCATCGTGCCGCTTGAACGAAACCAGGAACATGACCTCCCTGCCGAGCACGTCGGCATCCCCCCAATTGAGCCTTAGCTGGTATCCCCATCCAACGCGCTGCCGCTCCTTGAAGCCGTAGAGGTGGGCGTGCTGGGTATCGAACTCCCATTGTCGAACCAGGACGGGCTGCTCTTCCCCGTCGGAGTTCCTGTCGATGCGGTACATGTTGACGCACAGGGTGCCGTCGCCGAAGACACCGAGCGGGCTGCGTGAATCCGCCAGATACACGGGGATCTTTATCCCGCCGGGGATGTCGCGCGGGGGGTCGTCAAAGTTCAACCAGGGGTTTTGTTTGTCGGGAAAGGTGGCAACAAGCACGATGTCCTTATGGAATCGCGGTCCCGTTGCGGCGCAGCCGACGCCGTTGAGCAAGGGGCCGGCGACGATAAGGCACAAGCAAAAACGTCTGAACACGCGCGACATGGTTGTTGTTTAGCGGCCTCTTGTGGTTGGGAACCGCTCCCTTACGGTCGTGGCTCGGTACTGCGTACCAGTCGGGGCCCGTAGACCTTTTTCTTGGGTTGGCTGGACGCGCTGGTGCGCGGAGCGGCGGTGGGCCGCGGTGGCCCGTAGGTCCTGGGCGTCGGGCCGTAGATGGAGCGATCACGCCGCTGGGGAACCGCTCCCTTACGGTCGCGGCTCGTTTTTTGGTTCGAGGGGTACTCGTCGATGGGCCCGAAGGCGTCTTCTTCGGCGCGGATGCGGAGCCCCTGCATCAAGGGATGCCGCTTGATCCGCTCCGGGAAGTAGCCGGTGCGGTCCCGCTCCTGCTCGGAGGCGTAGCGCAGGTCCTCCTCGGTCCGTAGGACGTTGACGGTCAGAACGATAAGAAGTTCCGTTTTTGAGGTCACTTTGGAGTCGAACCGGAACAGCGGGCCTATCCAGGGCAGGTCGCCCAGGATTGGCACCTTCGTTTGTGACTCGTCGACCGATTCGGTGATCAGCCCGCCCAGGATGACGGTCTCGCCGTCCTTGATGGTGACGGTGGTCTCGGCGGATCGCTCGGTGAAGACGGGAGCATTCAGGCCTTCGGCTACCTGTAAGGACTGGTTACTGATACCGGAGATTTCCGGGGAGATTTCGAGGTTGACGTATCCGTCGGGGTTGATGTGGGGGGTGACGGTGAGGATGATGCCGACATCTTCGTATTGAATGGTAGTCGAACTCTGCCCGCCGGCGCTGGTGCTGCCGGTAATGATCGGCACACGATCACCGATGGTGATGTTTCCTTCGGCGTTATTTTGCACCAGGATGGTGGGCCGGGAGAGGACCTCCAGTTGGCTCTCGGATTCCAAGGCGCGGAACAGGAAGCTGAAATCCTCGCCGGAGACGGTGATGCTCAGCCCGCCGAATCCGGTGCCGGCCGCCCCGATATCCGTGCCGCCGATGATGTCGAAGCTGGAACCTTGTATGGTGGAGTTGTTGCCGACGAATGCGTTCTCGGAGAAGTTCAGGTCCTGGGCGGCGAACTCAATACCGAGTTCCAGGCGGTCGTTCATGGCGACTTCCGCGATCAGCACGGAAATCATGACCTGGGGCTCGGGCCGGTCCATGCGGCGGATCAGGTCCATCACCTGGTCGTAATTCCTGGAACTGGCGCCAACCAATAGGATGTTGCTGTCCTCATCACTGACCACGCTGATCTGCTTTTCAGCTCGCCGGCGAATGGAGACCTCGTCGTCCAACTCGCTGAGCAATTCGTTTTCCGAGTCGTTGAACTCTTGCACGGCTGCGGCAATGGCGGGGGCGGAGACGTAGCGGGGGTCGTAAACGTCGTGGATGCGATCGTTGATGTCCTGTCCGTCCAGCTCGCGGATGAGTTCTTCAGCCATGCGCAGATCAATCGGGTTCCCGGCGGCGATCACCGAGTTGGTGCGGCGGTCGGCGGTGAAGCGAATCGGCGTTCGTGTTCCGCTCACCTCGCCGGATACGGTGACGGTGGGCGGCCCGCCTTCGGCGCCGAACTGAATCTGCTGCTCCATGTCGCCGGCCTGTTCCTCGGTGCCGAAGATCTCGTTGAGCCTTTCGACCATCTCGTCGGCGTCGGCGTTGGCCAGCGGGAAGATGCGGATTTCCGCGGTCACCGGGCTGACGCGGTCGAAGTCCAGGATCATGGCTTCCAGCATCTCCATGCTGCCCGTCGGGGCCATCACCATGAGCGAATTGGTCCGCGGATCGGGGGTGATGGTAATGTCCTGGCGCAGCAGCTTGCGGACAGCCTCGGTGCCGTCGTCCATCTTCTCGACGAAGGAAACAATGACGGCCGATTCATCGTCACCCTGGCTGTCGCCGCCGTAGAGAGTCTCCTCAAAAATATCCGCGAAGTCCTCAGCCAGGGCCTGCTTGAGCCGGATAACCTTCATCATCATCTCCACAGCCGGCTTTACGGTATCCAGCTTCTCGATGATGGTGGTGATGTTGTCCATCTCCGACCTGGCCGCCCATACCACCAGTGAATTGCTGCGTTCATCGGGTTGGACGGCGATGGCGTCGGCCCGGCCGCTGCCGCCCTCAGCCTGTTGTTGGAAAAGCTGGTCGAGGGTTTCGGCGACTTTGTCGACCTTGGCCTTTTTCAGCGGGAAGATCTGGAACTGCCGGGCGATGCTCGAGGGCTGGTCCAGAAGCTCGAGCAGTCCGACGATCAGGCTGTGATCGTCGCGCGAGGCGCTGGCGATCAGGCTGTTGGAGGCCTCGTCGGCCTGGATGTTGATCGGAGTGGCGGACTCGTCGCGGCCTTCGGCGCGTTTGTCGAAGAGGTCCTGCATCTTGGCGGCCAGCTTGACGGCCGACCCGTGCTTCAAGGTGTACACCTCAAAGACTGAGCTGGGGGGGCCGGCGGGGCGGTCGAGCTGAACGATCAAATCCTCGCAACGCTTCATGGCGTCGGGTGCGCCCGAAACAATCAGCGTGTTGCTGCGTTCGTCAGCCAGCAGCGTCGGCTTACGATACAAGTCGGGTTCGGCGGCTTCGGACTGGCGCGCGGTGAATAGCTCATCCAGCATGTCGGCCAGCTTCACGGCGTCGGCGAATTCCAGGCGGATGATCTTGGTGTCGTCGCTGAGCAGGGGGCTGAGCTCGCCGTCCATGCGCTCGATCAGTTTTTCGATGATCGACAGATTGGGTTTGGAGGCGCTGACGATGATGGCGTTGATCCGCGGTTCGGCGATGATGGCCACCTTGTTGCGCTCTTCGGCGATCTGACTTTCGATGCCGGCCATGGGGCTGTACAGACCCTGGTCGAACAGCTCCTTGATTTTGTCGGCCACGTCGGAGGCTTCAGCCCGGTCGAGAATGAACAGGCGGACCACGCCTTCGATGATCGGCTCGAGGTCGATGGCTTCGATGATCCTCATCATCTCGTCGAAGTTTTCGCGGCTGGAGGCGACCAGCATGGTGTTGGTGGCGGTGTCCACGGCGATGGCCACTCGATCGGATGGGTTAGGCTCCTGCCCCTGGGCCAGGCGCTGCTCCATGCGTTCCTCGAAGAGTGACTTGAGCATGTCACTTGTCTGGGTGGCGTCGTTGTTGACCAGCGTGACCAGGCGAATCTCGGCGATGGGCGACAACGGCTGGGCTTCCAGCCGGTCGACCAGGCGCTTGATCTCCTTGAAGTCCTCGGGGCTGGAGGCGATGACCAGCGAGTTGCTGCGCTGATCGGCGACGATGACGGGCAGGTCTTCGGGTATGTCGCCTTCGCGGCGCAGGTTGGCCTTCCGCTGCCAGAGCTCGTCGATCTTGCCAGCCAGGTCGGCGGCGCTGGTCAGCTTGCAATTGATGATGCGGATGTTGTCGATCAGGCGGTCGGAGGCGACGTTGAGCTTCTCGGTTATGCGCTCGATTTCCTGGTAATTCTGCTCGGAGGCGGAGACGATCAGGGCGTTGCTGCGGATGTCCACGGCCAGGAAGACCTGCTCGCGGGCGATGGCCAGCTTGCCGGCGTCGGTATCATTGAGCAGTTCGATTCGCTTGGTGAACAGCTCTTCGACGATGGCTCCGACGCGGGTGGCGTCGACGTGCTCACCGAGGAACATCAGCCGTAAAGGGAACTTGACCGAGCTCACCGGCACGTCGATTTGGGCAACAACCATTTCGGCGAGGGAGAGCTGCTCGGGGCGGCCGGAGACGATCAGCGTGTTGGTGCGGTTGTCAACGGCTAAGCCGACGTTGTAGACGAAGGCTCTGCCGACTTCGGTTTTGGGGACGGCTTCGGTCTTGGCGCCGCCGGGGGCCCGCTCGGGGAGCTTCTTACCCTCATCGAACATGGTCTTGAGCATGTCCCGGACCGATTCAGCGTCGGCGAACTTGAGCGGGAAAATCTTCAGGCCCATGTCGTGGCCGACGGGATAGCTGTCCAGTAGCTCGATGATCGAACCCAGCGGGCCTATGTTCTTCTCGACGGTGGCGACGATGAGCGAGTTGGTGCCCTTGTCCGGGAGGATGCGAAGCGGCTTGTCCAGATCGAGCGGTTCGAGCTCGGAGAGGGTCCCGTCGGCCTCGCGCTTGATAATGCTGAGTCGGCGAATGGTTTCCTGGACGTCGGCCTGGCCTGCGCTGCTGGCCAGCATGTCGGTGAGCACCTTGGCCAGATCATCAGCCACGGCGTTAAACAACGGGAAGAAGGCCAGCTTGACGCTGCTGAATTCGGTGGTGGGCTCGATGTCGATCTGGTCGATCAACATTTGAATCTGCCTGCGCAACGTCGGCGGCCCGAAGATTATGATGCTGTTGTCGGCGTCGTTGATCTCGACCGTGATCTCCTCGGTGGCCTTGGCCTCCTGCCTGGCCTTCAGCTTGTCGATGATCTGTTTAAGCTGCTCAGCCACTTCGCCGGCCTTGCGATACTTGATGATGAATTTCATGGCTTCGAATTCGGGAAGCTGTACTTCGACCTCGTCGATGGCCTTTGCCAGATCGACCATCCGCTGGACACGGTTGGTGGGGGCCACGATCAGCAGCACGTTGGAGGCCACCGCGATCACGGAGATGCGCTGGTCGGGCACGTCCTCCATGCCGGGGTAGATCTGGGAGGCGATGTCCTGCAGCTTCTGGGCCACCTGGTCGGCGCCGACGTTGTTGAGATAGTGCAGGACGAACTCCTTCTCCGGCGGCTCGCGGTCCAGCATGGCGATGAACTGCTCGATGATGTCCAGGTCGCGCTCGTTGCCGATGATCACGATTTCGCCGGAGCTGAGCGTTTCGATGCTGATATCGTTTCCGCTTAGCTTGAGCTGCAGGACGTCGGTGGTTTGAGCTTGCTCCTGTTGCTGTTTGCGGGCGTCAAAGGCCCGTTGCATGACCTCGGCCTCGTCCTGTTGGGTTTGCGCATCCGCGTCGGATTGTTCCTGAGCTTCCTGGGCGGCGACCCGTATGGGACACAAAACCAACGTGACCAGCACCGCAAGCAACATGGACGCCATCGCAGACGATTTGTCAGACCAGTTCTTTTGCACGACCATAACCCATCCTCGCCTCTTCGCTCCGCATTCGCATCACACGCCGGACATCCGTGCCCGGGCGCCCGCTTCCGTCCCCAGGTTTTCGCCGACGGCTCACCCACCGGTCATATTGCCGCCGCCCGCAAGCGACAGCGGGTCGATTATTGTGGCAAACCAACGGTTTCAACGACCGCGCTTCGACGATCCCCGTTTACTCGATCCGCGCCTTGCCGGAGGTCGCCGCTTCGAGCCGGTGCGCCCTTTTGGTCGGACGCTTCGTCCCTTGGGTCGGGCGGTACGACTCTTGTCGCCCTGATTCTCGCTAATAACCTGCTGAAGTAAACGCCTAACTTCCTCGGGAGCGATATTTTTCGTTTTGATGGTACGAATGGCCATGCCGCCGGTGGGCCCCATCCGTTCCATCTGCCGCACCAGTCGTTCAGCGTCGGCGAACAGTCCGACCGACCCGGCCAAGATGAGGCTGTTGGTTCTGGCATCGGCGCTGACCACCAGCGTACCGGGCTCGATGCCCCAGCGCTGGGCCTTGATCCGCTCACCCTCGTTGATGGTTGTCTCAACCATCTCAGCCAGTTGGCTCACCTTGACGCCTTCGGCGACCGCTACAACAGTAAAGGTAGCCTCATCGCCGGCGCCTTCGATATCGAGCAACTCGATCAGTTGTGCGATCTGAGTGAAATCGCCGGCGCCGGCCCGTATGATGAGGGTGTCGCTGGCATCGTCGGCGACGATGACCGGCGGCATAGTGCCGCTCGATCCGCGCTTGCGACCGGCTTGGGTCTCGACGAACATCTGGTTGAGGATCGGCTCAATCTGTGAAGCTCGAACATGGTCGAGCTTGACGATTCTGGGGGCGTTGGCGGCGTCTTCGACCTCGACATCGAGTTTGGCGATGACCGCGGATAGTCTGTCGATCTGCTCGCGGCTGCCGGACACCACGATGGTGTTGTTCTGGGGGTTGGCGTTGATGCGTACGTCGCCGCGGAGCTGGCCGCCGCCCTTGCGGCGGCCTTTGCCGCCCGGTTTGGCCAGATAGGCCTCCAACACCTCCTTCATGGCTTCGGCATCCGAGTATTGCAGAGCGAACACTTCGACCTCATCGCTCTCGCCCGAGGGGAGCTGGTCCATGGCCAGGGCCAGGGCAAGCACTTCTTCGACTTCGTCGGCGGGGCCGCCGATCAGAAGTGAGTTCAACGCCTGGTTGGCGATGACCGAAACGTTCTGGCCGCCCTTCCCGCGTCCGCCTCCCTGCGTGCTCCGCAGGTCTTCGGTGATCAGGCCGGCGAGTTCTGTCGCATCGGCGTACTTGAGCGAAAGAATGCGTCGGGCGCGTCCCCCGGAGGATTTGTCCTTGGGGACGTCGATTTCGGCGATCACCTGCTCCACCAGGCTGAACGCCACCGGGCCGCCGACACACACGATGGTGTTGGAGCGATCGTCGGCTACAGCGGTGAACACGTCCATGCTCTTGCTGCCTCGAAGCTGCTGGGCCAACTGCCGGACCATGTCCATCAACTGCTGATGCACGTCAACCGCCCGGGCGTGCTTGAGCCGGAAGATGCGCGTCTCGATGTTGACGGCCGATTGATCCATGGTCTTTGCCAGGGATTCGATCTGGTTGAACAGCTCTTGGGGCGCGGTGACAATGAGCTGGTTGCTCAGGTCGTCGCCGATCACCCGCACGCCCCCTCCGCGCTTGGCACCTCGCGATTCAAAGGCGGACTGCAGGAACCGGGCGACTTCGCTGGCCTTGCCTTCGGTCAATCGGATGACTTTCGGTTTGGCCAACTCACCGGCCAGCACGTCGAGCTCCTTGATGTGTTGTGCGATGCCCTCGCGCAAATCAGGCGGGGCCGTCACGAACAAGGTGTTGGAACTGGCGTCGCCGACGAACTTGACCGTCTTTGCTCCGTCGCCCCGGCGCTGCTGGCGCCCGGTGCCGTAGACATCGTTGAGTGTTTTGGCGGCCTGGCCCGCGTCGGCGTTCTTCAAGACGTAGGTCTGGACGGTTTCCCCACTGTCCAACTTCTGATCCAGTTCCTTGATCAGCGTTTCGATCCGCTCGAAGTCGCGCTCGTAGGCGCTGACGATTAAGGTATTGGTGCGCGGGGCGGCGGTGAACGCAGCCTGGCTGACGGTGTTGGGATCAAACCCTTGCTGGGCGCGCCGCCCGCCTCGCGACCCGCCGAAGGCCTCCTTGAGTTGCGTGGCCACCTCTGCGGCATTGGCGTGCTCGAGCTTGTAGGTGCGCTGGACGATGGTGGGCACCTCCTGGGCTTCGAGCTTTTGGATGAACTCCTCGATGAGCTTCAGGGCCGACTTCGGGGCCATCACCAGCAGCGTGTTGGCTGTGGGGTTGCTGGTGATCTTGATGTCACTGGCGGCGTCGATGGCCCCGGCCCCGGCGTCACCCAGCCCGATGTTCAAGAGGGCATCTTCGATTTGCTGTATGGCCTGGCCGGCAGCCCCACCCCTGCCCTGTTGTCGGCCGGTACGGCGCCGTGCGATCGGGCGACGCTGCTGGCTGATGCCCAGAAGCACCTTCAACTGCTCTTCCACGTCCGAGGCGGCCAGTTGATCAAGCTGGAAAACGCGGAATTCCGCAACGACGTCGGCCGGCCGGTCAATGGTGGCCAGCAGTTCCACGACGATCGGGAAATCCTCGGTGGCGGCACGAATGATCAACGAACGCGTCTGGGCGTCGGGATAGACGCGAATCTCGCCGGTGCCTTTCTTTTTCTTTTTGTCGTCCTCTTGCTCGGCGGGTGGCGTGGCAGGGGGCTGCTGTTGGCCGGCCTGTCCGGGTTGCTGCCCGCGCTGCTTTTGTTGTTGCTGCTTCATGCGCTGCTGCATCAACCTCAGACGTTGTTGCTGCTGTGCGACACGCTGCTGCTGGGGCGTTTTGGCGGCGTTGAACATGGTCTCCAGAATGCTGGCCGCCACCTGGACATTGCGGTACTTGATGCGGAATACGCGGATGTCGGGCTTGCCCCCGAGGGTCTCGAGCTCCTCGAGCACCTCCTCGAGCATGTCGCGGACCTCCTCGACCTCGCGCGGCGAGCCTTCGATCACAATGACGCCCTGGCGGTCGTCGTAGCGCAGATTGACCGGTCCGACCGCCTCCGCCGCTGACGTGTCTGGGCCGGTCGACTCGACGGTGCCGCCCGTGCCGTCGTCGGATGCGTCTTGAGCGGCGAAACTGCCGGCCATCCGCCGGGCGGCTTCGCGTCTGTCGTCATCGTCATCATCGATCGCTTGCGCCAAAGGTACGGTAGAAGCCGCTTGGAGTGCTTCAAGCAGCGAAAGAGGCAGGACGCAAGGCCGATACGCCCCTAGCTGCTCAATCGCCGGCAGGTCCTCACCCAACTGCTGCAGGTTGATGTTCAAGCCGGGCATGCGCATCTTGAGCAGTTTGGCTACGTCGCTGGCGATGGCCCCCTCGACCGGTTCGTAGACAATGGCGATAGTCGGCTTTTCGCCCTCGGACTCCTTGTCGACGTAGGTCTTGAGCAAGCTTATGATTTCGGCGTTGTGCTCCGGCATGCACTTGACCACGAGAATGTTGGTGCCGGAAATGTAATCGACCTCGGGCGGCTCGCCGTGGGTCCACACGACGTCCAGAACGCTTTCCAGGGCAATGGTGGCATCAAATGCGTCGACGTTTTCAAGTTCATAGATCAGGTAGGGCTGCGTCTCACGCAACGGTATCACCGGATCCGCACCCCCCTTGCCGTCGTAGATTTCTACAACGCGGTCGACCTCGAACAGCTTCATGGGCGAGGCCCGTACCAGAATGGTCCTGTTCCAGTAGTCGGTGGTGAGCGTGATCTCCGCACCTCTGCGCACGCGGCTGGGAGGCTCGAAGTCCAGACCGAGGTCGAGGGACTTGGCTGTGACTCTGGCTTTGGGAAGGGCAGTGTCGCACAGATCCATGATGGTGTCGGCCAGTTGTTCGACGTCGGCGGTTCTGATGTGGTAGATCTTCAGGGTCTGTTCGGTGGTGGCCTCCTGGTCTAAACGGAGGATCCATGATTCGACCTCGTCCACCGCATCGGGTACCCCGCTCAAGACCACTGCGCCACCGCCGGGGGCCTCCACGATAGTGACCTTGTCCGTGCCGCCGGATGCCGCCGAGGTGCCGCTCCTGGCGACGCCCGAGCGGTCACGCAGTTTCGGTCGCTTGGGCTTGGGTGACAGTCGTTTGCCGGTCAGCATGGCGTTGATCGTCTCCACCATCTCAACGGGCGAGGCCCGCACCAGCTTGATGGTGCGCATGATCCGGTCGTCTCGGGTTTGCGGCCGATCCAGCTTGGCCACCAGCGCCTCAGCTTCAGCCACAATGTCCGCCGGGGCGGTCACCACGATCCGTTCGTTGTTGACGTCAGGAGTGACGCTCACACCGGAGCGCTTGGCGGCGCGGGCCTTGGGGTCGACCACATCACCGGTGGACACCAGCTCGTCCAGCCGCATTTGGAGGATGGGCTCGATGAGCTCCGCGACGGTGGCCGGGTCGGCGTGCTCCAGGGGAATGAACTTGGTCAGCGATCGCTGCGGCGCCGCGCCCTCGAGGATCAAGGCCAGTGTCTGCTCAATTTCGTCGAATCGGGCGGGTGGGGCGCTGATCAGAATCCGCCGGGTCGATGCCTGTGGAACGACGCGCACTTCCCCTGCCACATCCAGCGACTTGGGCAACTTGCCCAACTTGCCTCGGAGGAGTGGCGCCTTTGCGGACCCATCTATCAGAAGGTCCAGGGAGGTTACGATATCGTTGATGTCGCGTCCCGGTGGGACGGAGTAGACCCGCATTTCATTGGTCTCGGCGGCGGGAACGTCGAATCGTTCGATCATCGCAGCTATATCATTCAACTGCTCGGAGGGGCCACTCACCATCAGCGTGCGATCAATCACCGCCACCACAACGTCCGGACTGGCGGCCGCCCCTTTGCCTGCGCGGCGTTTGCCGGGGCCCAGCACCCCTGATTCGATGATCGACTGAATCTCGACCGGGTCGGCGTGCTCCAGCGTGAAGGTGCGCCGATCCTGCTCCTGGTCAATCCGGGCGATCAACGATTCCGCCTCAGCCATGAGGGCGGCCGGTGCGGTCACGATGACCCGTTCGTTGTTGGCGTCGGGGGTGACCTCGATCCCCGGTCGTTTGGCGGTCCTGCCGCGCTTGATGTCTGCGACATCGAGCCCGATCGCCGTGCCGGTGAGTTCAGCCAGGCGGCTTTGCAGGATGGGCTTGACGATCTCAGCGACCGCCGCCGGGCTGATATGCTTGACGTCAATGAACTTGATCTGCAACTGGTCGCGCGGGGCACCTTCGAGCAACAGGGCAAGGTTGGCCTCGATGTTCTCGAACTTGTCGGGAGGGGCGCTGACGATAAGGCGGCGGCCCGACGAATCGGAAAGGAATCGGGTTTGAGAGGTCCCCCGGGCCGCCTGCTTGGATGCCCTCTTGCGTCTGGCATCTCCCCCTTCTGTGGTCAGTGTATCGAGCATCTTGATGATCTGCAGCAGGTCATAGCCCGGTGGAATGTCATAGACGCGGGTCACACTCTCATCCGCGCCCGGCACATCGAAACGCCCGATCAGCTCGGCGATTTCGTCGATCAGCCGGGGCGGTCCGTTGACCACCAGAGTCTGATCGATCACGGCCACCGTAACACCCTCCGTCTGACCGCTCGCGCTTTTGCCCCGCGGGCGAGGTCGGGCTCCGGCCCCGAGCACGCCCGATTGAATGAGCTGCTTCATTTCTTCGGGGTTGGCGTGTTCCAGAGTGAACAGGCGGCGCTTCTGGGGTTGATCGAGTTCGGCGATCAGGGCCTCAGCTTCGGCCAGTAGTTCCGCCGGAATGGTCAGAATGAGCCGCGCGTTGCTCACATCGGCCACGGCACTGACCGCGGCCTGCTGCACGGGCTTCTGTCTCTTTCCTGTCGGCGCCTCGCTGACGATCTCCCCGGTGGCGATGAGTTCTTTGAGGCGCCGCTGCAGCATCGGCTCTACGATCGCGGCGATCGATGACGGGTCGCTGTGCTTGATGGTGATGAATTTCACCACGGTCTTCTTGGCGGGCTCCGCCTCGAGCAGCAGGGCGATGTGCTCCTCGATCTCCTCGAATTCTTCCGAGGGGGCACTGATGATGACACGTCGTGCCGCCGTCTGGGAGACGATGCGCGTGTCACCGCTGCCAGCGCCCGGGGATCTGCCCATCTTGCCTTTTCTTGCCGTCTGGTGACCGGTCACCAGTTCCTTCAGCAGGCCGACGAAGTCATCCAGCTTGTGCCCCGGGGGAACGGTGTACACGCGCGTCTCGTGGCTCTCCGCCCCTGGGACGTCCAACTGCTCGATCAGTTCGGCGATCTCGTCCAGCATTTTCGACGGTCCGCCGACCACCAGCGTGCGATCGATCAGCGCCACCGTAACCGCGTCTTTGCCAGCGCCTGCTCTCTTGCGGCCGCGACCCCGGGTCGAGGCTTTGGTGGCTGCGACTCCGGTATCGAGGATCTTCTTGATCTCCATGGGGTCGGCGTGCTTGATGGTAAACAGGCG
>JAZGDL010000200.1:0-10968 GCA_036477795.1 Phycisphaerae bacterium
TTGCCTCTGCGTCCAATTCGTACGACACTCTTGCTCATCACTCGGCTCCTTGTTTGACGGATCACCAAAACAACCATCATTCATGGAGCCGATCTCTTCGAATTTCAACTAAGAATAGGACTCAACCGGAAAGACACAACCAACACACCGGGATCGAGTTTATGGTAGGGAGAGGGGTCAATTCCGCCTTTAACTGAGCCAAATCGCTAACAGCAACGCAACGAGTGGAATCAAGATCCAAAACGACCCGACGAGCAAGGACGAGTACCTCGTAGTGGTCGTGGCCAGGACAAACGAGCGTTTCAAACCGGCTCCGTTCATGCGGTGTTCAGGTTCATCTGAGTCAAGGGGGCTTCCGCATTCTGGACACACGTCCGAAGTATTGCCCGTAAGGTTGTAGCCACAATGCTCGCAGTGGCCAGGCAAGACATGTTGACTTCGCCAGAAGGGAACTCCCGCGGCCAGGGAGACCGGGAACGACAGTATCGCTATCAAGATTGGGACACCCGGAGGCTCGGGTACCTCACCTACTTGAACGTATGTGATTAGGAAGCAAAACCACGCGGTCACCAAGGATGACGCCACCGAGACGAGGATGAGAGGTGTGATCCGATGACCCGGACGGCCGATCCGACTCGTCACCCAATGACAAACCAGCCCAATAGCTCCCGCCACGGCAATCAGCCTGAGCATTCCCACGGTCGGATCATCCACACAACACGGCAAACCATCTCAGCGTCAGCACCGCGATGACGGCCTTGCGGATCATAACAGAATTCTAGCCCAAGTTGAGCAGTTGAGAGGGCTCCAACGGACTTTTCGATAACACCACGGGCGTTTTTCGTCAAGAGTTTTGACTACAATCGCTGATTCGGTCCTCCCATTTCGGTTCACCCAGACGAGCCGGAAGTGGCAAGCCAAGGCGGCCCAGCAGGATGCGTTGGGATTCGTCTGGCATGGTTACGCACCGGATGCGGATCTCCCGCCCGGCTGAGGTGGGCAGGGGCAGGATCACGTCGTTCGTCTTGATCCGCTCGAACTCCCCGATGACCGGGCGCGGGCCGTGGCCCAGCCCGCATCGGACCATCCACGTTGCAGAAGTACGTAGCCGGCCTTCCAATCCGGTGCGGTGTCGGACCCATCGCGCCGCCTTGTTCGACCCGGTTCCGAGTTGCCAAGCCAGAGAATCTAATCTGTTCCGTTAGTGGAGTTCTCTGGACACCACGAACCACCTGACCCAGTAAAAAGTACTCTCGTCACTCTTGCCTGATCTACGAGCAGTCAAGCTTCCATCCGCTAACAGCCAAGTCCGGCAGGGAGGCGTACCACCAAAACGCAGTACCTGGAAAACCGATATGCCAATGATCGTAGACCATAAGGTTGATGTTACATGTCCACGAGGTCTCTTTACAATGTTGGTGTCGGGGTGGACATCGCCCTACGGTTCTGTCATAGCAGCGCTTCTTGAAGCTGCACTCGGCATTGTATGCAATGTGAATGTTATTGAAGAATATCCAATCCAGATCAAAGCCCCAAGGCGCAGATGTTGCACCGTACCAGCAGCGCTGTCGTCCCGTCCCACATGAGAGCTGCCCCGCATGCATGCGCCCAGTGTTGTAGAACTCGTTTCTAATTTGCAGTTCCAACTTGAAAATGGCAAGCTCTGAATGGATCCAGTCCGAGAACGGGTCACTTGAGGAGAACCAGAGATGGTCAAACTGGCGCGGGCCAATATCAAACCAATAATCCACGAGCGCCCAAGGTCCATCGCCAAAAAGGAAGCCTAAGTCGATGTCGTTACTCCAGTTTGGTACCCATCCACTGAACCCGGGAGGCAACGTGCCGCACTGGTATTCAACTCTGAAGTCGTCGTCAAGCCCGGTTGGATCTAGTGAAGATGTCGGCCGAGAACCCGTATAGGCGTATGTGTTCAAGCCAGTCTTTTGACCAGCGGGGTCTTGCTGAAGGAACCTTTTCTGCCACGGATTGTATTGCCGGAAACGATTTTGGTAGGTGAGGGTTTCTTCGTCGAGCATCAGTCCCTGATGGGCGAAGGGGAAGGCGTTGGCGCTTGTGCGGCGCCCGGGTTGGCGCATGATGTCAGCGCCGCTGCCCGAGTAGATGGAATCGAAGACCGTTTCATCGGCGGTGTCCACGTCGCCGTCGTTGTCGAAGTCGAAGACACGGCAGGCGCCCGTGACCGGCTGAGTCCCGTTCTTGCAGGTGGTCAGGTTGCTGTCATCGGTGCCGTCCAGGTCACCGTCGCCGTCGTAGTCGCCGTTAATGGTCTCGGTGTCCCAGGTGGGCTCGCCGTAGGGCGAGGTGTGCAGGCGGTCCAGGACCACGGTGTCGTAGTTCACCGTGCTGGTAACGTTCCAGTTGGCGTTCTGGAAGGCGAACATGGCGCCCTTGCCGTTGTGCTCGAAGCGAACTATCTCGTCGACGTAGCGGGTGCCGTAGATGACCTGGGTATCGACGTTTTCCGAGCCGTCCCTGGACTCCAACATCTGCCACTTCTTATTGTAGTAGTAATAAGTGGTCCCGTCAAGGGGCTGGCGGCTAGTAACCACCTTCTTGATTCTGCGGCCCAGGCCGTCGTAGCCGTATTCCGCGATGGTGAGATTGTCCTCCTGGGTCTTGATCTTCACCAGGCGGTTCCAGGCGTCGTAGGTGTGCAGGTACCAGCCGTCGTCCAGCAGGTTGCCGTTCTTGTCCCAGTCGTCGGCGGTGGCGTCGCTGTGATCGGCGTTGAGGCTGAAGCTGGTGGAATCGAAGGAGTCGGCGTAGACGATATCGTCGCCGGCATCGTCGATGTCATTGTCGCCGTTGTTGTCGTAGCCGATCTTGATGTTGCGGAACTTGGGCTGATCGCCGCCCAGAGCAAAGCCGCCGGCGTCGATGGTCGAGTCGATGGCACCGTTGATGACTTTGGTGTTCCCGTCCCAGACGTCAATTGTCGAACCTGAGGCCTTGATGGTCACCGTGTTCCAGCCCGAGGTCGATTCGATTGTATAACCTATCTCAGTTGATTTACCCCGCGAGACAGCGAACAGTTGGTATTGGGCGTTGGTCACGTGCAACTTATAGTGATTGTCGGGGCATCTCTGGGGTCAGAGCGCATTTAGTCATTAGTGGTTGACTCCGGAGCCGCGTGACGGCCATCCGCAGGATCGAATCCACCGGCCCCGCCATCCGCCGGACGGTGCAACGACTGGAAAAGAGACTCACTAATGACTAAATGCGCTCTGACCCCAAAGGCCCCCTGACCCCAAAGGCCCCCCCAAAGGCCCCCCTGACCCCAAAGGCCTCCCAAAGGCCTCGACCCCAAAGGCCTCCTTGAGGATCCAGCGCTTGCTCTAGTCAAAGAGTATCCAAAAGAGGAAGAACTTCATGTAGAGATCCTGGGACGTCTCAATTTACCAAGGCGGCGGCGCACCTCGATCGTCTACCCAAGGGCGATTGCACAATCTCCCTTGGACTGGCTTTCGAGACGTTTCGCTGAAATCAATTTTGGTCGCCATAGTGAGTTTTCCGTACCTCGGCGCATTGACGTGCTAGTTCCGGAGGATGTTCTGGACGCGCCCGAGCTGAACGTTTGCCTGATTGACACACGTGGCATTGACGAACCGTCTGTTCCAAGGCGTGACCTTCAGGCGTACCTTGACGATCCTCGAACGATCGTCGTTCTTTGTTCACGTTTTGAAGACGCTCCGAGCGCTGCTGTACAGCTCGTTATTGAACGCGCGAAAGAGGGGGGACTGCATGAGGCTATTCTGAAGCGGGGACTACTGCTGGTTCTGCCGAAAGACGGCGACGAGTGCGGAGTTCTGGGCGAATTGACAGGGGAGCCCGTGGCAGATGCAGAGGAGGGTCGAGAGATCCGGCTTGAGCAAGTTCGCACAACGACCCTGACGGACCTGTCTGTGCGCGACCTGCCGGTTGACTTTCTCAACGTGCGCCGTAGCGAGGATTGCATGCGTGTGCGTGAATTGATCAAGGAGAAGATTCTACAGATTCGCGAAAACACTGTTGGACAGGTCCGTGTGTTGGTGGATACGGTGGATCAACTTATCGAAAACAAGGAAGATGAGCAGCTTCGAGCCGTCTTTGAGCAAGCCACTAGACCATTGCGGACTTGGCTCACGAATAACCGCAATATGTGCGGTATGATCCACCAAGTGGATAATGCGCTTTTAGAAGAGATGGACGGACTTCGTTACGCTGCGAGTCTTCGCGCGTCCGTCAACAGACGCGGTGATTGGCATAATTTTGACTATTGGCATGGTCTTGGGTTTGGAGCGCGACGTGAGGCGGTAGCACGATCCAAGGATCAGATCACTAAGCTAAAGGGGATACTGGAGAACGAACTTAACGATGCGGATTTAGTCGAAGCTCATAACTTCCTTCGGCATCTTGAATCGCAGGTGGACGAGGCATTCGCATCGTTTGTTGTCGACGTCCAGCAACTTGGTGAGTCGGCCTTTAGGGAAGAGTTGCGGCGCGACCACGGTTACTGGGAGGACTGCCGAGGTCGATGGGGAGGCGGTCCTGGTTACAAAGGTGATATCCGTGAGTGGACGAAGAGATGGTTCAAGGATGAGGTACGGGAAGCACGCCACCAGTTTATCCAAACAGAGGTTCAGCGCAGGTGGGCACAAATGGTCGACGGACTGGCTGCGCGGCTTGGATCGGGGGAAGAAAAGGTGTCCGTATGAAGAAGAAAAGGGTGTCAGTCGTACCAAGAAATTCACCCCGGCACCTTTTCTGGCTGCAGCCCAGAGGGGATTGAGCACCCCCTTGCCGTACCCGTGGGCACTGGCGGACAAGCCGCCAGTGGGACCCTGTGTCGTATCGGGAAAGCCGAGCAGGATCGCCCCGGACTTGCCGATGAACAGGTAGCGGCAGCCGTGCCGGTTGAACACGTCGCGGATTTCCTGGGCCTGACGATATTCAAAGGCGGCCATAGCCCAGCCAATCCGGTAGATTCTCTTCGCACCAGCGCCGGTAGTCTTTCATGGTGTCGAAAGCGCGGTAAGGGGCGTCATCGAGGACCGGCTTATAGGTGCAAATGAAGGCATAGCGCATGCGGCTCTCCAGCGGACGGCGGGCGGCGGCTTCAAATTCTTCCAGCCATTCGACGGGAATGGCCGGGGTCGGGCAAGGGTCCAACGCAGGTTCCTCCCATCCAATGTGATGGTCCATGCGGAATCGAAATGATGGACTCGGGCACGCCCGATGCGTGACCTAAGGGTTGAATTATAGCACGAGAAATGCTGGTGCGAGAATCCTTTCTCGCATCCATCCGCTGCGGGAATCCCTTCCCGTGGCCCGCCAGGAAGGGGGACCGAGAAGGGATTCTCGGTCCAGCGTGGTGGCTGGAAGGTACGTTTCTCGCCCTCTCTCGCGAGTTGGAGGTGGGCCTATTGGGCGGAGGGATGCCAGCCGGCGTCGGCCCACAATTCGCCGGAGACCGACGCGTTGCGGATCATGAAGCAGATGGCGTCGGCGATCTCCTCGGGCATGATCAGCCGACGTAATTGCGTCTGGGGCAGGACGTGCTTGTTGATGAAGCCCTCCCCCAGGGCCCGCACCATGGCGGTGTCGGTGTAGCCGGGGTGGATGATGGCGCAGCGGACACCGTGTGGTACATGGCTTCGGCGGTCAAGGTGGCTTGAGCACCTTCCAGGCCCGCCTTGGCGGTGGCGTAGCTGATCTGGCCGCGGTTGCCCGCCGACGAGACCGAACCGATAAGAATGATGCAGCCGCGCATGCCGTCGGACGGTTTCCATCGTTTCAATCCGCGAGCATGACGATCCCGGGCGACGCTGCCCACCGTCTCCATGGCCCAGTAGATGGGGGCGATCAGGTCCACCTCCAACACCCGGCGGAAGGCCTCGTCGCAGTACAGGTCGACGTCGCCGGTATCGCGGTCCACCATTACAGCCAAGCGGTCTTGCGTGATCCCGGCGGCGGGGACGCAGATGGACAGCACACCGTGCAGCTTCTGCATTTCGGTGAAGACGCGTCCACGGAACTCGGCAGAGGTGACGTCGCCGGAGAAGGGCACCATAACCTCCCGGCCAAAGTGCTCGTTAGCCTGGTCGGCGAACTCGGTGACGTCGCTCAACTGATCGACCACGGCGATGGCCTTGATGCCCTCTCTGGCAAGCGCTACGCACGTTGCCCGGCCGATGCCTCGGGCAGCGCCGGTCACCACGGCGACCTTGTCGGTCAGATCGAGCCTGCTGTCCCGCCAGTCGCCGACAAAATCTTTCGCGCCGTTGCCGTCAGGTCCGTTCATGTTTTGACCCCTTAACGCCTCTTGGCTTTGCCCCGCGGGCGATTGCTCTTGATCTCATCAGATCGATCGGCCAGCCAGTCGCAGACCTTTGGCCACAAGTCGCGATGGGCCTTGGAACCGACGGCCATTCCGATATGACCGGCCGGGAAGTTGATGGACTTGCGGTCGGTGGAGCCCACCGCGTCGTTGAACGGCAAGCTCTGTGCGCAGGGCACCAGGTGGTCCTTCTGGGCTGTCAGATTCAGAATCGGACAGCGGATGTTCTTCAGGTCCACGCGCTCGCCGCCCAGTTCCAGTTCGCCCTTGATCAGCAGATTCTGCTGGAAACAGAGTTTTACGAACTGTCTGAAGGTTTCGCCGGCCACCGGGATGTTGTCGTTCAGCCAGGTCTCCATGGCGAAGAAGTCCTCGAGGAACTTCTCGTTCTCCATGTTCTCGTACAAGTTGAAGTACTTTTCCAACAGGTTCTGCACCGGCTTGAGCATCAGGAAAGACATCTGCAGCCACTCGGCGGGAGCGTTGCCGAACACCTCGATCATCTTGTCCACGTCGAAGTACTTGGGGTCGGTCCAGACGCTCAGAAGACTTTCCCTGGTCGACCAATCGACCGGGGCGGCCATCAGGATCAGGTTCTTTACCTTCTCCTGCTCCAGTGCCGTGTACATGGCACTCATCGTTCCGCCCATGCAGTAACCCAGGACGTTGATCCGATCGCACCCGCTTCGTTTGCGCACGTGGTCGACGACGTGATCCATGTAGCGCTGGATGTAGTCTTCCAGCGTCAGAAAGCGGTCGCCGTCGGCGGGCACGCCCCAGTCGATGTTGTACACGTCAAAGCCGCGCTCCACGAAGTGGCGTACCACGCTTTTGCCGGGGCGCAGATCGAGAATGTAGGGACGATTCACCAGGGCGAACGCCACCACCAGAGGAGTCTGGTATCGCTTCTCGACGTCAGATTCGTAACGCAGGAGGCGTACTTTGTCCTCCCGGTAAACCGTTTGGGTGGGAGTGGCTCCGACGCGGACCTGCCGGGCAATCTCAGCCACCTTGGGCAAGGCCGCCATCTTGGTCATGAACTGCATCCATCGCTGCGTGGCGGCTTCGGGCGACGTGGGCCAGGGGGTTGCGGGAAACGCCGTTGTGGTCATTGCTTGCTCCGCGGCTGCGGCTTGCTCTTTTTCCGTTTTGGCTCAGGCGCCCCGTTCCTATGAGCCTCCAGAGCTTCGACACGGTTGCTTAATTCCTCAAGCTTGCCCATCACGCGATCTTCCAGGCCGCGCAACAACAGCACGATGTGATCGGTGTCGGAACGTGAGGGCATCTGTGCCGATTGCAGTGACTGCGTGAGAAACTGATTTATCTGCTGTTTGAGGGCCAGCGAGTTGTCCAAGGTTTGTTTCATGGCCTTGAGGAACTGCTCGCTGCGCATGTACTGGTCGGAGTATTCAGCCAGAGCGCTGAAGAACGTCCGTCGCATCTGTTCAGCCGGGTCGGGGTTTGAGCCGGCAGAAGCGGCGCCGGCGGCGGCCATGCGGCCCATCGCGTCGGTCCAGAACTGTGTAAAGGGATCAGATCCCGGTGCGGCGGCATCGCCCTTGGACATGGTCAACTCCTGCAAATGAAACCGTCGCAGCGCCGCCCCCATGGGTTCGGCGCCGCGCGGTACTGTTCTGACGCCAGTGCTCCGTCACAGTTCAATTGACGGGTTGGCGCCGGCCGTGACTTTGTCGTTTGGCAGACGCCGACAGCGTAATCTGCGCTCCCTCACCCCACACTCCAACCGACAATTCGAACGTTGACGTCCCGCTAGTCGCATCGCTCGACGGCGATGGCGCTGGCTTCCCCGCCTCCGATGCACAGGCAGGCGATTCCCAGCTTCTGCTTGCGGATACGCAGGGAGTTGATCAACGTGACGATGATGCGCGCCCCGGTTGCGCCGATGGGGTGGCCCATGGCCACCGCCCCGCCGCAAACGTTGACCTTCTCATGGGGAAGATTTAGCTCCTTCATGGCCACCAGCGCCACCACCGCAAAAGCTTCGTTGATCTCGAAGAGGTCAACGTCACTCAGCTTGATGGACAACTGGTCGCCCAACTTCTTAATGGCATGGATCGGGGCGATGGTAAACCACTCGGGCTCCATGGCCACGTTGGCATGCCCGAGAATGCGGGCGTCGCACTTGACGCCCAGTGCATGGGCCTTTTCCTCTCCGACTACCACCGCTGCGGCAGCCCCGTCGCTGATGCCCGAAGCGTTGGCCGCTGTGACCGTTCCTTCGGGACCGAACGCGGGCTTGAGTGTGCGGATTCTGTCCTCCTTGAAGCGGGTCGGCTCTTCATCGCGATCCACCACAAGCGTTTCCTGGCGAGTCTTGACCTCTACCGGGGCCATCACCGCGTCGAAGTTGCCCGCCGCCTGGGCGGCGACTGCACGCTTGTAGCTCTCGATAGCGAAAGAGTCCTGCTCCGCCCGGGAGATGTTGTACTTGCGGGCACACTTATCGCCGCAAGTGCCCATGTGGACGTCGTTGTAAACGTCCCACAGGCCGTCGTGGATCATGGAGTCGATCAGTTCACCGTGCCCCATCCGATAGCCGCTCCGCGCCTTGGGCAGCAGATAGGGGGCACGCGTCATGCTCTCGGTTCCGCCGGCGACGATCAGGTCGGCGTCGCCGCACTGGATCGCCTGCGCGGCGAGAATCACCGCGCGCATCGAAGAACCGCACACTTTATTGATGGTTGTCGCACCGCAGGAGTTAGGCAGCCCCGCGCCCAGCGCCGCCTGCCGTGCGATGTTCTGGCCCAGACCGGCCCCGACCACGTTGCCGAACAGCACCTCGTCAACGTCGTCGGCGGCAACGTTGGCCCGCCGCAGCGCCGCCTTGATGGCCACGCTACCCAACTCGGCGGCTGACACATCCGCAAACGCGCCGTTGAAAAGGCCCAGCGGGGTCCGCGACCCGCCGGCGAGGTACACGTTCTTGAGCATGAAGGAGTCTATAGCCTCTTGACACCGCGATAGATTCCCCGCGCTTGCGCTTGGGGCTCAGATCGGCGCTGGACGCCTACTTGCTTGCCGGCTTGCTGCCGGCCTTGTGACCGTTGGTCGAGCAGGCCTTCTTGGACAGCTCGCAGAGCTTCTCGAACATCTCAATGTTGGTCTGGGCCATCGCGTCGACGTTCGAGCGCATGGCCTCGAAAGAGTTCTGCCATAGCTTGGTGGTCTGATCGAACACGTTTTGCACGTCCCAGTCGCGGCCGGCCTCGAACGTTTCGCGGAGTGTATCCAAACAGTTCTTGACCTGCTGGTCAAACGTGTTGTGGAACTGCTCGAGGCTTTTTTTGGCTGCAGGAACCGTTTCCTTGGAAATCTTGTCGGCCTGGTCGCGGAACTGCTCGAAACTCTTGCCGGCGGTGTCCGACCAGTATTTGGCGGCCTGCTCCTGGAACTGGATGTTCGTGCGCATGGCCTGGTTGAAGCTCTCCGCCGCCTGCTTGAAGGCGTCCGTAACGAATTCGCTGGTTTGGGTAGCCATCATCTTGATGCCCTTTCGGTTCTTGTTTTTTCTCCGATGACTCGTCCTCGTTTTGACGGGTCGCATAAGGGGAATATAACCCGGCAAACGTCTTGGTCAAGCGGTTTTCGTGCAATTGCACAAAAACCTTTAGTTGCTGTAAAGCCCGTACTGGAAACGTGTTATAATTGTGTTAAGTCTTTTCTGTTGCCATGATTTCGCTATTGCGTTACAGTATGGGGGCCTGGGACCGATCTGGATCACTGGAGGTATGTCATGTCCGATAATCGCCAAGCCCGCGTCCTGTCGATCAAAAAATACGGCAACCGGCGGTTTTACGACAGCACCCGCAGTTGCCACGTCACGCTGAAGGACATGTACGAGCTGGTCGGCGACGGTTACGAGCTGCAAGTAACCGACGGCAAAACCGGCAATGACATCACCAACCTGGTGCTCACGCAGATCCTCTTGGAACGCGATGCGCCTAAGCTCGATATCTTCCCAGCCAGCATGCTCCACCAGGTGATCCGCACGCAACGCGAGTTCCTCGGCTCGGTGGTCGAGCAGTTCTTCGCCCAGGTGCTGGAGACTCATAAGACTTCGCAGGAGCAGTGGATCAAGTTCATCCGCAACACGCTCGGTGTGGACCTGACGCAGCCGCTGAATCCGATGGACTGGCGCCGGGGGCTCATGGAGGCCATGACCCCCAGCGTGCCATCTTCTGAAAACTCGTCGGACCAGCGCGAGACGCAAACGCCCACTGAGGTGGAGGCTCTACGCCGCCAAGTGGAAGAGCTGACGCGGCAGGTGCAGCGCATGGCGGAGCGCAAGGCCGGTGCACAACCGAAATGACCCAGGTCGCCGAGGGGAGAAAAAGGGGTCAGGCTACTTTTTCGTGAGTTGCAGTGAGAAACGACCGGAGAGGACCGAGAAAAAGTAGCCTGACCCCTTTTTCTCCCCTCCCGGGACGAAACCGGGCCCACCACAGAGCGTCGTCGTAGTGCTTGATGGCGCGCTGGTAGCCTGCGATGGTGGTGTCGACTCGTTCGAGCCAATGGTCCGAGGTTCCCTGCCAATCGATGACGTCGATGAAGATGAGTTCGCCGTGTCCGGGGTTGAGTAGTTCCAGGCGTGCCCGGGCGACTCGATCGGC
>JAZGDL010000201.1:0-6477 GCA_036477795.1 Phycisphaerae bacterium
GCGATTCTCACGCAGATCGCGGTCTATTGCGGCATACCGGCGGGCGTCGAATGTTTCCGCGTCGCCCGCAAGGTCCTGGCGGACCTGGATGGAGCGTAATCCCCGGCAACGTTCGCGGGGGGTTGCGTGCGGGCGGGCCCGGCGCGCCGGTCATCCTCGCCCCATTCGATCCCTTGCGCCTGCATGGCCTTCATCATCCGGAACGCGCGCGGTAAACCCTTGATCGTCGCAGCTTGCGGCATTGGGGGTGCTCCTTCTCGTGGATATCAACGACCCACGGAGTACCCCCTCTCACCCGCCTGACACAAACTTCCGTACATCACCTATGCGCGGGCATCGGTTGAAGTCAGGGCTGAGAAGCGGCAGTATTGGAGTTCGGGTCGATTCACGCGCTGCGTTCCGTCCATTGTCTGTCGCTGTTATTTTTTTGTAAGGCGTTGATATTATGGTGAACATTACGGCTGTCACCGACCTGAGAACCACCGCGGTGAATTGGGCGGGCTTAGGACAAATCCGTCATCGATAGGCAGTCGATTCGTATAATTCGGCTCGAGAGAAAACGCCACGTTGGGGAAAATTGAAGGTTTTGCGGTTCTCAGGGTGAGTATCGGCAGAGACATGAATGAAGATTTCGTCGGGTATCGGCTGGGCCCCGTCCTGTTCGTTACGATCCTGCTGATCCTCATAATCCAGGCGGGGTTTGTCATTCGTGGCGTCGCGCCCGTTTTCGACGACGCTCTGTACGATCCAGACACTTACATGCGGCTGAACCGGGTGGGGCATTTATGGAAGACCGGTGCTTGGTTCGACCCGGTCTTTCCGCGCATCAACCCGCCCGACGGCCACGTACAACATTGGACCCGGCCGCTGGACGCGTTGCTCCTCGTCGGCGGACTGCTTGCCGGTTCGCTCGTCGGCTTCCGGAACGGTTTGTACTGGTGGGGTGTGTTGATCAGTCCCGTTTTGCAGATTTTATCGGTATTTGGACTTTTGTGGGCTGTGCTGCCTATTTTGCAGCGACAGCGGCTGTGGCTGTTGTGTTTCCTTATCGTATCGCAGCCAGCCTTTGTCTCGGTGTTCATGATCGGGCGGCCCGATCATCATAGCCTTACGATTCTGCTCAATATTCTGACAATCGGATTAACCATTCGGCTGCTGCTCGATTCGGATCGAACGAATTGCGCTGTTTGGGGTGGCATCGTTGCCGCCTTCGCCATTTGGGTCGCCATAGAGGCGTTGCCGATGGTTGCGTTAAGTCTCGCTGCAGTCGCTCTGTCTTGGCTCTGGGGCAACCGGGGGCTTGCCCGCATCCCTTTTATTTATGCGTTCGCCACTTTTGTCGCGGTTGCCGCAGCATTGCTGGCTGAACGTGGTTTTAGTGCATTGAACGAAAACGAATTCGACCGAATTTCCATCGCCCATTTAACGCTGTTCGGCGTCAATCTGGTCTTTTGGGCCGGCACATTCTTACTGGAACGGCAAGGCACCCTGCTGTCCACATTCGCCTGCCGGTTTGGCTGGTCCGTAATCGGCGTGGCTGGCGGCGGCGTCGCATTGTGGTTCATGCAGCCGGGATTTTTCGAAAGTCCGTTGGCCGATGTGGACGAACTTTATCGGACTGTGCGGTTGGCTCATATCGAGGAACTGCAGCCAGTTTTTAGCCCCGCGGCGCGTCACAGGTGGGGTTGGGGCACGGCGGTTGCAATGCCGCTCTTCTGGCTCGGCATAGCGGTCCCGACCCTGCCATACCTTGGATACCTCATCACCACCCGGTCCGGACTCGAGCGGCGCGTTTGGGTATTTATCGGTCTTGGGGCCGTGGCCTTCATCGCCCTGACCGTTGCCCAGGTCCGCTGGTCGTCCTACGCGGAGATCCTGCTGCTGCCGCCTTATGCGCACCTCGCGGCGACGCTTCTCACCCGGGTCACGACGCGGCTGCGGGGGATGCGTGTCACGCTTGTACGGCCGTTGCTGGTGATTGGCTTGTGTACGTGGTTCTATCTGCCAACGCTTATGTCCGGTGCTACTGACAGAACGAACGAAATCATAAAAGCCAGAGCCCTATGCCCTCTCAAGCCGCTGGCGGAATTTGTTAGCGACTCGGCACAGTGGGGCGAGTCGCCGAAGCGGCTGCTTGCATTTATCGATTTCGGGCCGGAATTGCTCTACCGAACACCGCACTACGTCTTCGCTATCCCGAATCATCGCAAGCAGCCGGGCTTTACCGCCAGTTATCGAATCATGACATCGACCGATTTCCCGGTAGCCGAAGCGTTGCTCAGGGAAAACACGGTGGACTTGATCATAATCTGCCCGGATTCGTTCGAGCAATTCATGTATCGTACTGCAACCCCCGATCGCACATTATACGAAGCGCTGGCGGCAGGTGAGTTTCCGGATTTTCTCGAGCCCGTGAAGCTACCCAGGGCGCTGTCTCAGGCCTTCAGGGTTTTCTCGATCCGGGAGGCGGCTGAGTCGCGTTGACCGCCGCCGTCATCCAGGGGGTGTCCACGCCGCCGGCCCCGATCCGCCGGCGCCAACGGGTCAGCGATGAAGGGTCGAACGGCGGCGCGTGCTGGAAGTACTCAAACCCACAGAACCATTGCCAGTACGGGTTTTCGACCCAGCGCTCGACCACCTCTTCATCCGAGAGATCGAACGCGTGCTTGAGATAGCTCAAACCCACCATCAGCCGGGTCGGCTTCCCCGGCCGGCCGCGTTCCCGGTAGAACCGGCGAAAGGCCGTATCGAAACCCTCCCAGTCGATCAGCCGCGCGAGCCGTACCAGCGCGTGCCGCTGGTCCAGCATGTTGTCGAGGCGGTGGTGGAAATGGTCGTCGCTCAGCGAGCGCTCTTGCTGCTTGGGATGCATCGAAAACACCAGAAATCGACATCAAACCAACGATTCCCGGTATTTTACAATACTTGATAACCCAAAAGAATCCCTTAGATTCAATATCTTGAGTATTTTTCAGGGCCGACTATTTGAAGGGAGCAAGCCCACCTTCACGCGCAGGATGTCGGTCACATCCGCGCGCGGCGCGTAGGCAAAATCAATGGAAAGCTCAGGGCGAAGAAAAAAAGGTCGCCGGAAAGCGTAACGGCGCGGTAGGCAACGGCGATCAAGGTCGCTTCCCGCTCACCGAGAGTACCGGAGAGCGCGGCGATGAGCACGGCTTCGCGGACGCCGATGCCGGCGGCGGCGCCCGGCATGAGGAAGCCGGCGACCCAAGCTGCGGCAACAGCTGTGACCGTCGGCGCCAGTGCGGACAGAGACACGTCGCCGACGACCAAAGCCAAGCCCCAGAGGATGCACCCGGAGAGAAGGAAGAACGAAATCTGAAGAAGATATGCGGGAATGAGTTCTGTAACGGTGTCGCGCGGTCGACGGGCTTCGACCTCCATCCGCCGGGCTCTGGCGAGTCTGGGCAACCCGTACACCAGAGCGTAAGGTACCAGCAGCAGAATCGCGCCGAGGGCGGCAAACTTGGCCGGAGCTAGGCCGCTTCGAGGTTCAAGCCACACGAGCGCGCCGACAAGCGCCAACAAACTTGCCGCCAGTATCAAACCGATGCCTTCCAAAACCGCTGCCGAAACCATCGGTGTGTGACCGAAACCGAAGCGTCGCCCCATCGCATGGCGGCCTATGAAATGAAAGATGTTTCCGGGGATATATTTCGCGATCTGAGTGCGGGCGTATATGCAAAAGCATAGCTTCATTGACGCCTTATCTTGGCCACACCATCGCAAGATTCTGAGCCACGCGGCAGAGAGCAGAAAGCCCGAGAGACCGTACGCTGCGGCGCCTACCAGCACGGCGACGAGTATGGTCCTGCCATTCGTCTCGGCGAGCGTCCAAATTTGGGTGCTGATGATTTTATCGGCAACGAATAGACAGGCAGCGCCGACCACGATTAGCCCGCCGACGTGGCGGAGGTTAACGGCACGTATACGCATCAACTCCATTCCGCCGCGTATGGCAAAGCGCCATTATCCATGGAAGCGGTTTCTTTACCGCGACGATCTCCACATATCGCTCTAAATTGGCTAGAAAGCCGCACGGCGACCAATGCTGGATGTGGCTGGGCGTATTACCCAATTGCAGAACGTACTTACCCCGCAGCATATTGAGACCACGCCATAGCGGCTCCCTCGGCACGCTGACCAGGAGGTGCGGACTGGCAAGCTTCGCGAGAAGCGCCAGCGCCCTTTGTGGCTCGTGAAGGTGCTCAAGTACCTCGCAGCACACCACGAGTTCCGCTGCGTCTTTCCCCGGGTCCATGTCGAAGATGCTGGCGACGTCGAAACGGACGTTGTGGGTCACGGCGTCCGGATTCCGGCGCGCGGTCTCGATCACGCGGGACGAGATGTCGACGCCGCGCACCGATCGGCCTTCCGCGGCCAACATGGCGCTCAAGTAACCTTCCCCGCAGCCGATTTCCAAGACCTCATGGGCGCCAGTGCGTCCGGCAAGGTCTCGGAACGCAGAGAGAAAGCCAGCCACGAGCCACCGAGCGATCGGATTCCGGGTTCGATATTTCGGATAAAGGTTTCCGCCAATGTTCGCGGGCTCACCCCCAAGAGCGTCAATACTCATTCCTGCCTCTTGGCCGGTCTGTCGGGCCGGACGGGAGACCCGAACTGATCTGCGATATTGACTCCGCTCATCGGCGTCACGATGGTCTGCTGCTTAACCGCATGCTTCGGCTCTAGCGGCCGATCATGGCGAATCTTCCGTTCCAGCGTCTGAAGCCTCCAATCGATTTTTTCGAGCAGCTTTCGGTTGGTGGAAATCAAATCAGCGGTGACGCCGATCAGGAAGACGAATACACCGATCCCGATCAGCGCTGCCGCCAAGATGACCGATTGGACGTGACCCGCACCTTCCCCAATGAATTGCAAATACAAATAGCGGATACCGAGCGCGAAGCCGGCGAAGAAGATCACACCGGCCAGCGGGAAAAACAATCTTAGTGGCCGGTACGTGACGAAAATCCGGCAGATGCTGCTGACCGACCGCATCACATAGCGCGGAATGCTCTTTACCAGCCGCGATGGACGGAGGTCCGGGTTCGTGCGCACGGGCACGGACACGACTCTCAAGCCCTTCTGCCCGGCCTGGATGATGGTCTCGATGGTATACGTATATTCGCCGAAAATGTGGAGCCGCATCGCCGCCTCCTGGCTGATGGCGCGGAAGCCGCTGGGCGCGTCCTCCACGTCCGTATTGCTTGCCAGGCGCACCACCCAACTGCCTATCCGTTGAAGTAGCTTCTTGAGCGGCGAGAAATGCTCGAAGTCGCGGATCGAACGGGCACCGATGACGATGTCCGCCCGGCTCTCCAGGATCGGTTTGATCAAGGACGGAATGTCATCGGCACAATACTGATTATCGGCGTCCGTATTGACAATGATGTCAGCACCGGCGACGAGAGACGCCTCAAGACCGGCGGTAAAGGCCCGGGCCAATCCGTGATGGCCGTTGAGGCGTACGACATGGTCGACCCCATGTGCGATCGCCACGTCGACGGTTCCGTCCATGCTCCCGTCGTCAACGATTAGCCATTGAACCTCGTCGACGCCTGCCACGTTGCGGGGCAGGGTATCAAGAGCGATGCCTATCGTCTCCGCTTCGTTGTAGCAGGGAATTTGGATGATCAGTCTAGTCATAGACGGAAAGCCAATTCTCTAAGCTATGATATCTTAAAGGTGGAAAGGATGCGCCGCAATCGCCATGGACGAGTGCTGTCAGTAACAGATGATATGGTTAATCCCTTATTGCTCAAGCGAAATCGCCGTGCTAGAATCCTGCTGTCGCTGAGGCATTACGGCGGCAAGTGACAAACCGGATGCGGTCGATCATACGCCCGCGTCTGGTTGCGTAGGCCGGTTTTGCAACCGGTTCGTGTACCACCATTGTTAAGGAGGGTATTATGTTACGCCGCTTTGTGAAAAGGTTCGTACGTGACGAATCCGGCGCCACCGCGATCGAGTATGGCCTGATTGCCGCGGGCATCGCGGTTGCGATCATCGCCGCGGTCGGACTGTTGGGCAACAGCCTCAACGTCATGTTCGCCGACGTCGACACAGCGCTGCAACCGAAAACGCAGTAAACTCGCGGGTGCCGTCGCTCAGGCAGCCCGTTTCGGCGGTGAGTACAAGCGTCATGGTCAAGCGTGACGCGTGGTGCCGACACCCGACACATAAAGTCGGGAGATGCATGGTTTGGGCCTCTGTAGCGCCTGCTGTCCGAGGGTAGCGGGCGAATGGGGTGGTTGGCGTGTTTTTGTCGCGGCGACGTTCGAAGCGGGGTGCCGGGCGACGCCGGCGCTTTATTGATGTGGTTGCGGATGCTGGCGACGATTGCGGTGCTCGCGTTTCTTGGCGCGCTGCTGTACGCCGCGTATCACGACGCGACGACGTACCGGATCCCCAACTGGCTGTCGGTGGCGATCGTCGCCGATTTTCTCTTCGCGG
>JAZGDL010000202.1:0-17857 GCA_036477795.1 Phycisphaerae bacterium
CCCCGATCCACCGGGCATTCCCCATCAAGCGGGTCGTGGTCAGCACCTACCAGGCCGCCAGCGGCGCGGGACTCAAAGCCATGCAAGAGCTACGCGAGCAGTCCCGCGACTACCTCGACGGCAAAGAGATCCGTCCCCAAGCGTTTCCTCACCCCATCGCTTTCAACCTCTTCGCCCACGACTCAGCCGTCGAACAGAACGGCTACAACGGCGAGGAGAACAAGGTCGTCAAGGAAACCCGAAAGATCCTTCACGCGCCGGACCTGCCGGTAGCTGTCACCTGCGTCCGCGTGCCGGTCATGCGGGCCCATAGTGAATCGGTCAATCTCGAGTTTAATGAGTCGGTGACGGTGTCGCAGGTCCGCGACGTCCTCGAAGAGGCTCCCGGGGTGAAACTCGTCGATGACCGCGAGAACTCCCATTTTCCCATGCCCATCGAAGCCGACGGCCACGACGACGTTCTTGTGGGACGCATCCGCAGCGACATCAGCTTGCCCGACGGCAGGGGCATCGAGCTCTTCCTCAGCGGAGACCAGTTGCGCAAAGGCGCCGCCCTCAACGCCATCCAGATCGCCGAAATCCTCGCCTGCGCCCGCGTCAGCCCATAGCACGGTTCACCGCTGCCCAACGACGCGATGTCACAAGAAAGACGAACCTTCCCTCTTGCCCGAGTACCGAATGCGGTTCACGACGAACCGGTCGACGAAAGCGCCAACAGCGCGGTGGAGACGCCAGAAGTGGCTTGCCGTTTGGCAGACGCCCGGATCAAAGAACGCGCTCCCGGCTCCAGAGATGTTCGAACCACCGGACCCCATCGTTACGAGACGCGAACCGCCGTAGGTTTGCGTGCGTCCTGCCGATGGACGTGAACCCGTCCCTTGCCGACGCGTTTGGACTGGTACAGCGCGGCGTCCGCGAGCTTCAGCAGTTCGCCGCCGGAGTTCGAGTTAGCCGTGCGGATCGAGGCCACGCCCGCGCTCATCGTCACCGGCAAGGACACTTTGTACAACGATGCACGCTGACGAAAGAGCTTGATCAAGCGATCAGCCGTTTCCGCCGCCTCGTCGGAGCCGGAGCCGAGCAGGATGGCCACGAACTCATCCCCGCCGTAGCGCAGGCCGATGTCGCTCGATCGCAGGGCGCCGCGGAACAGCTCCCCCGTAAAGCTCAACAGCTCGTCACCTGCCGCATGACCCAGCGTGTCATTGAGCTGCTTGAAGTTGTCAATGTCGAACACGACGATCGACATGTCCTCTGCGCACTCCACCTGGCTGGCGTACAGCGGCTCGAGTCGGTCGTCCAGCAGCCGGCGGTTGCCCAGCCTGGTGAGCGGATCGATCCACGCCTGCCGTTCCGCCTGCGCCAGCATCGCCTGAATCTGCCGGGTCCGGGCCGCCACTCGCTGGTCCATGATGCGCTCGAGAACGTCAACCCGGTCACGAGACCGCTCACGGTCGTCCAGAGCGCGCTCGATAGCCCGGGCAAGCCGGCCCAGCTCATCGTCGCGGTTGTTCTGCGGTGTGTCTTCGGGCCTGGGGCATCCCGTCTCGACGACCCTGCGCAGGCTCCGAAGCGGCTGAATCAGCAATCGCACCACGCGCCGCCGCAGCCAGAGCCATCCGGCACCCGCTACCGAGCCGCCGGCCAACAGCGATGCCCACCACCTCTCGCCCGAAAGCAGGGAGAATCGAAACGGCGCGGCGAAGACGACCACGTGCTGCCGCCCACCGGCGGCGGCCACGGCCAACTCCAGCCGTCCAAGCCCATTACCAGGGTCGAAGTCCCAAGCGTCCGCAGCGACGGCATCGGCGATGGCCCGCCGATCAGCTATGTCCTCCGGCTGCAAGGCAACGACCCTGCTGCCGGCATCGAGCAATGCGGCTCCACGCACCGCGGGGTCGGCCATCACAGACCACGACCAATCGCGAAAACGTTCCCGGCGCGTAACATCTGAATGCCGATCCGGCGCCAGTTCGATCGCAGCCAGCCCGACACGGGCCAGCTTGCTGAGGTGGTCATGGAAGGCCCCATGTTCTGACGCTCGGGCCAAGAGAACCTGCACGCCCAGTACGGTCCCGATGATCAGCACGAAGACCATCAGCAGGCCGGCCTGCAGCTTGAGTAGTAGCGATCGCGATCGACGCTGCATCGATATATGCCCCTCCGCAAATCCGCAAACGACTGTTGGCGAACACACGCCGGCCTCGAGACCCACCGTCCGCTCCCTTCGGGCTCCCGCCTTGGTCGCCCTCAGGGTCGCGGCTCGTAGTGACTGTGACAGTTTGTCACGGCTGTGAGAAACGTCCAAGAACGGCAATAACTACCTGTCAATAAATAGGTTACATTACGGATCGAACCTGAGGCAAATCCGGGAGGGCATTTAGGGCCCGAAAACATTTGGTGGGAATTATCTTGTATAACCGTTATCCTACGTTAGGTTATAATAATCAGGCGTGGCCGCTGGCGCGGGTCGCGCCGGATCGATAACGCCACAAGACGACACAGTTACGGATTACAAAAATGCCTGACGTAGAGTCTGTAGTTCCCGCCGGGCAGAGGCCGCTTGCCGGCAACGGATGCCTGGAATTCGAAAAGCCGCTCCTGCGAATCGAAAACGACATAGCCGCACTATATGCTGAGCAAAGTCAGACCCACCGCGATCTATCGCGCGAGATCAAGCAGCAGAAGTCACGGCTGGTCACCAAAACCAAGCGGATATTTTCGCACCTGACCGCTTGGGAGACGGTCTTGGTTGCCCGGCACTCCGAGCGGCCTCAAGTCACCGATTACATCAACGACATGGTCCGCGATTTCTGCGAGTTGCATGGCGACCGGACCTTCGGCGATGATCGAGCCATCATCACCGGTTTCGGCCGCATCGGCGGGCACAAGGTCATGATCATCGGCCACAACAAAGGCAAGGACACCCGCGAACGCATCGCCTGCAACTTCGGATGTGCCCACCCCGAGGGCTACCGCAAGGCCCTGCTCAAGATGAAGCTGGCCGAGAAATTTAAGCTTCCTGTGGTTTGCCTGATCAACACCCAGGGGGCTTATCCCGGCATCGGCTCCGAGGAGCGCGGCATCTCCCAGGCTATCGCGGTGAACATGTTTGAGATGTCCCGCCTGCGCACGCCGATCATATGCGTGGTGATCGGGGAGGGCGGCAGCGGCGGAGCGCTGGGCATCGGCGTGGGCGACCGCGTCGCGGTTTTCCAGCACGCGTTTTACTCGGTCATCTCAGCCGAAGGTTGTGCCGCCATTCTCTGGAAAACGCACGAGCAGCGCACGCGCGCTGCGGAGGCGTTGAAGTTCACCGCCCGCGATCTAAAGAAACTCGACTTCATCGACGAGATCATTCCCGAGCCGCTGGGGGGGGCGCACCGGGCGCCGGAGGAAGCGTCCCAGGCGCTGGAACAATACCTGCTCGACACCTTGCGGGAGCTCAAGCGCCCCAGGATTGAAACGCTGCTCAAACGCCGCTACGACCGCTTTCGCCATATGGGCAACTTCTTCGAGGCGCCCTCCGAATACGTCAAGGGCAGGACCAGGCGGTCCCCAGCACAACCGCGCGGGGGCGTGAACGTGTCGAGCACGCTGACCAGCACCCGTCGGTCCGCGTCGCCCAACCCCGCGTAAGCCGAGGTCGCAAGTGCTCACAATCCCCGAGCCGCGGGATTCATCCCGCGCGGCGGTCACCGTGAAGAGAACTCGTATCGGCCGCTCGATCATGGGACGCCCGATCGAAGCCGTCGCTCTTGAAGCCGCCCCCGAAACCGTCCTTATCATCGCCGGGCTGCACGGCGACGAACCCAAAAGCGTTTACGTCGCCCACCGATTGATTGACCACTTGTCATCTCATACGCCGAAACGGTCAGTAGTCGTCGTGCCCATCGCGAATCCGGACGGCTACGCCCGGCGTTCCCGCCGCAACGCCGCCGCTGTCGATCTCAACCGAAACTTTCCGACCGCCGACTGGACATCAACACCAAAGTGGCGGCGCTACTACTCCGGCCCCCGGCCCGCCTCCGAGCCTGAGACCCGGGCGCTGGTAGCCCTGATCGAATCCCGGCGGCCCGCCATCATCATCACCATCCATTCCATCAACCGTCACCGCCAGTGCAACAACTATGACGGCCCGGCCCGGCATCTTGCCCGGGCCATGTCCCGGCGAAACAAGTACCCCATCCGAGCATCCATCGGCTACCCCACGCCCGGCAGCCTGGGAACATGGACCGGCGTCGAGCGCGGCATTTGCACGATGACCCTCGAGCTGCCCTCCCATCACTCACCCCAACGATGTTGGACCGACAACCGCGGAGCGCTGTCATATATACTGGGTCCGTGACAGTTCCGGCGGATGTTCCTGTTGGCGAATGGTCGCGCAGGTGCAGCCCCAGAGGGGCGATTGAGAATAGCCCAGCGATTAATCGCTGGGAGTTGGTGCGGCGGTATAAGCAAGTCCCGTAGGGACGACTGAGCCAGCGGGCAACCTTCATCCGTCCCTACGGGACTTTGGATCGTCGGGATGACCTTGTTCCCAGCGATGAATCGCTGGGCTATTATCACAGCGTCCCTACGGGACGACGGCCCCGCCGAATCCGTCATGCACCCGTATATACTCAGCCGCTTATTCCCGCGTATCCAATGCATCCGACAGCGTCTATAATCTGGTCCCATGAGTGCCTCGAATCAGCATGCCCGGGCGGCGGCGACGACGGTCCGGCTGGACGGATCGCATCTCACGTTTGATCTGCTCGATGAAATCTACGAACGACCGATCCGCGTCGAGATTGCCGACAACGTCTGGCAGCGGATCGACGCTTCGCGTCAAGTGGTTGAGCGCATTGCCGCCGGTGACCAGGCTGTCTACGGTGTGAACACCGGTTTCGGGCACCTCTGCGGCAAACGCATCAACGCTAACGACCTCGACAAGCTTCAGCATAATGTGGTCCGTTCACACGCCGTCGGTGTCGGGCCCTCAGCTCCCGACGCCGTCGTTCGCTTGATGCTCTTGTTCAAGATTCACGGTTTGGCACTGGGTTATAGTGGTATCCGACGAGACACGGTGTGCTGTCTTCAGGCCATGCTCAACCACGACGTGCTGCCCGTCGTGCCCGACAAAGGCTCGCTCGGTGCCAGCGGAGATCTGGCCCCATTGGCCCATCTGGTCATTCCGCTGATCGGAGAAGGAGACGTACGCCAAAACGGAGAAGAACGCCCGGCGGCCCAAGCGTTCGCCGAAGCCGGGATAGAAACCGTCCGGCTGGGAGCCAAGGAAGGCCTGGCCCTGATAAACGGCACTCAGTTCATGAGCGCGTATGCAGCCGCGATTCTGGTACGGGCCCGGCGAGTCGCCCGGCAGGCTGACGTCATTGCTTCGATGTCGCTGGAGGCCCTTCGGGGGAGCCTGAAGCCGTTCGATGCCCGGCTCCACCAGCTCCGGCCGCATCCCGGAGCGATCGACGTAGCCGACAACTTCCGAACCCTCATGGCCGACAGCGAAATCCTCGCGTCCCACATTGATTGCGACAGGGTACAGGACCCCTATTCGCTGCGCTGCATTCCGCAGGTGCACGGCGCGTCGCGTGACGTCATTTCCCACACGAGTGGAATCGTCGAATGCGAGATCAACTCGGTTACCGACAACCCGTTGATCTTCGACGATGGCACAGCCATCAGCGGCGGCAACTTCCACGGCCAACCGCTGGCCCTGGCCCTGGACTACCTGGCCATCGGCCTGAGCGAGCTGGGCAGCATCTCCGAACGGCGCATCTACCTGTTGCTGAACGGGCATGACGAGCTACCCGCCCTGCTTATGCGCGACACCGGCCTCAACAGCGGATTCATGCTCCCGCAATACACCGCCGCAGCCCTGGTAAGTGAAAACAAGCTGCTGGCCTCTCCAGCCTCGGTCGATTCGATTCCGACTTCCCTTGGCCAGGAGGACCACGTAAGCATGGGTGCCATCGCAGCCACCAAATGCTGGCAGGTGATGAACAATCTGGAAACCGTTCTGGCCATCGAGCAGATGTGTGCAGCCCAGGCGTTGGACTACCGCCTGCCGCTCAAACCCGGCGTCGGGCCGCGCATCGCCCACCAGGTGGTCCGGCAGCACATCACCCACACCGAACAGGACCGCCTGTTCAAAGACGACATCGAGGCGTCCCTCGCCATCCTCCGCGCCCAACACGTGCTCAAGGCCATAGAAAAAGGGTTGGGCTCATTGAAATGAACTACAACCACCATCCAAAACGCACAAACGTGGTGATCGGTTCGCGTGGCGGTATTGCGGTTCGCATCGGGCACCGCGGCGCGGTAAAATGACTGCATGGACCTGACCCCGTATGTCGAAAACGTCCGGCGCCATACCGCCGAGCTGAAACGCCGCAACGCCGAGGCGACGGCTCGCGCCCGCCGCGACCTGCCCAGACTCGTCGAGGTGCTCCGCGCGTTTGGAGGCGTCGAGAAGGCCTATCTGTATGGGTCGCTGGCCAAAGGCACGTTTCATCCCGGCGGCGACATCGACATCGCCGTCGAGGGTGCGTCAACTGCTGAAATGGATGAGCTCCGTGCGCGGTTGGAAGAAGCGGTGGGATTCGGAATCGACCTTCGAGACCTTGACGGAACACCGGAATTCCGCCGTGTCGTTGAGGCCTACGGAGAACTGCTGCATGGTGACACCTGACGCATTGCGCATCCTGTGCATTGAAGTCGAAGCGGACATCGTGGCCGTCAATCGTCTGCTTGAAGAGCTGAACGATGCTCGCAGACGTGTTGCGGATGAACCGTCACAACAAGAGCTATCCCATATAGCCTATATGCTCCACAGCATCTACACGGCCTGGGAGGGCGCGTTCCATCGGATTGCGACGACGTTTGAGAACCGCCTGGACCCCGCCCGGTGGCACGAACAACTGCTTCGCCGGATGAGCCTTGCGATTCCGCACATTCGGCCGGCAGTCATTCGGAAAGAGCTGTTGGAAGATCTCGCGACGCTTCGGTCGTTCCGGCACTTCTTCAGACACAGTTACGCCGTTCCCCTTCGCTGGCACAAGATGCAGATACCGCTCGACTCGGTCGACCAAGCCGCGGCCACCGTCAATGCGTCCCTGCGCCGCTTTCTTGATGTAGTCGAAGAGATCGCCGAGAAGGCCGGGGAGGATCCATCATGAGCCATTCGGTCGGGGGCATCGGGCACATATGGGAGGTTCTCGGCCACCATCGCCAAGCGCTGAGGCGGATCGGGGTGACGCGGCTGGCGCTTTTCGGCTCGGCAGCGCGCGGCGAATTATCCGCGACCAGCGATCTGGATTTTCTCGTCGAATTCCAGAGCAAAACGTTCGACGCTTATATGGATGCCAAGGAGCTGCTGGAATCGGCGTTTGGCCGGACGGTGGATCTGGTGCTCGTCGATGCGATCAAGCCGGCACTGCGCCAGGCCATTCTGAAAGAGGCCGTCGATGCCCCGGAACTATAGCGTCTATCTTCAGGATATGCTCGAAGCGGCGCGAAAGGTTCACAGCTACACTGAGGGCCTTACCAAAGAAGCCTTCGCTACAGACGACAGGACCGTCGACGCGGTGGTCCGCAACCTGGAGGTGCTTGGCGAGGCCGCGAAGGGAATCCCAGATGAATTCCGCCAAAGCCACCCAGCCATTCCGTGGAAACGTATCAGCGGTCTGCGCGATGTCCTGATTCACGAGTATTTCGGCATTGATCTTGACATCGTCTGGGACATCGTCCAGAACAAAACCCCGCCGTTGGAACGGGAGTTGCGCAAGCTTCTGATCCCGTAAATAGGGTCGGCGAAGCCGCCGGATGAGTCGATTGGACTACGCGGTGGCATACTGAGCCTTCGCGAGCATCCCTTCCGGGAGGAACAAGTCATGGCTGACGTAACCGCGCCGTCGACAGCATCGTCCGGCCCGCGTACCGTACGCGCACCACGCGGCACTCAGCGCACCTGCAAATCATGGCAGACCGAAGCGGCCATGCGCATGCTCATGAACAACCTCGATCCCGAGGTGGCGGAAAAACCCGACGAACTCATCGTCTACGGCGGCAGCGGCAAGGCTGCCCGCACCTGGACTGATTTCGATCGCATCGTCGCAGCTCTGAAGGACCTGGAATCCGACGAGACGCTGCTCGTGCAGTCGGGTCGGGCGGTGGGCGTGGCCAAGACCCATCCCGACGCCCCGCGCGTGCTGATCGCCAACTCGCTGCTGGTGCCCCATTGGGCCACGTGGGATGAATTCCGTCGCCTCGAAGCCATGGGCCTCACCATGTTCGGCCAGATGACCGCCGGAAGCTGGATCTACATCGGCACGCAGGGCATCCTGCAAGGAACCTACGAAACGTTCGGAGCGTGCAGCCGCAAGCACTTCGGCGGGTCGCTTAAAGGCAAGCTGATGGTCACCGGTGGGCTCGGCGGGATGGGCGGTGCCCAACCGCTGGCCGCCACCATGAATGACGGCGTCTGCCTGGCCGTAGAGGTCGACCCGGCCCGCGTTCAGAGGCGCATCGACACCCGATACTGCGACAAGAGCACCCAAAGCCTCGACCAAGCCATCGACTGGTGCCAGGAAGCTGTCACTCAGTCTCAGCCCGTCTCGGTCGCCCTGATCGCTAACGCCGCCGACGTCCTGGCGGAACTGGTCAAGCGCAACATCATACCCGACGTCCTTACCGACCAGACATCCGCCCACGACGCCCTCAACGGCTACGTTCCTAACCAAATGACATTCCATGACGCCGTCCGCCTCCGCGGGAGCGACCCCGACCGCTACATCAAAGAGTCCATGCGGACCATGGGCGAGCACGTATCCTCCATGCTCGAACTGCAAAGGCGGGGCGCCGTGACTTTCGACTACGGCAACAACATCCGCGGCCAGGCCGTCCAGGTCGGCGTCAGCAACGCCTTCGACATTGCGGGATTCGTCCCGGCATACATCCGCCCGCTGTTCTGCGAAGGCGCCGGCCCCTTCCGCTGGGTGGCACTCTCCGGCGACCCCGCGGACATCGCCCGCACCGACCGGGCGGTCCTCGAAACCTTCCCTGATAACGAGCACCTCTGCCGATGGATCCGCCTGGCTGCCGACCGCGTGGCCTTTCAAGGTCTGCCGGCCCGCATCTGCTGGCTTTCCTACGGCGAACGGGCAAGGATGGGCCTCATCTTCAACGACCTGGTCGCCAAGGGCGAGGTCTCTGCACCCATCGTCATCGGCCGCGACCATCTGGACTGCGGCTCGGTGGCCTCGCCCAACCGTGAAACCGAGGGCATGAAGGACGGCTCCGATGCCATCGCCGATTGGCCCATCCTCAACGCCCTGCTGAACACCGCCTGCGGCGCATCCTGGGTCAGCGTGCACCACGGCGGCGGCGTGGGCATCGGCTACTCCATCCACGCCGGGCAGGTCATAGTCGCCGACGGCACCGCAGATGCCGCGAGGCGTTTGGAAAGAGTCTTGACAGCCGACCCCGCCACTGGCATCTTCAGACACGCAGACGCGGGATATCAGAGGGCCATCGATGTAGCTCGAATGCAAAACTTAAAGCTTGCTCGATAGAATCCACAGGGGACACGAATTGTGAATGGTGAGTTGCTGCAACGCCGGGAGCGACGGCGGGTACAATATGGACGTTTGGAACGACGAGCGCTCGCCCGTCAACGCTATGCAGATGCGGAAGTTACGGCAATTCTGGGCGGTTTTGAGAACGCGCGAAACCCCGACAGCAGTTTCGTGTTTCACTTTACAAAGCCCTTGAGCGCTGCGGGAGTTATACGGAACGGAATGTGGGGCTCTAAGCCGCATCGTACACTATTGGGGGCAATTGTCGGTGTCTTCTCGGCCGCGAGCTTCCACGGGATCGGCGTTGCATATTTCGGCACGGTTCCGCGGCCCGGGTGGTTTCTGTTTCACTTCGGGTGGGGTTTGTGTTGGGCACCCGTCCGCATCGCGGTTGACACTGTCCGAACGCCGATAGACCGACTGAGGACCACGAGATTATGGCCGCCACGAACAAGATATTGCAAACTCCGAACGAACGAACGGATCGTCCTCGGGGAGGGGATCCGTCAAATCGAGACCTATCAGGCCGCGTGAAGGTCTACTTCGGAGTGAACGTGGCCTCGTTCCTCTTGTTGCTCGGCGCTGCGGTTTGGGCCCTTTACAGACTGTTTGCCCTCCCGTGGTATGCCTGGTTTCTGATACTGCCCGCGAGCGGTATTACCGCCGCCCTTCTCGTCGAGCGCGTGGTCTCAGGTCTTACAAACACTGTCTTGTTCGCGATGTACCGGCGGCGGGACGCAAAGGCCCTGTTCGAACACGTCGCCCGCCTTGTCGAAGAGCATCCGAACGGCTGCAATGATCCTCTAATCATCGGTGCTGTACGAGGGCAACTGGATTCGTCCGAGGATCCTCCTGGCGTTTGCTTAATCCTCCTGCGCAGCCACCAAATCACAAGTTGGCCCGAATGGGCCTTGCGAGCCCTCCCCGTATACATCGGGCTCGGCAGCCGGTCGGACGGTTGGGAGAGGGGAATCGTCTGGAAACACATCGAGGCTTGCATACCTGCAGACGACAGGCGCATGATCATTACCGAGTGGTGTAACCGGCGCTACGTAGAAGCCGACCTAGATCGCGCCGCATGCAGTTTCGTGAAACATGTCGCTCCGGTTTTCGAACGGGCCTTACGACAGATCCCTGCTCCAAACCCTCGGGCAACCGTTGCACTTGTCGCACACGCACTCTCCGAGATCGAACTCCAAATCAAGAAAAAGTGGCCGCAGATCGCGGCTAGTATCGAAAGGTCGCGCCGGTCTTTGCTTGAAAAGGAAGGGATCTTGCCCTCTTCGGATCAGGAAGTCGAAATCGCAGGAATTGTCGCACAGATAGAATTGACCGCGACCGAGATCCCGACTTTTCAAGCTGCAATCGGCGGAGTACTGGTCAACATCCTCCGGCAATCAAAGCAAGGTAGAACGTCCGAGTTTCGTGCGAGCGGGATTGCCGATATTCTCGCTGTTTTCGCCATTCGCATTGGGACGGACCAGATCTAGGGCACCAACAAGCGCTGAGCAATCTGGGAGGAATCAAGTCGCCTCTTCCCCTCGGGTGCTGGCTTCGATCTCGCGATTGATCTCGCTAATCTGGCACTCAAAAGCAGACGTGGTCATCACATACCTCCGCAGTTTTCTGAGGAATGTCTGTGCCTTAGCAGGAAGGGCCAGGGGGGCGGACTTTGGCACCTTAAGTATAACATGTCGTCCAACATAACTTCATCTCGCGAACTGCTCGGGGCCGCATCGATTTCGTGCAAGCAGATCGACCCAACTAAACGAACGGGACTATTCGAAATTCGTCGGGGGTTCCCAGTGTCGTTCGTGGAGAGTTGTCTCCAGGACGCGCTCAATCGCGACCAAGCAATAGCCCGATAGCGTTGATCAACGGCGTCGAAGTTGCTTCCTTCGAAAGAGTGATCACTCGTTCCGGCAGTCCCGTGAGATCGGCTTCCAGATCAACTGCGTCGAGAACGGTATACAAAATGATCGGAACATTCGGACAATATTCCGCAAACCGACGTCCGCATCGAATTCCAGCCCGTGCCGGTCCGTTTCGAACATCTTCCGGCGGTCGAGGAATGTCGGCGCGGGGGTCGGTCCACCGGACGATAACGTCCAGAACGACGATGTCCGGCGGATGTTCCTGCCATTCGCTGAGGATTTCTCGAAACTCCATCTCGGTTCGCACAACACGGACCGACGCTCCTAACTCGCTAACGAGCTCCGAACGAATCCAATCAGCCTGAAGATGATCGTCCTCAAGCAGTACGATGTTCACTTTGCTTGCCCTCCATCATTTGGGTTCACGGAAGATCAACTTGAATTCAGTCCAGCCGGCCTCGTCCGTCGGTCTTACATCGAGATGCCCACCGTGCATCTCCATGATACGATTCACGACCCACAGTCCGATGCCGCTTCCCACGTCGGTGCACAGAACGGCCTCATCGCTGCGCCACCCTCTCTCCACGCATTGCGTCCGGTGCTCTCGAAGAAGCTTGATTCCCTTGTTCAGCACAGAAATATGAAAGTTGCCAGTGTTGGTCAAACCCCCATGGACTCGTACCGTGCTGTCGGCGACGCTGTACTTCGCCGCGTTATCCAGGAGATTGCTGACCGCTTGCTCGAGCAGGTCGTAGTTGATGCGGAAACGATGGATACTCGCAACGTCGTAGGAATCGTGGTCCACTTCAAAGTGCACCGGATGACCGGGGTCCGCGAGAATCTCATGGTCTTCGGCGGCTTCGGTGAGCATGCGGTCCAACGTCTTGTAGTCCAGCACCGCCGAATTGCAGAGGAGTCGCGTGGATGCACCTCCCGCAGATTCTTGAAATACCCCGATGATGAGTGCCACGCGCTTGGCCTTCCGTATCAGCCCGCGCACGGCAAACAGACTTTCCCGGTCCGCAGTCCCTGCGGACCGGCCGATGGCAAATGCGACCTGCCTCTCCGCTTGAATAAGCGGTCCTCTCAATTCGTGGCTTAGGTCCTCAAAGGTGCGGACTTCGCCGGCGATTTTAGCGCGAAGCCGTTCTTCGACTAGGCTAAGTCGGTCAGCCACTTGACGCTCGCGCGCCCACGTGCCCCAACAACGGCTGATCTGTGCCGCGATGAGCTGAAGGAGTTCCAGGTCATCGTTCGAGAAGTAGTAGGGGGCTTCGTGAGCGGTACAACAGCGAATGACGCCGACGACCGCATCTCCGGAAAGGACCGGTGCGGCGATGAAGCTCATTGGCCATAAATCGTCATGCTGTCTTTGTGGAATCCTGTTTGGAACCACTTTGCTGAATCCGAGCGAGTCCTTCCAGATAATTCCGGGGTAACGTGACTGGATGCGCCGCTCGTCGTCGTGGAAGTTGGCGAGGTTCAAAATCCTGACGGCTTCTCCGTGTTCGAGCACCCAGCCTGTAATGCCCTCGTCCGTGCACTTGCGATAGCGCTGCTTGGGAATGGCCTCGGTCCAAGAGGTACCGGCTAATTGACAGAAGCCCGCGTCGTTGGGATCGTCGAGAAACACGGAAGTCTCTAGGCTGTGAAATGCCCCGGACGCGGCCTCACATATCGCAGACATGACTTTGCCGTGGTTGTCCTCCGTCGCGGATCCGTTCGCCCCTTGTTGTTCGGCTTCGTGAACGATGCGCTCGACCTTTTGAACGAGATGAAAACTGATCCGATCGCGCACCGCCCTGTAGAGTTCTGCCAGGTTCCCGACGAGATGGCGCAATCTCGCCTCGTCGTCATCCACAAACGGACGCCGAGTATCTCGGGAATACGCGTTCAGCGCGACACGAACACCGGCATCCGATTTCCACGGTACCGGGACGATGAGCATGCGCGTAATCTGGTTCAGGCGAAGGAATTCGTCGTACACGACATCGCGATCATTCGGGATATGGTTTGAACGCCTCGGCTCATCCAAAAGGACTGCTCCTCCCGTGACGGATTTCTCAAGAGGAATATCGTGTATGACGAACACGTCAGGATCCGCGTCGTCCGGAAACCACGAAGCGAGTACGAACAGGTGACCTTGAGGCGACTCTGGCGTGAATTTAGCCCCGGGGGCGGATTGCCAGAGAATACAGCCATAACAGTCCATCAATTCGGCTACTCTCTTGAGCATGTCGGAGAGGCCATGCTCGGGCTCGGTGCCAAGCGCGGCGTACACGATTTCAGAGAGGTCATCTGGCATAAACACACCATGGACGATTGATCGCGCCTTATACGCGAAAGAGGGGAGTCCGACAAGGGGCGGGTTCCCGAGGACTGCTTTCGAGTGCCGCGAGACCGAAGCCATGCGCAACGGCTCCGACGCCATCGCCGATTGGCCCATCCTCAACGCCCTGCTGAACACCGCCTGCGGCGCGTCCTGGGTCAGCGTGCACCACGGCGGCGGCGTGGGCATCGGCTACTCCATCCATGCCGGGCAGGTCATCGTCGCCGACGGCACGCCCCAGGCCGCCGCCCGCTTGCAGCGCGTGTTGACCGCCGACCCCGCAACAGGAATCTTCCGCCACGCAGACGCCGGATACGACAAAGCCAAGAAAATCGCAAACGATCGCGGTGTGAAACTGCCTCGCTAAGTTGTACAAGGATGGGTATGATTGACGCAGGACATTAACCGGGCCTATCAGCTCCCGGTAGGAGCCTACGATAACCAGATGATGCTTCACGGTATTGACATAGACCCAAACAAACTCGCCGATTTCTGCAAGCGAAACGGCATCCGGCGGCTCTCCTTATTCGGGTCGATCCTGCGTGACGACTTCCGTCCGGACAGCGATGTCGACGTGCTGGTCGAGTTTGAGCCGGGCCAACGTGTCGGCCTGTTTCGGCTCACCGGCATGCAGATCGAACTTGGCGGTATCCTCGGACACAAGGTGGACATGAACACGCCGGGCTTCCTGTCGCCTTATTTCCGCGATCAAGTCTTGCGCGAGGCACTACCGCAGTATGTCGCAGCATAACGACGAGATTAGCCTTCGCCATATGCTCGACTACGCCCGGGAAGCCGTTGCCATGGTCCAAGGAAAGGTCCGCGCGGACCTCGACCACGACCGCATGTTGGAGCTCGCCCTCGTTCGCCTCGTGGAGATTGTCGGAGAGGCCGCGGCACGCGTCTCACCCGCCGGTCAAGAGAGGTACTCAGGCCTACCTTGGCCACAGATCATCGGGACACGGCACCGGCTCGTGCACGGGTACGGCAAGGTAGACTTGAACGTTCTATGGGACACCGTTATTGATGATCTGCCTCCGCTGATCGCAGCACTTGAACGCATTGTCGATTCTTAACCGTCGGAGTTAGAGATCCCGACCAGTTTTTCTCCTCCGGTGCAGATGGTTGACAGAATGATCTCCGTCATCGAAGCAGCAACACGACTTGGGCCGCGTAATCATAGGGGCGCTCCCACCCGCAACGATCGCGTCGCGGGGGCAACACGAAGGTATGTGTTGAGTGGCGGTTATCGTGGTCGCCCGATCTTGTCCAGAAGCCGCTCGAGCACGCTCGGGGGGACCAGATTCCTCAGCCTCTCGGTGTTCACGCCGCCCAGCTCCACAATCTGTTTAATCAGCGTGCTGGAGGTGAGGGCGTACTGCTCACTGGTCATCAAGAAGACCGTTTCGACGTCACCGACGATCAGGTTGGCGTTGGCGAACTGTAACTCGTCGCGAAGATCGGATCCATCCCGGATTCCACGGAGAATTACGTTGCCGCCGACTTGGCGCACGAATTCCATGGTCAATCCGTCGTAACTTTCGACCGAGGCATTCTCAATTTCACGCACCAGCTCGCGGATCATTTCGACTCGTTCCCGGGGGCTGAACATCGCACTCTTTTCGGGATTATGCCCCACCCCGATGACGATGCGGGTGAAAAGTCTGGACGCTCGGCGGATCAGATCCGTGTGCCCCAGCGTGACCGGATCGAACGTGCCCGGAAACACCGCGATGGTTTCTCTATTAGCAGCCATGATCGGCTCGGTCTTACTCCTGCAGCTTGATATTGTACTCGCGTGGCGGTCGGGTGTTAAGCGCCAGGGCCCCGATCGATCCGGCGGTGTGGGACCGGCTTTCCAGCCGGTCAATGACAGGTTAGAAAACCTGTCCCACAGGCGTTCAGCTCAGACGCTGTGCAGCGGCGACTCGATGCTTTCATCGATACGCTGCTGCGTGGACTGCTCGCCGTCGAAGGTGAACAGCATGGCATCGTCATCGACCACGGTATGCAGATGTACCGGACGTTCCCAGATCTTTTGAATAAACTTGAGCGTCTCCACCGAGTACTTGATGTCCAGGTCCACTCCGCTGTGCTTGTGCATCAGGTACAGCTCGCCACGATTGCGGTAGTTGCCGTCCACCACATAGATGTATGGCTGGCCGTGATTGGCCAGTTGAAACAAGAGCTGGGCCTTGATCTTGTCGAAATCGCGATTCACCACCACCATCCGCCCCGTCGACGGATCGTAGCGATAATGGTAGAGCTTCTGTGCTTCCACAAACTCCGGCGTCAGGAACTCGTCGATGAAGGTGATGTCGTTGTAAATCCTGCGTGCTTCGAAGATCTTCTCCCGGCCGGCGGAGCCCCGCCCTACCACGCGTCCTTTAGGCGGTTCCCTGGTCTGCCACTTGCGCCGCTTCTCGATGTCTTCACAGCGGTCGAATTCAAGGCCGTGCCGCCCGGTATTCCACCGCCGCTCGATGTCACGGAACAGCTCCACCCCGAGCTTGTAGGGATTAAGCCGCCCCGGTGACGTCGCCAGCGTCCCCGCATGATGATCGCAATAGGTAATCAGCTCATCATCGCTCACGCAGTAATTGGTCATGATGGTCGAGTGCCAGTACACCGCCCATCCTTCGTTCATGATCTTGGTCTGGGCCTGCGGCGCGAAATAGTAGGCTTCCTCGCGCACCATAGACAGAATGTCCGACTGCCAATCCGTAAGTGGAGCATGCTCCAGCAGAAACAGCAACACGTCCCGGGCCGGCTCAGCAGGGACTTGACGCGTTGTCGTCTCGCGGGACTCCCGTATTGCGTCACGCTCCTTTTCCAGCGCTTCGGGCGGATTGATATAGCGGTCCATGTACGGCTTGGCTGGATAACGTGTCACCTCCACGCCGGCCTCTTCACCGTCTCCGCGCTGCGTTCGGCTGGGTTGTCGGCGCATGAACATCGAATGCGGATCTATCAGATTGTCCAGGGCGTGGCAGGTCTCGATGAAATGCTCGACCGTTTTCAGGGTGTGGCGGTCGATGTAGCGCCGCACCCGCGTGGCGTGGTTGGCCATCTCGTCCATCATCCGCCGGTTGGTCTGCGAGAACCAGATGTTGTTCTTGAAGAAGTCGCAGTGACCGTACACGTGGGCCATCACGATCTTCTGGTCCACCAGGGCGTTGTCGCTCAGAAGATAGGCGTAACAGGGGTCGTTGTTGATCACCATCTCGTAGACCTTGCTCAGCCCGTAGCGGTGCGTGCGGGTCATCCGTTCGTATTCCATCCCGAATCGCCAGTGCGGATACCGTCGCGGAAACCCCCCGTAGGCCGCCACCTGGTTCATCTGGTGGGAATCCAGCATCTCGAAGACCGTCTCGTAGAAGTCCAGGCCTTCGCGGCGGGCGTGCTCTGCGATAGTCTCCGCCCATTCAGCCACCTCGCGCGGCAGTGAATTGGATAAACCTGAACGTCTCATAGCAGTCTCAGAATCCCGCAACCGACCATCGACCGTTCAAGCCCACGGGTTGCAACCCGTGGGCTTTCGTACGCGTCTATCTCTCATCCACCTGACCGACACCCTCACCGTCCCGCCGAGAAGAACGCCTTGATGCTGTCGTATATGTCATCCTTGTTGTTGACACGCGAAGACACCAGCCGCTCGTCATCGCTGAGGTGCTCGAGCAGTACGTTGATGAAATTCCCGCTGCCATAGGCGCTGGCCACCTGGCAGTACCCGAACATGTTGCAGGCCGGCAGAAGATGTTCGCGCAGTATCGAACAGCATTCCCGGCTGTCCGATTCACTGCTGTTGTCACCGTCGGAAAAATGAAACAGATAGATGTTCCAGTCCTCCGGGACGTAGTGATTCTCCACCAGCGTCCGGGCCGCCCGAAAGGCACTGCTGATCCGCGTCCCCCCATCCTCCCGAATGCGGTAGAACGTATCCCGATCCACCTCCGCGGCCCGCACATCGTGCACGATGTACCGGCTCTCGATCCCCTCATAGTTGCGGCGAAGCCAGGCGTCGATCCAAAACGCCTCCAGGCGCACCAGTTCCTTCTGCTCGTCGCCCATGGAACCGGAGA
>JAZGDL010000203.1:0-6944 GCA_036477795.1 Phycisphaerae bacterium
GATGCGATAAGGTTGATGGTCCCGCCCAGGCCGTTGGCGATGCGGGCCGCGTGGCGCTGGCCCAACATCGGAAGGCGGGCACCCAATCCGACCGCGAAACCGCAAAGACCATAGCATACCGAACATAGGATCAGTCAGTGCACCATCGTCGCGATAGGGCCGATACCCAGGATATAGGACGCCAGCAGCGTGACACACGATGCCACCGACAGCGTCACCACCATGGCGAAGCTGAACTTGGCCACCAGTATCCACGAACGCGACATGGGCAGCAGGCCCACCAGCCAGAGCTGATGCCCTTCCAGCGAAACCATGGGAAATACAAAACGGCTGGTGAACGTCGCCAAGATGAAGCTGATCGCGGTAAGGTTCAAGAACGGCACAATGGCCGACCACCTGCTGGGCCCCTCCTGGATTGTGAGACGGGGCGTGTGCAAGAGATACAGGGCCATCAGGCCGAAAAGAATGGCCAGTTGCGACCACTGCAGGGGATCACGCACGAAGGTGCGCATGTCCTTGGCTGCGATCAGTCGCGCCGGCTTGGGCAAAAAGAAGAACATGCCCCCGGCCACGCCGCCGGAAGCCTCGACCGCCACGCGACCCGGCGTGCCGAGCGAAATGCTGGCCCGGTCGTAGGCGGCCACGAAGCCTCGGGCCACCAGGTGAACCGCCAGCCAACTCAAGAAAAGCGCGTTGGCAACCAGAACCACCAGATAGCGCACGGAATCGCCGTGCCGCCCGTCAATCACCGCTTCGATGCCGCGCGTCACCCACGTGCTGGGCAGCACCACGGCCTCGATCAGCGACATCCGCACGAAAAAACCGTCCAGCCACTCATCGCCGATCAGGCGCAGAGCACGAACGCTGCGCAGGCTCCACAACACCGCGAAAAGCAACACCGCCAAGGCGCAGTACACCATTACGCGTCGGGCCGTGCGCGGGAGATACCGCCCCACGCACCAGGCCAGCAACAGCCCGATCGATCCGGGTATTGGAATGAAGGCCATGAAATAGAGAACAAACAAAGGGTAAAAGGCCCACCCCTTACCATGCACCTGAGCGATAGCCAACATCAGCGGCGTGCCCAACAGCAGCAGCGACCAGCTGGAAAAGAACAGGCTCTCGGCGTACATCAAGCCCACCGTGCTGCGCAAACGCAGCGGCGAACTTAGCAGATAGGCCGCTTCCTGCTGCGCGAACATGCTTCCGTATGCAAGAATTGCGTTCGATATGGTCAACAGAACCAACAAAGCCACGAAGAAGAAATTGAACAGCAGAGGGATGGCGATGACCGATTGCAGCCGGTCTCCCGCAAAATACTCGAACACCCGCCAGAACAACTCGTATAGCGCGAACCAGATCAATACGATGAAGCCGCAGGTGGCAAACACCTTGACCGGCGTTTCGACAACGACTTCGCGCACATGGTTGACCATGGCCCGGAACCGTATGCGCACCAGCAACCCCACGCCGGCGGGATCAAACCCATACTCACAGTTCAACGGTTTCATCATCGCCGCCGGTCAGTTCCAGGAAGATAGTTTCGAGCGAATGCTGTTGGGTGGCCCGGGCCCGCAGCTCCTCCAGCGTTCCTACGGCGATCAGTTCACCCTGGTGTATGATGCCGATGCGGTCAGCCACCGCCTCCGCCACCTCCAGCGTGTGCGTGCTCATGAATACCGTGCCGCCCGACCTGGTGATCTCGACAAACAGGTCCTTGACCGTGCGGACCGTGCGCGGATCCAGCCCTACCATGGGCTCGTCGATTACCAGCACTCGCGGGCGATGCAACAAGGCCGCCGCCAGCACTACGCGCTGCTTCATGCCGTGCGAGTAGCTCTGGGTCAACTGATCCAGAAACTCGCCCATGTCCAGACGATGGATCAGCATGGCCAGCATCTCGTCGCGCGTGGCCGTATCAATGCCGTACATCTCCGCCACGAAGTGGAGAAACTCGCGTCCGCTGAGCTTGTCGTATAGAAACGGTTGATCGGGCACGTACGCGAGCTGGGCCTTAGCCAGCAAGCCATCTGTCCCCATGGGATGCCCGCACACCGTGATGGACCCCTCGTGCGGCGTCAGCAGCCCGGCGATCATCTTGATGGTGGTGGTCTTGCCCGCGCCGTTGGGGCCCAGGAACGCGAACAGCTCGCCCTCAGCCACCCGCAACGAAATCCCGTTGACCGCGATCTTGTCCCCGTATCGCTTCAATACCGATTCAAACTGAATCGCATCCACCATGAGATTCTTTCACACAACGCTCATGTGCCGGCCAAGAGGTCACAACCACCTTCGTCCAGCCGACACTGTTGGTCTTCTTCAATCATACGCCGACCGTGCTGCCGACGCGACCAGTGCTCCGTCACCGTTCGATTGACCGGTTAACCGCGGCAGTGACTTTGTCGTTTGGCAGACGCCCGAAGCGTAATCTCCGCTCCCTCATTCCATACTCCAACCCACAGTCCGCTGGTGCGAGAATCCTTTCTCGCACCCCTGCGTCGTAGGGAAAGGGAAGCGGTGAGGCTAGGCGCCCGAGGCCAGATCGGGAGGGCGAGGCTTCTGTCGGGAGGGCGAGGCTCCGGCCGAGCCGAGAGCAGCAGTGGGGAGTATTCCGTCATGAGTGCCGGTGTTTGGCGCGCCTCGTGAAGTTGCTATAATCGTCCAACCCGTTCGGCTGGAGGCGAGCGTACTACTGGTCGTCTGCGGCCTTTTACAACAGGGGATGAACGATCCGCAACAAGGAGTTCGATTGATGCTCATTCGCTTTGAATGCCCCGCCTGCAACGGCACCCACATATTCGACATGCCCGAGACGACCATCCACATGACCTGCGCGACGACCGGCCGCGTGCTTGAAGTGCGCGTCACCGCCGGCGGCGATGTCCGCTGCAAGGTACTGAACGAAGAGAATACCCGGATAATCTGACTCCTCGACGACAGGTCCTTGACAGCTTCCCCAGGTGGTCGCCCGGCAAGGTCAAGACGTTGGTGCCCTATTGTTCGTGCTCGCACACGACATCCCAGAGTGCTCCGGCACTGTCCGCAGCTTTGACCCCCTGGCGAAAAGACTCCATCATCATCAATCGTGAGATGCGGGCCAGGGCCTGGATGTGCGGGCCGGTCTTTTGCGGCGGGCTGGCCAGCAGGACGACAATCTCCACCGGCTTACCGTCCTTGCTGTCGAAGTCCAGCGGTTCAGCCGGTTTGCCCAGGGCCATCACCAGCCGGTCACAGCCGGATGACTTGCCGTGCGGAACGGCCAGCCCCTGCCCTATGCCCGTCGAGGCGGTTCGTTCCCGGTCCAGGATAGCCTGCAAGACAAGATCGCGATCGGCGAGCAGGCCCTGGTCGGCCAGCACATCGACCAGTTCCGTGATTGTCCCGGTCTTGTCGGCAGCTTCAAGCGGCACGCGGATACAGTTCGCGGTAAGTATGTCGGTCAGCTTCATCGAATCGGATTCCTGCTACTTGAGCAAAGCCACTAGTGTACTGCTACGGCCTTGATAATCAAATCGTTCGTGGGGCACTCTTGGATGGCGGTCGCCTGGCCCGGGACTGAGGGGTGGCTGGTGCGAGAATCCTTTCTCGCACCCCCGCTGCCGGGAACCTCTTCGGGCCTTTGTGCGGTCTTCCACCCGGCGATACGATTTAGCCGGGACCGAGAAGGGATTCTCGGTCCAGCGGTCAGTTTTAGCAGATGCTATATTTGGGACACCATGGGGGATGAGGGAGCGGCGATTACGGTTCCAGCGTCCGCCAAACGACAAAGTCACTGCCGGCGTCAACTCGGCTTGGTTGAGGGTCTCGCAAGGAAGACGGGAAGGGGCCGTATCGTCGTCGAAGTGCGTTGGCCCAGCATCGGAACGGTCTTTACGGCCACGCCTCGGTGTGACCCACAACGGCGCTAAGCAGGCACCTCGCGAAGACGTTCGCCCAGCGTGCTGACGATTCTGTCGAGGCGGCGCGGGTCCATCCGCAGTTGGCTCATGGCCGGTTCGAGGTGCAGCATGTCGGTATCGCCGTCGTAAGACATGATGCCGGCCTTGCGCACCAACTGGGCAGCCACGTGAATTATGCAGGCGATCCGGCGGAAGTCGAGTTCCGCCGCCAGCGGATCGTGATGAAACTCCACCGCGTTGGCCAACTCAGGAGGCAGATTCCAGTGCCGGGCCAGGCGCCCGCCGATATCGGCATGGTCGATGCCGATGAGACGCCGTTCGTGCACCACCAACGGAATGCCCGACTTGATGGAGGCGTTGACCGAAGCGGCGAACGCTTTGGACGACTGCTTGGCCTGCACCAGCGTGCCGATGTCGTGAATCAAACCGGCTACGAACGCCTCGGCTGATAACTTCCTCCGGGCAACGGATGACAGACTCTGACACTCTCTGACGATCGTGTCGGTAGCAAAGGCCACCGATATGCTGTAACGCCAGGGCGTGCCAGGCGTGATACCCGGGGCGTCGACCTTGATCGATCGAAAGGCAGCTTCGACGGAGGTGGCGGCAGCCAGGTTGGCTACGGTCACTCGCCCCAGCATGGTGATGGCCCGTTCGATCCGGGAAATGCGCTGGCTCATCCCATATAGGGCGGAGTTGGCCAACTTCAGCGTTCGCATGGCCATGCTGGGATCGGCGTCGATCACCTGCTGTAACTGCTCGTTGGTGGCCTCCTCGTCAGCGGCCAACTGCATCAGGCGGACCGCTGTCTCCGGACGTACGCCGACGGCCTGATCGGCCGCTTCGATGTCAAATGGCTTCACCGCAGGCTGAACCGCCGTCATCCACGTATCCTCTTCCTGTTTGATTCAAAGACTACGATCGCAGTGTTGCCCTACGTATCGGTTAACAAAGCGGTGTGATTGTGTCGCGTGAGCGCCGCCACGTCCGGTAAGTGGTGCCTGGCGCCGCGTCGACGCCCGAACTGCGGGTTGGCTTGGAGGCATATCGACGTTATCGTAAACGGAAAGGGCGCTACAGCAGTTTTGTCATGGAGCGGCGACGTGCCTGCTTTTCGACTTGTAAGCGAATTCCAGCCGCAAGGTGACCAGCCGGCGGCGATCGAGAAGCTGGCCTGCGGGCTGGCGGAGGGCAAGACGCATCAGTGCCTGATGGGCGTCACCGGTTCGGGCAAGACCTTCACCATGGCCAACGTCATCGCCCGCTATCGTCGCCCTACATTGGTCATCTCACACAACAAAACGCTGGCGGCACAGCTTTATGAGGAGTTTCGCGAGCTGTTTCCGGACAGCGCGGTCGCCTATTTCGTCAGCTACTACGACTACTATCAGCCGGAAGCGTACATTCCCCAGCGCGACATCTACATCGAAAAGGACGCCTCGCGGAATGACGACCTGGACCGCTTGCGCCTGAGTGCCACCAGCTCCCTGGTGTCCCGCCGGGACGTCATCATAGTAGCCAGCGTATCGTGCATCTTCGGGCTGGGCTCGCCGGAAGATTACAAGGCCAGTCTGGTGATCATCAACACCGGGGAGTCGGTGGATCGCGATGAACTGCTCAGGAAATTCGTAAACCTCCAGTACACGCGGAACGATCTGAGCTTCGAGCGCGGCACGTTTAGAGTGCGTGGCGACGTTGTGGAAGTGCACCCGGCTTATGAAGAGTTTGCCTACCGCATCGAGATGTTCGGGGACGAGATCGAGAAGATCGAGATGATCAACCCGCTCACCGGCGAGTCTCTGGCGGCGCTAAATACCATGGAGCTCTACCCGGCAGTGCACTACGTCATGCCTGAGGATCGGATCCAACGGGCCAGCGAATCGATTGAGGCGGAGCTGGAGCAGCGGTTGATGGAACTTCGCCGGCATGGCAAGCTGCTGGAGGCTCAGCGGCTGGCGGCGCGGACCAAGTACGACGTCGAGATGATCCGCGAGGTGGGGTACTGTTCCGGAATCGAGAATTACTCGCGCCATCTGAACGGCACGGAGCCGGGTGCGACGCCCTACACCTTGATCAACTACTTCCCGGAGGATTACCTTCTGATCATTGATGAGTCGCACGCCACGGTGCCGCAAATCCGGGCGATGCACGCGGGCGATCGCAGCCGCAAGCAAGTGCTGGTCGAGCACGGTTTTCGATTGCCCTCCTGTCTGGACAACCGGCCGCTACGGTTTGAGGAGTTTGAGGCTACCTGGAACCGGGTGTTGTTCATGTCAGCCACGCCGGGGCCCTACGAGCTGGAGAAATGTCGCGGCGAGATCGTCGAGCAGATCGTCCGGCCGACGGGGCTGGTCGATCCGGTGATTCACGTGCGACCGGCCCGCGGGCAGGTGCCGGACTTGCTGCAGGGCATCGCCGGCCGGGCTGCCGCCGGCGAACGCGTGCTGGTGACCACGCTGACCAAGCGTATGGCCGAGGACCTGTCCCGCTACATTCAGGAGGAAGGGCTGCGGGGCAAGTACCTGCACAGCGAGATCAACACCCTGGAGCGCGTGGCCATCTTGAACGAGCTACGGGCGGGCGAGTTTGATGTGCTGGTGGGGGTGAACTTGCTCCGCGAAGGCCTCGACCTCCCCGAGGTCTCGCTGGTGTGCATCTTGGACGCGGACAAGGAGGGATTCCTGCGGAGCGAGACCTCGTTGATTCAGACCATCGGCCGGACGGCGCGCAACATCAACGCCGAGGTGATTCTCTACGCCGATAGGGTGACGAATAGTATGCAGCGGGCCATTGATGAAACGGAGCGACGCCGAAATCGTCAACTGAAGTACAACCAGGAGCACGGCATCACGCCTGAGACCATCAAGAAGGCCATCCGGTCGGACCTGGGATCGCTGGTGTCGGCCCGCGAGACGGCCATGCGGGCGGTCCACGCCAACGTGGAACAGTATGACCGCGACGAGCTGATGCGGCAGATCGAGAAGGAGATGCTGGAGGCTGCGGATGAGCTGGACTTCGAGCGGGCCGCGGAGCTGCATGCCAAGT
>JAZGDL010000204.1:0-2163 GCA_036477795.1 Phycisphaerae bacterium
CCTAGGGAAATTCATCACGTTCCGATTGGCAGGATTCTCCGACGTGGAGCGGACGTTCTTTGCGGAGGCCGTGTTCCTGGTGAAGACGTTCTTCTTTGTCTTCCTGGGAATCTCAATCACATTCGACAACCCACGCACGTTCGCGGTAGGTTTGATCGTCGCAGTGATCGCAATCGGCGGGCGATCCATCATGGTACGCTTGCTCGCCCCTCGCTCCGTGACGCGCCGGGATGCCATGCTCATGACGGCGCTAATCCCCAAAGGCTTGGCCGCCGCAGTGCTGGCAGCGCTGCCGCTACAAATGGGCCTCTCCAACGGTGAAATCGTGCGGGGTACGGTCTTCGCAGTGATCTTCTTCACGATCCTGCTGTGCGCTGTCTTTGTTTTCATCATCGAGAAAGGCAGACTCAACGCCTTCGCCGACACATTCTTCCGGCCCTTTGCTGCACAACCCTCTTCAGGGACCGTAGCCGACCTCCCAGTGTCCGCGTTCGATCAATCGCTCGGTCTTCCTGCACTCCGGGAGGTGTTCTTCGAGCCCAATATCGTGGAACTCACACCTGAGGCGTCACCGGCAAGCGACGGTGGCGATATACCGGAACCACCAACCGAGGAAAAACCACCCCCACCCCCACCCCCGTCCCAAGAGCCGCAGGATTGATGTCCGAGCGGTTTCTTTCCAAGGCACACTTTCGAGCATCTGACTGGATGCCGATGAAAACCGTGCTAAAGGCGGTTCACCGGTTGGGCGGCCCGGCGCTGGTCGCCCTGCTGGCGCCAAACGCGGCGGGCGCCCAGGTTCAGCTCACCTCTCGCGCCGTCGAGATCACCCTTACCGGGCGGGTCCACATGCAGTACTGGACAACCTCGGTCGATGGCCCCCGCTCGTCGGAGTTCCTCCTACGTCGAGCGCGGTTTACTGCCCATGTAAGAGTCAACGACTTGATTGAAGGACGTATCCAGCCGGATTTTGGCGCAGGCAGACTCAGCCTCAAGGACGCCTACCTCAGGCTCAACTTCGATCCGGCCTTTCGAGTCTCGTTCGGCCAGTTCAAGCGCGCCTTCGACATCTTCCAGTTGTACAGCACCACACAGATCCTCACCATCGAGCGGACCGGACACGTCCCCGGCGTCGACGCGTGCGCGGTCCTGGTGTGCTCCTGGGGTACATTGAGCCTTGCGCTGCGGTATTCGGACCGCGACATCGGCCTTCTGGTGGACGGCCGGGCGTTGGGAAAACTGGACTATCGATTGTCGCTCACGAACGGAACCGGGGCCAACAGGCCGGACGAGAACGGCACCAAGTCATACGCCGGACGCGCCGTGCTGCAGGCTACTTCTGATGTCCGGATCGGCGCCAACTTTTCGGTGCACGATTACCTCGACTCCACCGCCGCAAACGAGTACGCCGTGGCCTTGGGAGCGGACGTCGAGGTCGGCCGATACGGTGACGAGTTCCATCTCCAAGCAGGACTGATGGGCGGGGAGAACTGGTTCGACTTGGACGGCAACGGTGATCCGTCAACCTTCGTGTCGGCACAGGGCATCGTCAGTTACATCTTTCCCGTCGAGAGCGACCGGGGTTTTTCCGGGGTCGAGCCCCACTTCCGTGTCAGTTGGGCGGATCCAAACACCGACGCCGCGAGCGCGGGCGGGTGGCTGTTCACTCCCGGGGTCGCGTTGCGCCTCACCGGCCGCAACAAGCTGGTGGCCAACGTCGACGTGTGGTCACCGGCCACCGGTGACACGGAGTGGTCCTTCAAGTTCCAGAGCTTCCTACACTTCTGACGAGCGCAGGAAATAGGCGAGGCCTGGCAAGCGGCCAGGCCTCGAGTTCGCTCCGCTCCCGGCCGGCGATCACGCCAGCCAAGACGCCCGTTGATCTAGGGCGCGGTCAAAAGTTAAACCCGCTTGGACCGACCTCCTAATACAACACTCAGGGAGGAGGGGGGAGGAGGGGAGGGGGGATTACCGGCTCCGGGCGACGACCATACTCACGAGTTCCTCGTTTGATTTGGTCGACTTCATGTCGCTCAACAGCCTGTTCATGGCATCGATGGGAGTGGCGTTGCTGAGTTCGCGTCGCATTGTTCGGGACGCCGCCAGCGCGTCGTCTGACAAGAGAAGTTCCTCGCGTCGGGTCGCGCTGCCCAGAAGATCGAT
>JAZGDL010000205.1:0-17121 GCA_036477795.1 Phycisphaerae bacterium
TGCGGATTGACGATTGCGGATTGCGGATTGAGCGTTTCGTGCCTTTCTTCGTGCCTTCGTGCCTTCGTGCCTTTCTTCGTGACTTCGTGTACCCCGCGTTTGCGCTTGGGGCTCTGATGGGGTGCGCGCTTCGCGGAGAAGTGCGGACGTCTTGACAGTGTCACGCGGTGTGCGTATACTTCTCCGTCGCGATTCTCGTTGTTCTTGTATTGATAAGAACTTAGGGTTTTTTCCGGGTCGCGTCGGAGGCGTGCGTGGCCAAGCGCAAAGTGAAGTCAACTCGCAAGAAGGCCAAGTCCGCGGGGAGGCCCTCCGCAGCCGTGAAAAAGGCTTCGGCAAAGGCGAAAAGGAAGCCCGCCCAGGCTGCGTCTTCGCGCGGTGCGAGAAAAGATTCTCGCACCAGCACCCCCAAGGCAGCCAAGAGAAAATCGGTCACCAAAGCGGCGAAAAAAGCGACCGCGAAGATCGTCGGAAAAACGACGGCAAAGGCGAGCAAAAAGACCTCCAAGAAGACGGTGAGAGAGGCGGCGGCGGCCGAGTCGCCGGCGAAACGCAAGGCGGCCACCACAGCGCGTGCTGAGGTGGTTGAGCGTTCCCAAGAGCTTGGATCGTCGGTCGGGTGGGAGTCCGAGGTGCTCGAAACGGCCGATATCAACGCAAAGGTCCCCAAGACGAAACTCACCAAGAAACAACTCCGCGAGTTCGAGGGGAAGCTGCTGGAGAAGCGTCGTGAACTTGTCGGCGATATGGAGAATCTCACCAACGAGGCACTGAGCGGAAACGAGGCTTCCGGCAACCGTTCGAGTGCCCCTTTCCATATGGCGGACGTCGGCAGCGACAATTGGGAGCAGGAATTCACGATCGGGCTCATCGAAAACGAGCGCCTCCTGGTGCGGGAGGTTGATGGAGCCCTGCAGCGGATTGAGGATAGGACCTATGGAGTTTGCCTGGCGACGCATCGCCCGATTGACGTGGCCCGTCTGCGTGCCAAGCCATGGGCCAAGTACTGCATTGAATACGCCCGCCTGCGTGAACTCCGCCGCGTTCGGTAGCACCTGCGAATTGACGATTGACGATTGCGGATTGCGGATTGCGGATTGGGAATTGACGATTGACGATTGCCCATTCCGCGGTCGCAGCTCTGCACTACCTCCGTCCCTCCGTCCCTCCGTCCCTCCGTCCCTTTGTCCCTTCCTTTCCCTTCGTGCCTTCGTGCCTCCGTGCCTTCGTTTGGAGGTGCATTGAAATGCGCCCTACGGGCTCGTCCTCGGCGCTGTTTGACGTCGGCAGTCATATACGACTTTGGGGTGTGGCGGCGGCCGGGCTGGCCCTGGATCTCTGGTCCAAGTGGTGGGCGTTTGAGAATCTGGGGCCGACTGACGTGCGCGAGGCCATCCCGTCGGTTCTTTCCTTTCGCCTGTCGGTCAACACCGGGGCCTTGTTCGGGATGGGCAAGGGCATGGTATCGGTGTTTATCGTGGCCTCTTTCGTCGCGCTGGTTTTCGTTTTTTACTATTTTGCATCGAGCAGCCGGAACCGCAAATGGCTGCACCTGGCGTTGTCGTGCATTCTGGCGGGCTCGTTGGGCAACCTTTACGACCGCATGTTCGTGATCGCGGATCAGATCACGCTGCCCGCAGGCTCGCAAACCGATCGATACCTCGGCAAGATTGTCGAGAACGACGAGAATTCCGAGTACATCAAGGTGGGCGTCGCGCCGTATGGCGCGCCACCGTATCGTCGCATTCGCCGCGCGGATGTGGAGATTCAACAGGTCGGAGTGGTGCGGGACTTCATGAAGTTTCATACGATCGCCGGTTGGGACGCTTGGCCCTGGGTGTTCAACGTGGCGGACGCTCTGCTGGTCATAGGTGTCGCGGTCTTGTTGATCAGCCTGTGGGGCGAGCGTAGACCCGTCCGAGCCCGGGTGAGCAAAGCGGCCTCGCCCGAAGCGTCGTCGTGACCGGCCAGCGGTTCAGCGATTGCGATGTTGGGTTCATGCGACGGGCATTATCCCTGGCCCGGCGCGGACTGGGTCGGGTGGAGCCCAACCCCATGGTCGGTTGCGTGATTGTGCGCGGCCGGCGGGTGCTCGGCGAGGGATATCATCGCAAATTCGGCGGCCCGCATGCGGAGGTGCACGCCCTCCGATCGGCGGCTGATTCGGTCAAAGGCGCTACCGCCTACGTCACGCTTGAGCCTTGCTCTCATTACGGTAAGACGCCTCCGTGCGCCGACGCTCTGATTGCAGCGGGTATCAAGCGGGTCGTGGCAACCATGAAGGACCCGGGCCTTCACGTCGCCGGGCGGGGGATGGCCAGGTTGCGGGCTGCGGGCGTCGAGGTGCGGACCGGTTGCCTGGGTGACGAAGCCCGTAGACTGAACAAAGCCTATCTGACTCTCCAGGAGCACGGTCGGCCCTATCTGATACTCAAGTGGGCTCAGAGTATCGACGGCCGAATCGCCACGGCGTCGGGCGAATCGCGGGCCATTTCAGGCCGGGCGGCCCATCGTTGGGTGCATCGTCTGCGGGCGCGGCTGGACGGTATTGTCGTCGGCGTCGGCACGGTCCTCGCGGACGATCCGCTGTTAACGGCGCGTGGAGTTCGGATTCATCGAGTGGCCACCCGTGTGGTGTTGGACTCACGATTGCGCATCGACGCGCGGTGCAAGCTGGTGCGTACCGCGGAACAGTACCCCACCCTGGTGTTTACCACGCGAGCGGGGATGGAAGGTCGCCGCCTTCACGCGGAGCGGCTGCGCCGGGCGGGCGTTGATATCGAATGTTGTCGGGCCCGTCGGGGCAGGGTCGATATCTCCGCGGTTGTGCGGAAGCTTGGCGCGCGGATGATGAGCAATGTGATGGTTGAGGGGGGCGGCGCGGTCCTGACCGAGTTTCTGTCACGCGGTTTTGTTGACGAGGCCTATGTTTTCGTCGCTCCGCGGTTTATCGGAGGCGATGGGGCCACGGTCGCGTTTGGTGGGCCGATGAAGAACGAATTACTGGTCACATCGCGCCGCGTCGGACCGGACACTCTGTACCACGCTGATTTCGCCGCTAAGGGCGGTTATATGTTCCAGAGGCGTCCTTGACACCAACCGTGCTGACTCGGAGAATTGGCACACTCGGAGCCGTCGGCACTATGGGCGTCAAGATCCTGCACTTGCACCAACAGGAAGGTGTTGAGGGAGGGATCGGTGAAGCCGTGGACCTGCTGGACCGTGGGGGGCTGGTGGTGTTTCCGACGGAGACGGTGTACGGCCTGGCTGCTCGTGCGGATCGCCCGGCGGCAGTGCAGCGGCTCTATCAAGTGAAGGAAAGGTCGCCGGACAAGCCGTTCACCGTTCACATCGCCAAACGCTCGGCGGCATGGCGTTACCTGGAGTCGCCCGGCCCTGTGGCACGGCGGTTTATCAAGAAGGGCTGGCCGGGGCCGCTCACCTTGCTGCTGACGGCTGACCCCAGTAAGACGGCTGTCGGTCGAGAACTGGACGACGCGGCCGTTGGCGTGCTCTATCATCAGCGGGTCATCGGGCTACGCTGTCCGGACCACGCCGTGGCAACGGAGTTGCTGCAACGCGTGTCCGGTCCGGTGGTAGCAGCCAGTGCCAACCGTGCGGGCCGGCGCCCGCCGACCACAGCCCAAGCGGCGATCGACGACCTGGACGGCCAGGCGGATCTGGCCCTGGACGCAGGGACCACGCGCTACAGCCGGCCATCAACCATCGTGCGGGTTGACGGCGATCACTACGAAGTGGTGCGTGAGGGAGTGTTTGACGAGCGCATGGTGAAGGGCATGAGCGGTTTGAACATCCTTTTTGTGTGCACGGGCAACACCTGCCGCAGTCCCATGGCTTGCGGGATTGCCGAACAACTGATCGCAGGTCAGTTGGGATGCGCGGTGGATGAACTGGACGACCGCAGAATATGCGTGCGCTCAGCCGGGATGAGCGCTTTTGCCGGGGCGCCGGCGTCGATCCACGCGGTGGAGATTCTCGCCCAGCGGGGCATGGACATCTCTTCGCACTCGGCTTCAGCGTTGACCGTCGAGTTGATCAACCAGGCCGACCACATCTTCACCATGACTGCGGCCCATGAAGCCGGTGTGATCAGCATGGTGCCATCCGCGAAGGAGCGAACGCGGACCCTTTCCACTGATGGTGATATCGCCGACCCCATCGGGGGTGATCGCCAGTTATACGGCAGGACCGCCAAGACCATTGAACGAACCATCAAGGCGCGACTCAGGGAGGTAGAATTGTGAGGATCGTCATCGCCAGTGACCATCGTGGTTACGTCGCCAAGGACAACGTGAGGGCGTATCTGAAAGAGAACGGCCACGCGGTTGAGGATTTGGGCTGCTCTTCGCAGGCCAGTTGCGACTATCCCGATCACGGGTTCGCCGCAGCCGAAGCGGTTGCCTGCGGTAAGGCGGAGCGCGGCATTCTGTTCTGTGGGACCGGGATCGGTATGTCCATTGCCGCGAACAAGGTGGATGGGGTACGGGCGGCGCTGTGCCATGACGAGCTGACCGCGGAGTTGGCCAGGCGGCACAATCAGGCCAACGTTCTTTGTCTGCCCGCGGACCTTCTGGGCGTCGAGTTGATGAAGCGTGTGGTGGAGGTGTGGCTGAACACCGAGTTCGAGGGCGGCAGGCACAAACGGCGCATCAGCAAGATAAGTCACTATGAAAAGAACGGGAGGTCGCTGAGCTGATCGGTCACGTCAGAGGATCAGTGCCGGCGTTGACCTCGTCGCCGTCGTTGATGCCGTCGCCATCGGTGTCGCTCATGAGCGGATCAGTGCCCCGTTCCACCTCATCCCCGTCGTTCAATCCGTCGGCGTCGGTGTCTTTGACCAACGGATTGGTGCCCCGTGCCACCTCATCCCCATCGGTCAGCCCGTCGTTGTCGGAATCGGGGTCCAGCGGGTTGGTGCCGGCGGCCTGCTCTTGTTGATCGGACAGGCCGTCGTCGTCGGTGTCGGCCTTGGTGGGGTCCGTGCCTGCTGCGACTTCCCCACCATCCATGATCCCGTCTCCGTCCGTATCGGCGTTGGCGGGGTCCGTACCTATTGAAATCTCCTCACCGTCATTAAGCCCGTCGTTGTCGGTGTCGGCCTTGTTGGGGTTGATCCCCAACAGCACTTCCGTGGCGTCCAGCACGCCGTCGTCGTCGGTGTCCGGGTCCAGCGGGTCCGATCCGGCGGTGATCTCGTCGCCGTCGGACAGGGAGTCGTTGTCGGTGTCGGGATCCAGCGGGTCGGTTTGAAGGGCGATCTCGTCACCGTCTATCAGGCCGTCCTGATCGGTATCGGCGACCAGAGGATCGGTCAGGTATGTTTCACGTTCTGCGAAGTCGCTCAAGCCGTCCTCATCGGTGTCCGCCACCAGAGGATCGGTGCCGATGCGGGTCTCCTGAAAATCGCTGAGAAAATCACCGTCGGTGTCCTTGTCCAACGGATCGGTTCCCAGCTCCAGTTCGACCTGGTCGAGCAGGCCGTCGTCGTCGGTGTCGATCTTGTTGGGATCGGTCCCGTGGACGGTGACTTCCTCGAAGTCGGTAAGGGTGTCGCCGTCGGTGTCCAGATCGGGGTTGACGCTGGTGAAGTCGTCGAGCCCGTCGCCGTCGGTGTCGGTCAGGGCTGGATCGGTGCCATGCACGGTGACTTCGTCAAAGTCGCTCAGCCCGTCGCCGTCGGAATCGACCACGAAGGGATCGCTTCCGTTGGCCAGCTCGGCGAAATCGTCCAATCCGTCGCCATCGGTGTCGCTGCTGAGCGGATCCGTGCCCAGGGCCACCTCCTGGGCGTCGTCGAGCCCGTCACCGTCGGTGTCTTTTCTGCCGGGATGGGTTCCCAGGGCCAGTTCCTGGGCATCGGAGAGCCCGTCCCCGTCGGAATCGACGGCATTGACGTCGCTGCCGATTTCGAGTTCGCGCCCGTCGCTGATGCCGTCGCGGTCCGTGTCGCTGGAGAGGGGGTCGTACCCCTGATCGAATTCATCACCGTCGTCGATCCCGTCACCGTCGGTGTCAGCCTTGTCAGGATCGGTTCCTATTTGGCGCTCCAGGTCGTCGGGCAATCGGTCACCGTCGCTGTCGCGACCGGTGAGCACGTTGGCGCCTGCGGCGGCGGCGATGGATTTTTCCATATCCGTACAGCCGGCGCAGGCCGCGACAACCGCCAGGACCAAGGCGGTACACGCCGTCAAGGTCGCCGGGAGAAGCCTGTTCACACGTAGGCCGCGCGGACTCACGATGTATAAATCGGCCCATAACCACCCGAGATTTGGACTCTTTGGCAGAATCCGCCTGGCAGACCATAAACCGCTATTCGTCGCAGGGGCGATAACGGTTGCAGGCCCGCCAGGGGCGGGTGGCCCATGTCCTTTGGACATGGGGGACGCGATGATATACGCTCAGGTGAACGCCCCGACGATGATCGGCTCCCCCACCTCCAAAGGAGGTGGGCCACCCACCCGCCGAGTGGCGATAACGGTTGCAGGCCCGCCAGGGGCCATGCCGATCAATCAGCGATCCGTCCGGGTTTTGTGACCGGTGCCGAGATTGATTGTCTAATGCGGATCGAGCATAATACCGCCGTTGGGTGTGCGTCGATCTTTGCCGGATTGATCAGCGAGTGAAGCATCTTGAAATCGCAGCGAACGGTACTTAAAGCTGCCGAGATCAGCGGGCGCGGTCTTTTCACCGGCGCCAGTTCAACCGTGCGCGTTCGCCCGGCGGCCCCGTCCTCGGGCATCACCTTTGTCCGGATCGATCAGCCCGATCCGATTCGCATCGCCGCGCGCGTCGAGAACGTTTCCAAGAGAGCCCGGAGAACATCGCTTCGCAACGGCACGGTCACCATCGAAACGGTCGAGCACTGTCTGAGCGCCTGCTGCGGGCTGGGTATTGACAATCTGGACATCGAGTTGACGGGCGACGAACTGCCCGCCGGCGACGGAAGCTCGCTGCTCTTCGTGGAGATGCTGAAAGAGGCCGGCATCTGCGAACAGGACGCCGAGCGCGAGGATTACGTCATCAGTGAAGTGATCCGGGTGGCCGACGGCGGCGCTGAGCTGCTGGCCACCCCGCCGCTCAACACTGACGACGATCAACTCGAAATATTCTACGATCTGGATTATGGTGAGCAGAGCCCGATCAGCCGCCAGGTCCTCTCCGTAAGTATCACACCGGAACATTTCGTCAGTGACCTGGCCCCTGCGCGCACCTTTGTCCTTCAGTCTGAGGCGGACGCGTTACGGGCTAACGGTCTCGGCACTCATCTGGCCTATTCGGACATCCTCGTCTTCGGGCCCGACGGCCCCATCCAGAACGAACTGCGATTCCCCAACGAGTGCGTGCGGCACAAGATTCTAGACCTGGTGGGCGATCTGGCGCTGCTGGGCAAGCGGCTCATCGGCCGCATATACGCCAGAAAGAGCGGTCACGCGCTCAACCACGAATTCGTGCGCGCCATTCTCAGCCACGCCGAGAGCGATCGCATCGCCCGGTCGCTGCTTCATCAGCCGGCGCTGGACATTCACCGTGTACGCCGCATCCTGCCCCATCGCTACCCCTTTCTCATGATCGACCGCATCATCGAGATCGACTCCACCAAGAGGGCCGTCGGAATCAAGAACGTCACCATCAACGAACCGTATTTCCAGGGCCATTATCCCGGTCAGCCGATCATGCCCGGGGTGTTGATCATTGAAGCAATGGCCCAGATCGGTGGAATCCTGCTGTCGCAGGAGCTCGAGCACAAAGGAAAGACGGCTGTTCTGCTAAGCCTCGACAAGGTAAAGTTCCGCCGGAGCGTGCAACCGGGTGACACCCTAACGGTGGTGGCGGAGTCCATTCGTGTAACGTCGCGCGGCGGGCAAGTGAGATGTCACGCCGCGGTCGGCGCCGAGCGCGTCGCCGAAGCCACCATTAAATTCGGCATGACCGACTGCGTCCCGGTGTGAATCCATGAGTAGCAACGTGAAATCAATCCTGAGCCTCGGCGGACCGCGCATTCACCAGACCGCCTGCGTCGATCCCAAGGCCCACCTCGGACGCGATGTGCAGATCGGTCCCTTTTGCGTCGTCGAAGGTGATGTGGTCCTGGACGCCGGCTGCGTATTGCACAACAACGTGACCATCGCCGGCCGCACCACCGTTGGAGAAGGTTGCACGTTTTTTCCCGGCGCGGTCATCGGCATGGCCCCTCAGGACCTGAAATATCACGGCGAAGAGACCTATCTGGAAATCGGCAGGCACAACGTCTTCCGCGAGCACGTCACCGTCCATCCCGGCACGGAGAACGGTGGTTCTTACACGCGTGTCGGCCACAACAACGTCTTTTTGGTCGGCGTCCACGTCGCCCACGATTGCACCATCGCCGACCATTGCATATTCGCCAACAACGTGCAGCTTGCCGGCCACGTCAAGGTCGAGTCTCACGTCGCCTTCGGTGGAGGCACCGGAATCCACCATTTCGTGACCATCGGCAAGCACGCCTTCGTCGGCGGATTATCCCGAATCGCTCAGGACGTACCGCCCTTCATGATCGCTGTTGCCGCCCGCGGGCCGCGGAGTGAGATCCGCATGATCAACGGTGTCGGCCTGCAACGCCGGGGCTTCTCCGAAGAGCAGATCCTGGCACTGAAGAAAAGTTTCCTGCGCCTGTTCTCCCGCCGGGCTCGCAGTTCCGCCGTCCCCATTTTGACGACCATACACAAGATACTCCAGGAACGTCCGCTGGATGAAAACGTCGAGTACCTCTGCCGCTTTCTACTACGCTCTTACGAGCACGGGCGTCACGGCCGGTATCTCGAATCTCTGCGCAATGACGCAAAATGGAACCGGGTCGCGGACAGCAACGGTGATTAGCATCCTGTTTCACAAGTTCAGCGACCATCCGAGCCGCGACCGTGAGGGAGCGGTTGAGCGAAATCGGGGTTGACGCGTGATCGCGCTCTGTCATTCGGAAGAAAAATGACCAGACTACTCCGAACCGCCGTCATCGGTGTCGGCCACATGGGCCGACACCACGCCCGCATCTACCGCGACCTGCCCGACGTCGAACTCGTCGGCATCTGCGACCTGGACCCCAAGCGCGCTGAGGACACCGCCCGGCAGGTCGGTGCCCCCGCTCTCACCGATGCAGCCGATCTATTAGGCAAAGTCGACGCCGTCACCATCGCCGTGCCCACGGTGCGACATCCCGAGGTTTCCAGACCCTTCATCCAATCCGGTGTAGCCACTCTCATCGAGAAGCCCATCGCCCCCGATCGCGAGTCAGCCGCCGAAATGCTGCGATGGGCTCAAGAAAGCAACAGCATTATCAGCGTCGGGCATTCTGAGCGATTCAACCCCGTGGTCCTGGCCATGGGCCGGATGAACGTCGAGCCCAAGTTCATCGAGACGCAACGCGTCAGCCCCTTCACTTTTCGCAGCGCGGACATAGGCGTCGTTTTTGACATGATGATCCACGACATCGACATCGTGCTGCATCTGGTCAAGTCACGTCAGTACAAGGTGCACGCCGTCGGTGTGAGCGTCCTGGGCCCTCACGAGGACGTCGCCAACGCCCGCATCGCCTTCGACAACGGTTGCGTAGCCAATCTGACGGCTTCACGGCTGGCCCTCAAGACCGAGCGCCGCATCCGCGTCTTTTCGCCCGACGCCTACCTAACCATGGACTATCGCAACAAGACCGGCCTGGCCGTCAAGAAGAACGCCAACCTCGACCTGATCAAGATGGCCCGCGAGCGCAACTTTGAGGATCTTTCCCAGATGAGCGGGCTGGATTTCGGCAAGATGCTCAAGGTGGAGCCGCTGGTCGTCGACGACGTGGAGCCGCTCCGCTGCGAGATCGAATCATTCCTAAGCGCCGTGCGCACCAGCCAACAGCCCGCCGTCACCGGCCAGGACGGTCTAGCCGCCGTCCAACTCGCCGAGGACATCGTAAAGTCGATCCAAACACACGAATGGCAACTCGCCCCCGATCAAACGGAAATGTGACCTTCTACAATGTTTGTTCGAAGTGGCTTGCCGTTTGGCAGACCGCTTCAAGAAGACCCCGTTCCCGGACTTCGACAAAACCGAGCGTCTCCAGCTTCGCGGTTACTTCGCGCGGCTTGAGGATGGGAAGCTTTGCCATGGTCAGGCGACTTCCACGGTCTGGATTCCGACAAACTGCGTTTCCAATCGTGGCTCACCATCCTCAAGAAGCATCGCTATGACCTCCTGTAGGTTTCGGTTCAGTTGATCGAGCGTCTCCCCTTGAGAATGCGCCCCATGAAATCCGGGCACGTACCCGACATATAGACCCGTGTCGGGGCAACGTTCAACCACCGCGGTGTAAGTTTTCACCGATGATGTCCTCCATACCAACAGACCCACCCTTCATAGCGACCGCCCGGCCCCACGCCTACACGAGCGAGAGCCTGGTCACGGGTCTGGCATTATGCCATGACCCCGGGAAGATCGAGCACTTCGGCAATCCACCGGCCATTGTATTCCTGCTATACTTCAACGCTAAAGCTCATGATGGAATTATACACACGAGGAGGCTGGACACCGAACACGCCACGCCCAGTTGTTCTCGTGTACACGCGACGGGAGACCTGAACGGGGCAAGAACAGATGGTCAACCGCGACGGGACGCGGTCAAGTCAATTTGGGGTCATCCGGGTTGTTTTGGGGTCATCCAGGAGAAATCGGATGGCCGATCGCGGGTCGGCTTCAGCCGACCGGTGTTTGCCACCAACTTCAGTTGGTGGTCGGCGGATTCCTCGTGTTATGCCTCAGCCGGCTTCAGCCGGGCTTGTGGTATCTGGCTCACAGAAGGTGGCGCTATCTCCTGTTCTGTCGAAGCAGGAAATCCCGGATGAACCTAAAAAACACCCATTGGCCGGTTGACAGCTGTCCTGGATCGGCTATCCTCGCCCGAGCTTATAGTGGTTTTTTATAAATTAGAACGCACTGTGAGTGCGTGGTAGGTGGGTTGTGTCCATGGGTGAGCGAATTAGAATTCGGATGGAGTCGTACGATTCGGGTGCCATCGAAGCCTCGGCGAAGGAGATCGTGGAGCATGCCCGGCGGACCAGTGCGCGGGTGCGGGGGCCTATACCACTACCCACACGCATTGAGCGGTATACGGTTTTGCGTTCGCCGCACATTGACAAGAAATCCCGTGAGCAGTTCGAAATCCGAACTCACAAACGGCTTATTGACATCTATGAACCGACGGCTCGGACGATCGAGGCGCTCAACCGGCTTGTCGTTCCGGCCGGTGTGTTCGTGAAAATCAAGGCGTAGTGCATGGCACCGGCGAAGCGGTGTTGTGTCGGTCTTCGTCCGGGCCTTACCCTTTTTTGTGGACTGCGTTTCTTGGGATATGATACTCGCGGCCGGCTGCCGCAACGGCGGAGCGGTGAAGCGAGCGGCGATTGGGTGTGTCCATGATTCCGGCATTGATTGGGACCAAGATCGGTATGACCCGTTTGCGGGACGATAAGGGCATGGTCACGCCGGTGACAGTGGTGCAGGCGGGTCCATGCACGGTGTTGCAGATCCGCACTCAGGAACGTGACGGGTACCACGCGGTGCAGATGGGATTCATGGACGCCAAGCCGCACCGATCCAGCAGACCGCTCATCGGGCACGCCGCCAACGCGGGTACCGGCCCCAAGCGCTATGCCCGGGAGATTCGTCTGGCAGATGTTCCCGACGTTGGTTTGGGCGACGTGCTGACCGTTTCCATGTTCGAAGAAGCTAAGGTCGCTTATGTCGACGTGGTCGGCACATCGAAGGGTCGAGGGTTCTCCGGCGTGATGCGGCGGCATGGGTTCGGAGGGCTGGAGGCGTCGCACGGTGTGGAGCGCAAGCATCGTTCGGGGGGCAGTATCGGCGGCCACGCGAACATAGGTCTGGGCCGAGGGGTCAAGAAGGGCAAGAAAATGCCCGGCCAGTGGGGCAACAAGCGGATCACTCAACGGAACATGAAGCTAAAGGGTATCGATCGCGACCACAACCTTCTTCTGATTGAAGGTAGTATTCCCGGCCCTGCCGGTGGTGTGGTTTGTGTGCGGAAATCCAAGACGGCGAGCTAGCGATTGATGCTGAGTATTCCACTATATGACTCCCAGGGCACACCGGCCGGTGACGTGCAGATCGATCCGAAGATTCTCGGGGGTCGGGTTCGTCCCAAGCTGCTCAAGCAGGCCATCGTGGCCTATCAGGCCAACGGCCGGCAGAACACCAGCGCTACGCGTAGCCGCGGTATGGTGGTGGGGTCGACCCGTAAGCTCCGTCGTCAGAAAGGCACCGGCAACGCCCGCGTGGGTACCCGCCGGACCAACATTCGTCGTGGCGGCGGAGTGGCTTTTGCCAAGGGCGATCAGGTCTTCAAACAGGGCCTGAACAGGAAAATGCGTCGCCTGGCCCGCAACAACGCCATCCTCGCCAAAGCCCAGTGTAACGATGTGGCGGTGGTCGAGGATTTTTCTTTTGATTCGCCCAGCACCAGGCGCTTTGTCTTGCTGCTCGAGGCGCTGGGCGCCCAGCGGGGCTGTGTGGTAGCGTTGGCGGATTACGACGACGTCGTGTACCGGTCCGGGCGAAACATCCCCAAGACGGAGATTCGCCCGTTGAGTCAGGTGAGCGCCTACGACGTGCTGCGTCGCAAGAAGTTGATCCTGACTCGGAGCGCGTTTGAAGCGTTGAGCCGTAGTCCGGACGGGCCTGGTGCGGCGCCGCAGGAGGAAGACTAGTGGGGCGTTGGCCAAACGACAAAGTCACTGCGAAACCCACGGATTCGAATCCGTGGGCTTGCAATCGAACTGTGACGGAGCAGTAGTTGCCTGCGGGCGATTGCAGGACGAGTTTTCCAGATGGACATTTACCACATAGTCAGGCGACCACTGGTGACGGAGAAGGGCACGCATCAGGCGTCTCTATCGTTTCCGGCTACCAAGAACAAGCCGGCGCGCAGCGGTTCGTTTGCCTTTGAAGTCCATCCAGACGCCTCCAAGCCGATGATCAAGGAGGCGATTGAGAAGATCTATAACGTCAAGGTATTGGCGGTGCGAACGGCGAATCGGATGGGCAAGTCCCGTCGGGTGCGTTTTAGCCGGGGCAGTACACGAGCGTGGAAGAAGGCTGTGGTGTGTCTGGACGCCAACAGCCATATTGATCTTTTCTGATTTAGCGGAGCAGAGGTGATCTTTCATGGGCATCAGGCGGCGCAAGCCGACATCCCCGGGCCGGCGTAACGCGACGGTCAGCGATTTCTCGGAGATTTCCGACCGGCGCAAGCGTCCGGAGCGGTCGCTTTTGGAGCGCATCGCCCGCAAAGGCGGCCGGAACCATCATGGCAAGATCACCGCTTGGCACCGCGGCGGTGGGGCCCGCAAGCTCTACCGCAGGATTGACTTCAAGCGCAGCAAGGACGGGTCAGCGGCCAGCGTGGAGTCGATAGAATATGACCCCAACCGTTCCTGCCACATCGCCCTGCTGCGGTATAAGGATGGTGAGAAGCGATACATCCTGGCTCCGGACGGCGTGACTGTAGGCGAGAAGCTGGAAAGCGGCCCCGGCGTGGAGCCCAAAACGGGCAACGCCATGCCGCTGAAGAACATCCCCGTGGGGATGGACGTTCACAACATCGAGATGAACCCCGGCCAGGGCGGTAAACTGGTTCGCAGTGCCGGCGCTTCAGCGCGCCTGCTGGCGCGAGAGAGCGAATGGGCTACCCTGGTCATGCCGTCGGGTGAAATGCGTCAGATACGCGTGGAGTGTCGCGCCACCATAGGGCAGATCGGCAACACCGATCACCAGAACCGTCGCATCGGCAAGGCGGGAACGAAGCGGCACATGGGGCGTCGCCCGCGTGTTCGCGGTACGGCCATGAATCCGGTGGCCCATCCTCTGGGCGGCGGTGAGGGCAGGAGTGGGGGAGGCCGGCACCCGTGCAGCGCGTCCGGCTTGATGGCCAAAGGCGGACACACTCGAAACCCGAGAAAAGTTTCCAACCGGCGAATCCTGCGCCGGAGGAAGAGCAAGCGATACGGGCAGTTGACCCTGCCCAAGAAATGACGGACCCGGTGGGGCCGGAGGCGAACGCCAGACGTTCGAACCCCGGTCTTGATGGTCGGAGCAAGGGCCGGCGGTGCCGGCAGCGAAGATGACTCGTTCACAGAAAAAAGGCCCGTTTGTCGACGCGAAGCTTTTCCGCAAGGTCATGTTGGCCAAGGAAAGCGGGATGTCCGCTCCGATACGCACCTGGTGCCGGCGGTGTACCATCGTTCCCGAATTCGTAGGACATAAGTTTGAGATTCACAACGGCATGAGGTTCCTGGCGGTGTATGTGACTGAGGAGATGGTCGGTCACAAGTTGGGCGAGTTCTCTCCCACCCGCACGTTCAAGGGGCACTCGGGCGGCAAGAGGTAGTTGATTGGGCGCGTCCCCCCGCTCGGGGGGCCTGCGAGGTGAATTGTGGCGGATGTGCTGACAACAAGGCCGACCTGGGTCGCCAAGCATCGTTTCGCGAGGATTGCCCCGCGAAAGGCCCGCGCGGTGCTCGATCTGATCCGCGGGCTGGGCTGCCAGCAGGCGCTGGATGCTTTGAGCTTTAACCCGCGGCGGGCGGCGGTCCTGATCACCGACGTTCTGAAGTCGGCGATGGCCAACGCTAATGAGAAGGAGGCGGAAATGGCCCGTCTCTACGTTTGTGGAGCACGTGCGGATGGCGGGCCGATCATGAAGCGATGGCGGCCCAAGGATCGCGGCCGGGCCCACCCGATACAGAAGCGGACCAGCCATCTGATCGTAGAGGTTGCCGAGAGGTAGACCGCCAGGAGCGGTGATTCGTGTTCGGCGGCGACTGCGTGGGTAGCGCAGCGGTGCGGGACGCCAAGATTCTGGAGCGTGTTACGTGGGACAGAAAGTTCATCCGCATGGTTTCCGGGTGGGTATCACCGAGGGATGGTCCTCGCGCTGGTACGCCCCCAAGGCGGCCTACGGCGAGTTTCTCACGGAAGACAACCGCATCCGCGAGTTCGTGGAGCGGCAGTTGAATCGACAGCCGCCCTACGCCGCGGTGGCCCGAACGGACATCGAACGCACCAGCAGCGAAGTGAAGGTACTGTTGCACACCGCGCGCCCGGGCCTGGTCATCGGGGCCAAAGGGGCGGAGGTCGACAAGCTCAAGGAGAATCTGGAGGATCTCATCGACCGCAAGGTGAGCGTCAACATCATGGAGATCAAGTTCCCGGATCTCAATGCCCAGTTGGTGTCTGAAGGGATCGCGGAACAGCTCAAGAAGCGGGGTAGTTTCCGTAGGGTGATCAAGCAGCGTTGCGAGGCGACCATGAGCGCCGGCGCCAAGGGCATCAAGATCAAGCTCAGCGGGCGGCTCGGTGGAGCGGAGATGGCCCGGAAGGAGACGCAGATTCGCGGTTCCATCCCGCTGCATACGTTGCAGGCCAACGTTCAGTACGGGTTCACCAGAGCGGTCACCAAGACGGGTACGATCGGCGTGAAGGTATGGTTGTACTTGGGTCGTTACGGCGAAGAAGTTGAAGGCAAAGAGGGCACCGGCGGCAGCGGAACGCGAGCAGGCGGCCGGCGCTTCAAGCGGGGCTAGTGCCGTGTCAACGTTCGAATTGTGGGTTGACGCTGGACCGAGAATCCTTTCTCGGTCCCCCTTCCTGGCGGCCCACGGGAAGGGATTCCCGCAGCGGGTGGGTGCGAGAAAGGATTCTCGCACCAGCACCAATCGAACGGTGACGGAACACTGGTATGACAGCACACTGGTATGACAGCGCTGCCACGGTGAACAACCCACGGGTTGATCGGTAGGAGACGGTTTGATGGCCATGATGCCCAAGCGGGTCAAGTTTCGCAAATCACAGCGGGGCAAGATCCGTCAGAAGGCCACGCGGGGCAATACCGTTGCCTTCGGCGAGTATGGGTTGCAGTCGCTGGGCAGCGGCTGGGTCACCGCCCGGCAGATCGAGGCCGGCCGAGTGGCAGCCACGCACTACATGCATCGCGAGGGACGGGTGTACGTACGGGTTTTTCCGGACAAGCCCGTTTCCGCCAAGCCGTTGGAGACGCGTATGGGTAAGGGCAAGGGCGACCCGGCCCATTGGGTGGCGCGGGTGCGCGAAGGCACCATGCTCTTTGAGATCGGCGGTGTTGACGTGGAGGCCGCCCGGCAGGCCATGGTTCGCGTGGCTTCCAAGATGCCCTATCGCTGCCGCTTTGTGATTCGGCGGCACGGGTTGTAGGGTCCACGGTTTTGTAGAGTCGAGGGCAAGGGCAGTGAAGATCGGCGAATTTCGCGAGATGAACAGCGAGGAGTTGCACGGTGAGCTGGAGCGTTTGCGCCGGCATCACTTTGACCTGCGGGCCCAAGCGGTCACTGAGAAGCTGCAGAACTCCAATCAGTTGAGATACGCTAAGCGCGACATTGCCCGGGTACTGACCCTGTTATTGGAACGAGGCGAAACGGGCATCGAGCAGCAGCAGTGCCATCTCGAGGCCATTAGTGCCCGGGAGGCGCGCAGTTGATCCGGTGGTTGAGGCTGGCTAAGGCGGGTATTGAATGTCCACGGCAGTAGCGAATCCAGATAGCGGCAGGGCCGCGACCCGACGCCGCCCGCGTAAGTTACGCGTCGGCGTGGTGGCAGCGAGCAAGGCCGACAAGACCATCAAGGTGGTGTGCACCTTCTCGGTCAAACACCGCAAGTATGGGAAATACATGAGTCGGCGCCAGACGTTTCAAGTGCACGACCCGCAGAACGAAGCCCAGGACGGCGATCGCGTGGAAATCATGGAGTGTCGACCGATTTCAAAGAGCAAGAGCTGGCGGTTGGTGCGCGTTGTGCAGCGGGCATAGCACCCGTTGGACAAGCCGGGTGGCCCGGCGGCGGTCGTAGTGAGTACGAGACAGTCATGATACAGATGCAAACCAGGGTCGACGTGGCGGACAATACCGGAGCCAAGGTGGCGATGGTGATCAGTGTGTTGGGAGGCAGCACGTCGGGCCATGGCAGAAGGACGTTGAGGACTGCCAACATCGGGGACATCGTGGTGGTCACGGTCAAGAAGGCGCTGCCCAACAG
>JAZGDL010000206.1:0-3064 GCA_036477795.1 Phycisphaerae bacterium
GCGGACCGCAGCAGACCTCGCGGCACGATCCTGCTCCTAGACAATCGATGTCGCTGAACTGGCAGCCGCAATCACATTCGCCGTCCCCGCACCATTCCTCAGGACAGTTGTTCTCCGCCGTCGTGCCGGTCCAGCACCAGACACACGGTGCATCGCACAACGGGCAGTCGTCTGGACACGGCCCCGCTGTGGGCGCCCCACCAGCGGCGAGACACTGGTCGGGTGGTAAGGCTAGACACTCCGCGCTTGCCACGTGCGGTCCGCAGCAGGCGTCGCCGTTGCACGTTCCTCCTGGACAATCGGTGTCGCTGAACTGGCACCCGCAATCACATTCGCCGTCCCCGCACCATTCCTCAGGACAGTTGTTCTCCGCCGCCGTCCTGACCCAGCACCAGACGCACGGCGCATCGCACAACGGGCAGTCGTCTGGACACGGCCCCGCGGCGGGGGCCCCGCCAGCGGTGAGACACTGCTCGCGTGGTAAGTCTAGACACTCCGCGCTTGGCACGTGTGGTCCGCAGCAGGCGTCGCCGTCACCACAAGAAGGGGGGCAACCTGGGCAGTCGCTGTCGCAGAACTGGCACCCGCAATCACATTCTCCATCCCCACACCACCCGTCCGGGCAGTTGTTCTCGAACTCGGTCCCTTTCCAGCACCAGACGCACCCTGCTTGACCATCACAGGGGCATCCGACCGACGCACACGTTCCCTCCCCGCGAGGCACGCACTGGGCGGCGGAACACTCTCCTGCAGAGACCCCTTCGAAGCACGTCAGATCGGGACAGCAACATACTTCGGAGGGGGGGCAACCACCACAGTTACTCGAGGGACAGTCCCCGGCGTCGCAGTCAAACGCGCCGCAATTTAAGTAGATCGGCACACCGTTATGCGTGAAGGAACCGTCATCGCAGGAGTTGTCACCCACCCAACGAGCCGGCGCGCAATTACCGCAGCAGTCCGGAACCTCACCCGGGTCGCCGGAAAGGAGACATGATACCAGACATACGGCTAGATCCTGAACAGTGCACGGAATCCCGCAGGCCAGCAGGGCCAAGCCCACACAGGTAAGGCAGGCGGGATTCGGACCCAAGGCGCACGGGATCGTACAGGGAAGCAGCGCGATAAGTAAGCAAGGTATTTGCGCAATACCAACCCCGCACTCGAATTGTGCGAAGCAATCTGAGTAGCAACTAGGACACCCACCACCGAGTTGACTCATCGCCTCGCCCAGGGTCATCTCAGCAGCCGCGTAGGTCATGCTGCGACCTTGTCCATTGGTCACCTTAACCCGTGCAACGAAGTCTGTGACCCAGCGCGCCTGCCACTCTGAGACGTCGAGATCAGCGCCGTTGCCCGAGTCTCTCCTAGCGGCGAGATCCTTGAGGAGTGCATCGAAGTCGCCAAAGCTCGCGACCGCAGAGTATTCGATCACCGTTCCCGCGATGCCAGTAGGGGCGCGAGCCATGCGATCGATGGCGTCATGGAAATGTAGTACGGTTTCGAGTTTGAGCTGGTTTCCGTCCCGTTCCAGTAAAAAGTCCATCGTCACGATGGGCGCCGTTCCCAGCACTTCCTCGCCTATGTAGAACACATCTTGGCGTCGAACCAAGGCCCCGGACAAATCCGAGACGAGCCCAACGGCAAGCAGCGAAGCTCTCACAAGGGTTTCGTTAACTGGACTGATTACGACATCGCCGATCGCTCCGAGGCCGAGCTGGCTGACCTCCTCGGAGAACTTGGCATGCAGGGCCGGCGTGTCGATCTCCACCTCCTCCGCCGGGACGAGGGTCGGGCGCGATTGCCGAACATGGACCTTGCGGCGGTCGCCCGTTCGCGCCGGTGACGCAAGCACAGCCCAATGTTCGTACTTTGCTGATCGTTTACCCTCTCTTGGCGAGGTGAGATCCTCGGCGCAGAACTTGTGGAAGACTGTCGCCTTGTCGATAACCGGGGACTCCGTCGACGACACCTGCTTGGCGCCCTTGCGCCCCAACGGCTGAACATATTCACCGAATTTTGCGCGTAGCGCATCCGTGTCAAACGCCACCTGCTTCGGGGATACCGGCTTGACCGTTGCAATTGCCCCGGATACGGCAGCTGTTTTCGGTTGGTCGGCCCCCCCAGCGCCGTTAAGCCCCGCCAAAACCCCTAACAAGCACACGCCAATTAGGAGCACAATCAATTGCTTTCGTCGAATCATCCCAGTTCCTCCTTTACGTTCCATTCCAGGCAAGCAGCAAGCAACCTGATCTGCCGATCGGTCGAGCCTGGTGCCACCGTGACATGCATCACCGTGACCCTCAGCACGCAAACAATTCTTAACCGGTCGGGAAAGCCCAGATGGTAGTCAGCCGCCGGCCACCTTCCGCACATATTCTCTATGCTTTCGCACGGCTATCAGTTCCGGTGGTGTGCAGCAGGCTCCGGCCCATGCTTGACGGTCTGAGATGTCGGACGTCAAGCTCCTCACGCACCCGGCGCACCCGCCTCGACTGATGCCTGAATCTGATCGAAGCCATACTACTACTTGCGCCTTCAGAGTTCAAGGGGGGGCAAAAGAAATTGTAGGGGTGATCACCCTGGACAAGACGTTCGTCGATGGACCGGTCTGGCCTGAAAGCCGCCGAACAACGTACGGCTAGCGAATTGGCCCCCAGACGGCATTTCCTTGCACCAGTCGCGAAGGGCAGGTGATTCACCTGCCTTCACCGTCGCCCTGACACCGGGATGACGTTCACTTCAACCCAGATGGTGAAGGCAGGTCAACGACCTGCCCTACCTCGCGCCAACCACGCCGTCGAGAATGCGAAAGAATTCGACAGCCCAACGGACCGGGCATACCTTAGCCGCGGACCGCCGGACGATGCCGACGCTGCCCGCTGCCGGGATCGAGCACACCGGTGGACGAACGCCGCAGGAGATCAATTATGACGCACAACAAAGTTGATCGGGCCAGGGGATTGGTCATGTTCGTGGTGGCGTGGCTGATCGCCCTATATGTCTATGAGGTGGTGCAGGAAGCATTCCACGGGTCCATTGGGTTGGCGGCCGCCGTATTGACCGT
>JAZGDL010000207.1:0-2142 GCA_036477795.1 Phycisphaerae bacterium
CATAGTTCCGTTTCGATTCAGACAAAGGCAAAGCCACCGAAAGGTGGCGACGCAAAGTCACCGGCCTAAAGGGCAAGCAGGCTCTACGGTAGCGGGACCGCCCGAATTTCGATCACAGATCGGGTCATCCGCGTTGGTGAGTGTTGCGCACACGGATAGTTAGCGACTGACCATGGCCCAACTCAACAAAGCCCCGCGAGCGCTCGGCGGAACAGGCCCGGCGACCACACAATTCGAATTTGTGCGGCGGTCTGCCTCGCTGATCGCAATCGCATTGTTGGCGCTGACCGCAATGCCGGCGCAGGCGGAGGACTGCTCCGCATACCCCAACGGCGTGATCGACGGATTTGCCGGCGACGTTGCTCCTTCCCAGCTGCAGGTCGACAGGAATTGCACGATCAGAAACTTCCCGGCGTCCAACCCGCTGGGGACCAACTTCAGCTTTTTTACACAACCCGGCCAGACCAACGAAAGATGGCTCATCGTCTTCGACAACGTTGTGCACACCGGGCAAATGTCGTGTAACAGCGTTCTTGAGCACAAGATCTGGTTTACCAACGGCTCGTCAACGTCGATCCAGGAAGGCTGTCAGAACCTCTTAATTCCCGTAGAGAAAATTGACAAGCAGAACCCCGCCGGCCAGAGCACGGCCGCTATCGGCGTGCCTTTCACTTACACGCTCACGATGCCGGTCCTGTTTGACCCGGCTACGAGCACCGTCATCAACACCAGTGGGTCGGTCAACGACTTGCATAGCGCCACTCTCTGGGACGATCTCAACGCGACGGGCGTGGATCTCACCTATCTGAGCCACGTCGCCTACTGGCTGGGTAGTGGCGCTCCGGTTCCGCATACCTTCTCCAACGTCGGCGGTGCGCTGACCTTCGACAACTTCCCCATCATCCCGGCCGGAGAGCAGATCGTGCTCGAGATCACGGTCGTGCTCGATAACACGCCGGCGAACGCGCCAGGGACGCAATTCATCAACACCGCCACGTGGGACTTCGGCAGACTCATCGATGGCGTGTTCTACGAGCCGCTCCCGGGCGAATGGGGTATCTCGCCGCCCATGACGATCGCCGCGCCGGAGCTCGTGGTCACGAAGACGGGCCCGGCGACGTTGGGGCGGACGCTCAACCTCGGCGAGTGGGGAGACTTCGGCATCGACGTCCAGAATATCGGGCTTAGCGAAGCCCGGGACGTCACGATCCTCGACCGGCTCCCCGACGGCGCCACGGGCGGCATGTGCAATATCACGCCCCAGGTGCTGAGCGCCCAGGTATTCGCGGCCGATGGTGTCACCCCGGTGCCGGGCAAGGGCCCGCTGGTCCCGGGGACCGACTTTTCGCTCAGCTATGTCGGTACACCCACCTGCGAGCTCACGCTGACCATGCTCACGGCTGCGGCCGCGATCGGCCCGGGCGAGCGCCTGATTATCAATTACCGGACCCAGCTCGACGCCGACAGCCAGGACGGTGCCACGCTGACCAATGTCGTCGGGGCGATCGAATGGTTCAACGGCGACAGCAGCAATACCAATCGCGTGACCTTCACGCGTACGCTGACCGACGGCACCGTCGGCGTGCTCGATCACGAGGACGCACATACGGTCACCGTGGCGCTGTTCGGCTACTTCTTCGAGAAGACCGTCGCGAATCTCACTAGCGGCGTTAGCCCGACCGCGACGGCCGCTCCGGGTGACACGCTGCGCTACACGTTGCGCCTGCAGACCACCGATGGCCCGCTGAATAATTTAACCTTCTTCGACGATCTGGGTGAGCTCAATGCTCTGGCAGTATTCGTACCCGGCTCTCTAACGCTTGTTGCGGGCAGCATCCCGGCCGGCGCCGACACCTCCAACACCAACCCCAATGGCGGCACGAACGGAGCCGGCATTCTCGACATCCGCAACCTGAGCCTCCCGGCGTTCAGCGAGATCCAGGTCCAGTTCGACATCACTCTGAACTCGGCCCTGCTCGACGGCACTGTGGTCACCAACCAGGCAGACCTGCTCGGCACTATCAAGCTGGCCGATAGTGACGATCCCAACATCAACGGTCAGGCCGATCCCAGTGTGGCGGGCGACGAGGATCCGACGCGGGTGGTGATCGAGGCGGTGCCGCCCACGGCCCTCGCGAAGGC
>JAZGDL010000208.1:0-19381 GCA_036477795.1 Phycisphaerae bacterium
ACGTCCGTGACCGTCTCTTCGCCGGTGACCTCCTGCTTCTTGCGGAGCAGGATGTGATGCGCCTCCTCGATAATGATCGCGTGCTTAAAGTCCTCACGCTGCGGTTGGCCCAACCGGTAGTGGTGAATCCAAAGGAACAGGGACTCGATCAGGAAAGTCTTGTCAGCGTTGGTCAGGGCGTCGAGTTCGAGACTCACACGGCGGTCGAGGAGCCGTGCTATGTCGAAGAACGGGGCTTCGTTCAGAACTCTTCCCATCTCGCCGAAACAGAGGACTTCCACCGCCCGCAGGGCGGATTCCATCCAGCTAGCCTCGCGGCCTTTGGCCTTGTAGGCCAGAAGGTAATCGCGAACATTCGCCATGGTTGGATGGCCCTTTGGCTTCTCGTTGTAAAGACCGGCCTCTCGGTAAAGATGATCGATGGCCCGCATGAGCAGGACGGTTACGCCCTCGCCCAGGAAGTAGGCGTGGCACATGATCTCGATGAGCTTCTTGAGCCAGACGGTCGCTGGTGTGCCTGGTGGCGGGACCAGCGGATTGAATCGAAACGGTGCCACATCGCGGCCCACGGTGAAGATCAAGAGGTCGGAGAACTCGGGTTTCGCGATCAGGTCGCGGTAGTTTCGTTTCCAATCGAACACGAGGAACGGTTTGTCGGCCTTGACAAGGTCTTGTAGCAGCAGATAGGCCAGGTTGGTCTTGCCACTTCCGGAACGGCCGAAGATGCCGAGGTGCTGGATGAATTCGTCCTCCCGAAGGCCGAATGGATAGAAGCGATCCTTACCGTAGTGGATGAGACCGACCGGATATTCGCCGGCGGCCAAGTCCTGTGGCGGCGGCTTGAGAAGGACGTGCTCGCTTTCAAATGTTTCCGACAACCGCTGGGCCAGCGTGACGCGTAGCGTTCGTTCGATGGTCTGGCGGATCGTCGTGTCGGAGACCAAGTACTCCTGCCAGAGGGCATCGAGCTGCGAGCCCATGACCGGCCGCAGTTTGCGAAAGACTTCTTCGATGTTCATATCCCCTGCAACCTCCTCCGCGTTGCAATCAACGCCTTATACTCGTCGAGGAACTTGCGCCGCTCCTTGGCCAGGTTGACCTTGTTCTCCCAGTACTTCAGCTCTTCGGAACGGCGTTCCTTGGCCCGGCTGGCCAAACTCTTGTGCAGGCTGAGCCGCAGGAACTCGATTTGCGGGTAGAAGCCGGTGGACCAGGGCGGGTTGAGGGTCTTCAAAAATCGCTTGGCCTCCTCGTACTCTTGCTTGATCTGCTCAAGGAAGTCTCGGTTGAGTTCCTTCCGTCCTGCCAGGGCCTCGTCGATCTCGTGGATGGCATCGCGGAGATTCGCGATCCGCTCATCAAGGATGCCGGTAACGGACATGTTCTGGTCGCCAGGGGAAGATTGTTTGTTGTTATTGACCGGGTCAAGGCTATGAGAATCCTTCTTCCCTTTAGCGTTCGCTTCTTCCCTGACCATGCGCACCTGCAAAAGTGTTCGAGCACATAAAGGCTACCAGTCCCATGGAATCCCGCCTCGGTCCGATCGTAGCCGGCGGGTTTTGGCCGCCCGGGCCGCCGGGACCGCCACGACCTTGCAAACCGGCAGGTCGAATTTGACCACCACATAGGCCTGCTGACCCATCTTTGCACTGCGGCGAAGCTCACGACGGATTTGCTCGTGTTCGATCGCCGTCAAGGATCTGGTCGGGTCTGGGGAATAGAGAAAAATCCAGCGGTAGCGGAGGCCACGCCCGTTGCGCGACAGCAGGACGTCGGGATTGCGGGATGCCCGCGTCTGATGCCCGCGTTCTTGAAGGTACTGCTTCCATTCCCAAACCAGACCGCGGAGCGGCGAGCTGTTAGCCATGAGGCAATCTTGACATGATGTTTGATAAGGCCATCGCGCGTACTGGGCCGGGAGTGCCGAGTGGAGCCCTCAGTCTGCTCGTGACTTCACCACTGCACAGTAGGCACTGACCGATGGCTTTATAAAACTTACTGCCAATCACTATCGCATCGTGGTGAATCGTCAAAGGCAAGGGTCAAGGAATTGGTGGGTATGAGATGGGACATTGAAGCAGGCAAACAGCGCATCATCGTTGATGCAGATTCGCTTAGCCCGGAGAGCACCCCTAGCAGGCTGGTCGGACGGGAAGCGGAGCTTGCAACGCTAACAGGCTGTTTACAACCGATGCGACACGGCGAGCGTCCGCTCAACGCATGGCTTTGCGGCCCCCCCGGATCTGGGAAGAGCCTTCTCGCGCATGCGGCTTTGGAGCGGGTCGGTCCAGCCGCGCCTCCACGTGCGGGCGTCTACGTCAACTGCTGGCAGCGCCGGAGCCTCTACAACGTTCTGCAGGCCATCATTGATCAGCTCAAAATCCTCAGCGCCGAGGCCCAGGATGCGAACGTCAAGTTCGACCGGATCCGCCAGGCGCTCGGAGGGCAGGCGACGATGATCGTCCTGGACGACATCGACCGGACGCTGCCGGCGGCCCGCGACGAAATCATCTACGGACTTCTGAGTTTGCCGAAAGCGGGTTTGGTCTGTGTTGCCGACAGTATGCGGGCGCTGGTCCTGCTGGAGGAGCGAGTGCGGTCTCGCCTGAGCCCAGTCGTGATCGAGTTGAAACCGTATACCACGGCTGAGCTTGTGAAGATCCTGGCAGACCGTGCACACCACGGGTTGATGCCCCACTCGTGGTCGTCGGCTGTTCTTAAGAGAATTGCCGCTGCGTCGGGAGGCGATGCGCGGGTCGCCATACGGAAGCTCTTGCAAGCAGCGGTTGCGGCGGAAGAAGCCGGGCAACGCCGGTTGGACGTTCGCTGGCTCGCGACCCAGCTTCGGCAGTGGAACCACATTCAAGAAGAGGCGCGCTCCATCCAGCTATCCGAACACGAACGGATCATCCGAGAGCTCGTCACGCGCCACGGGCCGGTCGGCACGATACGGTTGCGAGAGCTGTACGTTGCTCATTGCCGCAAGGAAGGGATCGAACCGGTCGCGAGGCGGACGTTCTCCAAGTATTTGGTCAAGCTCAACTCCGCCGGTTTATTGCGCGTAGCTGCGCGGCCCCCTGGCCGGGGCGGTCGGACAGTACGTGCCGCATGAGGTCGCCTTCGAACGGCGTCATCGGTGAGCGGAACGAGCGGGCTAATGCTCCGGCGGGGTTGGTCGGCCACCAGCCGCAGCGCGTCCCAGAGCGTGCCATTCGGACACAGCATACCGGTGGGGACGACTTTGAGGGTCGTCCGGTAGGATGAAAACCCCGGTGCACGGAGGCGATGAGGGGGGCGATGTCCGGGGGAGAAGAGGAGGATTACAGGTTCAGGATGGTCTTGATCTCCTCGGCCGCCAGCTTACGTACCGCTTCCGGCAGGATTACCGAGATCTCACGGCTGCGCCCGAACCGCCCGCGCGACACGACGTGCGAGTGGATCAAGCCGATGGTGTCCAAATCCGCGAGGATGTTCGAGACGCGCTCGGGCGTCAGGCATCGCAGGCCCAGCTCGGATACCAACTTGGCATAATGGGTATAGACCTCACCCGTCTGCACGCGTTTTTCAACATCACAGAGCGAAAGGATGCAGTGCAGCAGTGCCGTATGTTGCCGCGGCTGGCTGCGGATGAGCTGCAAAACGGTGTGCTCACTGATGATTTCGTCCGCCCTGTCTACGTGTTGCACGGCTACCGAAGGGGCGCCTTCCAGGTGAGCGGTCTCGGCCGCTACGCGGAGCAGGTTAAGCGACCGACGGGCATCGCCGTGTTCCTGAGCGCCCAGGGCCGCGCACTTGTTGATGGCCGCAGGCTCAACGACCCCCGGCTGGAAGGCCAGTTCCATGCGCTGCGAGAGAATCGTGGCCAGCTGGGTGGCGTTGTAGGGCGAAAAAACCACCTGTTGCTGCGACAGGCTGCTACGGATGCGGCCGTCAACGTAGTTCATCACCGTGGTGTTGTTGGTGATGCCCACCAGGGAGACGGTGGCCCGCCGCAATGCGATGCGGGTAAAGGTGTAGAGGAAGTCCGTGCCGGAGTGGCGCATCAGCCGGTCGATCTCGTCGAAAACGACGATGATGTGTTGCCTCCGTTGATTCAGCAGGTCGAAGAACAGCTCGTAGGCTTCGGTTTTGGACAGCCCGCGATGCGGCAGGGTCCCTCCCAGGGCGTGAACGAACTCCCGGACCGCCCGGTATTCCGTGTCGGCGATGCCCTTGATGTTGCAGTTGACGTAGAGGACTTTCAGCGGCACGTGGAGCCGGTCGGCTTCGTCTTGAAGCTGGCAAAGGACCAGGCGCGTGACCGCGGTCTTGCCCGTGCCCGGGTTGCCGTAGATCAGGGCGTTGCTGGGCTTCTGTTTCCAAAGTGAGGGGGCGAGGATTCGGGCGATGGCATCGCCTTCGCGGTCGCGATAGGGCAGGTTCTGGGGAAGGAACTCCTCGGTCAGGGCTTCGCGATTTTTGAACAGGCTGGGCGTCTTCCCGATCTTAGCGAAGAATCGTCTCGGTTCGGCCATAATGATCAGTGGTCTTGGGTCCGCGCGCACCTGACGGACCCAAGCTACTTGATGTATTTGGTCTTGATGGTTAATAAAGGTTGCGCTGGACGGAGGGTGGAAAGCCTGCACCGGCGGCCGGGGGTGGCGAATTCCTTCGGTTCCGGAGCTTCCTGACCCTCGGAGAGAGGGGGGTCCACGAAAGTGGAACATGCCGGGGGGTAGGGTAGTGGAATGATAATATAACAGTGTTATACAGTGTATCGTCGATGAAGGGAACGACGTTGATCGAAACATAGGATCGAGCGTAAGTTCGGACTTTTTGGTTTCCACTTTCGCCAATGCCTCATATACCCCGGGGAAAGCAGTGCGGCGCAAGTCGAGATGATGTGATGAAAAGACGATCGGGCGCCGCCTTTTCCACTTGCGTCGCACTCTCACTCTCTGGGCATGGCCTCGTCGGTAGGCCGATCTCCTCATGCGCGCTACTCTCTCTAAGCCGCCATCGGAGCTGGGAGCAAGCAAAACATGGCATGCCTAGAGCATGCACGATCGCGCAGTGGGCCGAGAGGGCGCACGGTCGGGCCTCAGCGAGCACGCGCAAGCTCATACTGCACACTATCTACTTTCGGCCCGATGCCGGGCCCACGAAGCCTTCCTCCCGAGGAGCTCGCCGTGACGAAGATGTCCGTGCCGACAGTTGGCACCCACGGGGCATAAGCTTTGAGAATCGCGCTGCCGCAGCTTCGCATGACCCGGCGTTGGCAGGAACCATCCAGGACCGGATCGGTCTGTGGCCGGTTGGCAATTACGGAGCTCCACGAAAGTGGAAAAGGCTGAGGGATTTGAGCGAACAGGCGCGAATATAACACTGTTATACCCGCATCTCCCAGATCAGTTGACTGCCGTGGTATGATGCGGACTGACTTGAGCCCACAAAACAAGAGGTTTTCGCGGTTACAGTGGTCAGGATCTGGAGAATCTGATGGGTGAAGCACGCAGGGAGGCGTTGCGGGTCGGTTTTGACCGCTCGATCAAGCTGGAGTTCCACGGAGCGAAGGTCAGCAGCGACGGCGGGTTGGTAACGTATCGCGACCTTGACGAGGCACTTCAGCTAACCGCGATGGCGAAAGAGAAGCTAACCGATTTCCGTACCGGCGACAACATTCAGCACGACCTCGTAGCCCTGCTCCGCCAATCAGTCTTCAGCCGTTTGGCGGGCTACGAAGACACGAACGACGCGGACCGACTTCGAGTCGATCCGACGATGCGCGTGATTGTCGGTGGCCGGGCCAAGAAGCGCCTCGCCGCGTCCACGAGCCAGATGAGCTGGTTCGAGACCGAAGTCCTGACGCAGCTGGCGTACAACCTCGGGAACTTCCTGCGGCGGTTGGCGCTGCCGAGGTCCGTGAAGCACTGGTCGTTGACCACGCTGCGGGATAAGCTGATCAAGATAGGGGCCAAGATCGTGCGGCGTCACGGTACGTGACCTTCCAGATGGCGGAGGTAGCCATTCCGCGAGACTTGTTTCGGGGCATCCTTGCCAGGATACGGAGCTTGGCGGATGCGGTGCCCGTTCCGTCCGGATGAGCACCAACATGCCATCGATCAACGTTCAAGGGCAGGGCAGGTGACAGATGAGGTACGCCCGGAGAACGCCCGGATGGTCGATTCCGTGTCCTCGGACCAGTGAAACGAGCCAGCGAAAGGCCAAAACTGCGGCAAAACGCGCTGGATCGCTCCCGGAAATGCTGGAATCAAGGTGGCCGAATCGGTATCATGGATGACCGGTCGCTTGGGCAAGAGCCATCTGGCAAATGTCGGACCAGACTATTACGGGAAAGCGTGCCGAGAGTGAACACCGATTCCCTTAAAACGAACTTGACCGGTAAGAGTAAACGACTACCCCTGTTTTTTGTGGCCGGTCTTCTCCGCTTGCCCGTTGCTTTTGGCCAAACGGATCCGGTTACGGTTTGCCCCAGCGGTTGTGATTTCACTACCATCGCCGCGGCCTTGAACGACCCCGATTCCGCCGAGCAGGATGTCGAAGTCGATCCGGGAGACTCTGGAGCCTATTCCGAACCCCTTCTGAATGTCGTTGGCCGCACTTTGCGCTCGACGCAGCCGACCAATCCCGCCGCAACAACGATCACTAATAACGATGGGCGGGCGGTCATTCAAGCATCCAATGCAACCATCGAGGGATTCACCATTACGGGTGGCAATAATGCCGGTGGTCATGGTGGCGGCGTCACTGTTAACGCCGGAGAGGTGGTTCTCAAGTACCTGACTATCGAAAGGAATACTGCCGGAAGTGGCGGCGGTGTTGGTGGCGATACCGGCAGCAGCCAGGTGAGGATAGAGCATTGCACGATTCGCCACAATTCGGCCGGAAATCGCGGAGGTGGCGTCGAGGGTGTTCCAGCGAAAACCGTCATCACTGACTCCGAGATTACCAGTAACACCGTAACGAACTTCAGTGCCTCTGGGACCGCAGCAGGTGGCGGCGTGTATCTCCCCCTTTCCTCATTAGCTTCCATCAAGAACACGCAGATTACCATGAACGTGGCGATTGGCGCGCGAAGCGGTTCCGGGGCCGGTATTTTTTCGGCCGGCGATCTGAAGTTATCCGGTGTGACTTTGGAGATGAATACGGCGTTTGATGGGAGTTCTCTTGCGAAAGGAGGAGGCCTCTACATATCACGCAAGACCGATGTGGACGGCGGCAGCTTCACTGGAAACAGCGCCGGGCGAGGTGGCGGCATTTATGTCACCGCCAGTTCGTCGTTTGTCCGCATCGCCGCTTCCGTTTCGGGCAATACGGCCCCCCAGCCGCCCGGTAATGGCGGCGGCATCTTTTGTGAGGTGCTCATTCAGACACTGGCGGGCAACGTCAGCGGGAACACACCGGATGACGTAGTTGGCTGCGGGTCCAATGTAAGCCCGCCTCTGGGCACCCCCAGGACCGCCGCGGATAAGGAGCAAAGTGGTAAGGTCATGGAACCGGTCAACACATTTACCGGAGAGCTCTACAACCAATATGATCCGGACATCGATCTGGGTGGCCCGATGCCGCTCTCTTTCGCCCGCTATTACTCCTCCGGGTTCAAGCAGGTGGGCATCTTCGCCTATATGGGGGACAACTGGCGGCATAATTTTGACTGGAAGCTGACCATCATCGGCACCACGATGCATATCGTGGATCATCACGGGCGCACGATCCAGTTTGTTCAGAACGGCCTTGCGTGGGATCTGGCGGGCAAGACGGATGTGGCCTATCAACTGATCGAGAATGCCGGAATCTTCACCCTGCTCGATCCACGCAGCCAGCGCCAATACCTCTTTAACACCTCCGGCCTGTTAACCAGCATCTCGGACGGCAGGGGCAACGTACATACGCTCTCTTATGCCAATGGCCCGCTGACTCAGGTCTCCGATGGGCTGGGCCGGGTCCTGAACTTCACCTACGATGCCAATAACAACCTGACCAGTGTGGATGATGGTTTGGGCCGGGTGGTCAGCTTTACCTATACCGGTAGTTTGCTGACCGGTGTCACCGATCTGACCGGCAATGCCACGGTCTATAACTACTCGACCGCCCACGCGAATCTCACCGGCTGGGGACTGTTTACCACCATGGTCCGGCCGCAAGGCAATACGCCGTTCGAGCATCGCTACTGGTTTGCCGACAGACGTTCCTCCAGCGAGCTCGACTCAAACGGCAACCAGACGATTTTCACCTATGTCAGCGCGACGGACACCACCATTACCGATCCGCTGGGCAATGTCCGTACGCACACCCATACAGCCACAGGCGAGCTGTCCAACAGCCAGGATAATGCCGGCCAGAATATCGTTATCGGCTCGGATGTGACAGGAAGGCGCAGCTCGATCATCGACCGCCTGGGCGATGTGACAACGATGAGTTATCACGCCCCCAGCGGCAAGCTGGCATCACGCACCAATGCCGATGGCACCACCACAAGCTTTATCTATACCGAAAGACTGAGCAGCGGACTGAAGCTGCACGATCTCACTGGCGTAACCCATGCCGACGCAACGACCGAGAGCTTCGTCCATGACGCCAACGGGAATCTCACCTCGCGTACCGACAGGGCGGGCAATACTTCAAGCGCCACCTACAATGCCAACGGTCAGCCGCTGACCACGACCAATGTCGCCGGCGGTGTCACTTCCCACACCTATAATACCGATGCCACACGACTATCGACCACCGATCCGGCCGGCAACCTCACAGGGTACGGCTATGACTCGCTCCTGCGACCCAATCTGATTACCACGGCGGATGGCAGCACGGTTGAGTTTACTTATGACAACGCAGACCGCCCGCTGAGCACGACGGATGAGAATGGCAATACAACAACCCTGACCTACGACCTTAATGGCAACCTGGCCTCGGTTGCCGATCCGTTGCTGAACACCGTCACCTTTGCCTATGACGGCAATGACCGACTGCTGAGCGTGACTGATGCCGAGGGTGGTGTTGCAAGCCAAAGCTATGATCAGATTGGCCGGGTGGGGACGACGACCGATCCGTTGAGCCATGTAACCACCTATGGATATGACATCCACAACCGGCTGACCTCGGTGACCGATCCGCTGCTCAATGTCCGGTCCAGCACCTACGATGCCGAGGGCATTATTGCATCCAGAACCGATCCACTGCTCAACACCACCAGCTTCGTCTCCGACAAGATGGGACGCATTACGCAGGTCACCTCGCCACTGGGCAACACCGGCAACATAAGCTACGACGCGATGGGCAGGGTCGCCGCGGCCACCGATGCGCTGGGCAACATAACAACATTCAGCCGTGATGCCCGTGGCCTGCTCTCCGGCGTCACGCTGCCCGGAGGGACGATCAGCACATCCTATGCAAGAAACGCACTGGGCCAGATGACCAACCTGACCGATCCGAACGGCAACGGCTGGACAAGGGCCTATGACTCCAGTGGCAGACTGACCTCCCGTACCGATCCCTTGCTCCAGGCCACATCGCTGACCTATGACAATCGCAATCGCCCGTCGGTGATTACCTATCCGGGCGCATTGGGCAGCCAGACCAATACCTTTGACGCGGCCGGCAATCTGACCGGCGTCAGCTATTCCGATGGCACAACATTAGGTTTTTCCTATGACGCCAATGACCGCTTGACCGCCGCCAATAGCGGCGGCCCGGACAATGTGATACGCACCTACGATGCCAATGGCCGCATCAACAACAGCAACGGCATCGCCATCGGCCGGGATGCGGGCGGGCGCATCACCTCCATGACACTGGCGCCCGGCAAGACGGTGACCTATGCCTATGACGCGAATGACAACCTGACGCAGGTGACGGACTGGGCCGGGGGTACCACCACCTTTACCTATGACGCCGTGGACCGATTGACCGGCATCACACGTCCGAATGGTATTACGACCACCTATACCTATGACAATGACACCCGGGTGACCGGCATCACCGAAGGGCCCATTTCAACCATCGCGCTGACGCGGGATGCCAAGGGGCAGATTACGGCGGCCACCCGTAATGTCCCTGAGCCGTTATCCGTTACCCAAACCGCCGCAACAAATTTAGCCTTTGATGCCGCCTCCCAGGTGGATTCCTACACCTACGACGCATTGGGACGGCTCACGGATGACGGCACGCGGACCTATGTCTGGGATCTGGCCTCGCGTATCACGAGCTATACGGAAGGCGGCAATACCGTCAGCTTTACCTACGATGCCTTGGGCCGTCGCTTAAACCGGACCGAAAGTGGGGTTACACGCAACTTTGTCTGGAACGAGGCCTTCGCGTTGACGTCTGTCAGTATCGAGAAGGTGGGTGGAGCCGATCTTCGCTACTATATCCACACCCCCGGCGGAGGCCTGCTTTACAGCATCGAGGCCAGTGACAACAGCCGCCTGTTTTACCATTACGACGAAATGGGTAATACACTCTTCCTCACCGATTCCAGCGGTACCGTGATCGCCTCGTATGCCTACTCCCCCTATGGCGAGCTTCTTAGCAGCACCAGCAGTATTGACAACCCCTTCACCTGGCAGGGGCAATTAGGCGTCATGGAGGAAGGGGACTCGCGCCTATACTACCTGCGCGCCCGATACTACGACAGCTCCACGGGCCGGTTTGTCTCGCGTGATCCGATAAAGTCAATTAGCCCCAGGGAGGTGAATCCGTATCAATATGCACGGGGGAATCCATTAAGGTTTGTTGATCCCTCAGGGAGACAGGGTGGGCCCAGCCAAGAAGAATTCGCTCTTGCATTTGCCGAGCTCGAGCTTGCAATAGCCAAGGCCGACCTTGCAAGTGACGAGGCCGAGGTTGCAATAGCCGAGGCCAACTTTGCAATAACCAACGCCAACCTCACCCGCGCCGAGGCCGCCCGCAACCCCCTCGCCGCCGCCGTCGCCGCTGCCGCCTTCAAGGCCGCCCTCGCCGACTTCAAGGCCGCCGTCGCCGCCGTCCGCGCCAGCGACCACTTCCTCGCCCGCGCCAAGGCCTTCCGCAAACGCGCCGTCGACGACGCCCTCCGCGCCCTCCGCGCCGCCGCTAGAGAAGCTGTGAAAAACCCAACAAATCCGGATAAGCCGGACAAGGATGATTGTGAATCGTGCATCCCGGAACTTACCCCGATTGTTACCATTGGTTGAAATGAGAAACAAAAGCAGTTGATGATAAAGTGTATTAAATGATGAAACCGATTAAGAAAACAATCTTCCCGTTGAGCATGTTGGTCGTTATGGCGTTCGGCTTGGCGGCGAATGCCCCCGCGGAGATCTACCGCTACGACGTGGTGGGCCGACTCATCAGGGTGGCCTACGACGACGGCTCCTCTTTAACGTACACCTACGACAACAATGGGAACCTCCTGTTGATCGAAAGGCGAGAAGTCGCCTCGGACATCAACGCGGACGGCCGGGTGGACCTGCTCGATTTTGCCCGGCTGCAAGTGTGCTTCACCGGCGGGGCACCGGTCACGCCGGCGTGTGAAAGCGCCGACCTCGACGGGAACGGCACGGTCGACCTCGATGACTTCGCCCAGTACCACAGCAGTATAACAGGCCCGTAGTGAGGTGACCCCGTAGGGTACCAGTATTCAGCCGATGCCGAAATCTTCGTTTAACGGTCATTCCTACGGACACCAGCGAACAAGGTAAGCGCTCGGTGAATTGCATTTAAGACGATGAAACTGGCGATACAAGCCGCACTGGGCGTACGAGATCGGGGTGATGTCGATTATATCGAGGCCCGTCGAAGGAATGGCTTAGAATCGTAAAAAGATAGACCCCATCCGGACCCGCTTCTCGAGTTTTTGCTTGTGTCAATGGCCGATATGCCGTGGCGAACATCGAGGCGAGCTGCAGCGAACCGTTGCGCGAGCGCACAGCGTACGCGGTTTCAGGCATCCGGTCGGCTAACCTGTGCGCCGGGCGCCGCTTCAGGCCGCGGGTACCGAACGCTGGAGCGGCTCAGGCTGGCGGTACAGATCGGGACGACGCGCGTGAGGCTGGTGCTCGCGCCCTGCGAGCCGGCTGTTGGCTCACCGACGGGTTGATCGAACGACGTATTCGCGCTTCCCGTTGTAATCGTCGAGGCGCCGACCTCCCACAGAGGTAGGCGTCCCAGAACGCCGCAATGTCCTCCACCGCCGGCGCGGACTCAGGAATCAGGCCGGTTCCGTACCGAGGGTCGTAGCGTTCCGCGTAGAACGCTGCGAGCCGGTATCCCCAATGGGCAGATTCCCAGGGACGCACCACGCAGCGGAGGGTATACTCGGCCAGGAGCGCCTCCCGGGAGCGGATGATCCGTACATCGGCCCACCTGGCGTGACGTACCTCGTTTTGGGAGCTTTCAAGATCCCGCAGGGTGGCCTACAATGCTTCGGTCGCCGCAGGGGTTGGCTTCCTGAAATGCGTATGAATCTGCCTGATGGCGCGCTCGATCAACGGTCGGAATGGCTTCTTGGCCTTGGCTTTGGCCAGCTTGGTGAGATGCAGCCCAAATCTTGCCGCAGCGATCGGATCAGCGCAAAGCCCTTTGAGCACCGTCAGCCGCGTAATGGGAAAGTCAAATCCGTTCCGGAGGTCTTCAGCGATCCCGGTGAGCCTCTTCACTTTCTTCAGGGCCTCGGTTCGGTCTTCAGCGTGCATCGCGTACTCCAATCAAATCACCGACACCGTCGGGTATCGCCTGCGGTAGAAGTGTCCCTTTCGGCTACGAAGCAAATACTCCAGCCAGTATCCGGGCGAATTCGCGGGGAGCCGGAACGCAGCCTTCACGGAATCTGAGCCGTACTCGCTAACCACACGGCGGACAAACGCCGGGCTGATGGCATCGGAATCGATGAACTGTTGGATGGCCTCCTCCTGTTGTTTGGTCAGGTCTTGGCCTCTGCGCTTGAGCCCTTCAACCAGCAGCTGGAAACCACCCATGATCTCTTTACCTTCTTCTGGATTCAGAAAGACGCCGATGCCCTGCTTGTGCTCCAGCAGGTCGGGCGGAATCTTCATGTCGGGCCTACCCTTCTTCAAACCGTGCTTGCGGAGGGCTTCCCGGATGTGGTCGGGCGGCTTCGTGTCCCACATGGCGCGCAGCTCCTTCTGCCAATCGGCCGCCATGGTCAGACCGTCGGGGTACACGAGCAGGTCCGTACCGTGGTAGGCCAGCGAAGCCTTGTGGAACTCGCCTGCTCGTTCCCGGACTTGGACTTTGTACGCCTTCCAGAAGCGGCACAGGATGTGCGAGCTTTGTCTTTTCATGGTGTCGCGCAGGCCCTCCACGTCGATGTTCACCGAGCTGTCCCACGCCTCCTGCTCGCCCGACCAGCACCACTCGCCGCGCCACGGTACCAGACTGCCGAACACCAGCTGGCCGCGTCTGAAGGGATGATCCGGCGTATCGATACGGATCCGATAAGGTTGATCACTGATTACGTTCACGGCATGCAAGTACTGGTGGTCGACGCCCTCAATGCGGTAGAATGAGGTGTGGCGCTCGTACCAACCGCGCAAGTCGCGGCGGTCCTCCGCGGTCAGATTCAACGCGCCAGCAAGAATGTCGATCGCACCGAGCCCGGACCAGCGCGTGCACTCCTGGCACAGGAAATCGTCCGTATGGCTGATGTCCCAACGGCCACGATTGTGCTCATCCAGATAATTGCGGAAGAACAACCGGAACATGTAGGAGCAGGTTCCGAGCCAGACCAGCTTGCGCTTCACGTCACAGCCGAAGTGGTTGGGCGTTCGAAGGAAGGCTTTGACTCCCGAGTCCTACGGCACGCCCTGAAACGCGTCGGCGAGGTAGGCCTGCACCGCATGTGCCAGGCAGCTCAGATCCTGATGATGCGGCCACAGGATCAGGCCGGGTTTGAGGTCAGGGCACAACACGCAGAGCAGATGCCGGATGCGGTCGGCATCGATCCGACGCGTGGTTCCGCTGGTCGGGGAGAACGGCACGCGTACGCCGAAAAACTCGAGGTTGTAATGTTCGTACGCGTCCCAGATGCCGATCTCGTTGTGTAGATCCTCGGCGAGCCCGACCAGGATATCGGCCAGCTTCGCAATCTGGGTTTTGCGAAGCCGGAGCGACCCGTCGCTGAACAGCCGCTGAGTGTCCAATAGAACCTTCTGGAGCTCTCTGCTCAGTGGAAGAAGATGCACGTCACCCGCGCCGCGGAATCCTTCTGGGCGATGCTGCCGCATTGCTCGTCCTTGAATCGGTGCCATGCCCCGTCCGCCTTTGGCCGGTACCGTGCTCTCGGCGACCGAGGCGTATTATGGCCGCTGACGGAGTCCGTTGCACGCCATCTGCTGTCGTTACCCCTTCGAGCACAGCCGAGGGACAGCACAGCTTTATGGCGGAGGGTCCCTTGCATGTCCCCCGAGGCGATCGCGTCGAACAGCCATTTAAGTGTCCGTAGTGCTCCAGTAGGGAAACGGCAAGCAAGGGCCTGCGGCGAACGAGGCGCTCGCCGCGTCGCCCGCGCTCGGGCGAACGGGCCACACAACGTCGGTTGCGGAGTCGGCATACCGGGCACGCCGCGCGGCAAAGCCTAAAAAGGCCTGCCAACAAAAGCCCGGGATGATGTGACGCTCTGCCGCACCGCCGAATCTTGACGCGGTCATCATAGATCAGACCCTTTTAATGATCCTTCAATACACAAAACATTTCAAAACCGGTTCGCGTGCGTTGTCATCCGACCCGGTCCAATCATCAGCACAAGCTAAGCATCGGCGCGAACGCGGCGTCGCTTTGCCAAAGCGAAGTCGCCGATCAAAGCAGCCGTAGCACGATCGATTGACCGCAGCCGTGCTCGATTTCTTCGACCCACCCCGTGTCTTGCGTACGTCTGGCGTTGTCTGGCTTGTCTGGCGCCGAGGCGTGAACCAAACTCACTGGCACGGTAACAAACATCCTCCGCCACTGTCTTGCGTCGGTTCCTATCACTACTCTCTGGATGCCTTCTCAGCACCTGTTTCGCGGAAGATTCTGCGCGCTCCACGGTGGAGCTCGCAACTCAACTGGTTCTTAGCATGAAAGGAAAAGCGATGAGCGCACGTTACAGCACATGGATCCGGATCGGCGGCCGAATCGAACGATCGGACGTCGATCCACTACTCAAGGCCATCACAAAGGCCTATGTCAGTCTGGAATGGGGCGAGCCTCCGTTCAAACCAACGGCTGCCGACGAACTCCTCGATGCCCGTCAACAGGACGGGTGGCTTTGGCTGTGCGATCAAGAAGCAAAATACGGCGAGTTCCCCGAGCTCGAAGAAACGTGCCGGCGTCTGGGTTTGCCGTACACCCGCTTTGCCGAGGGCTGGTGCGGCTGCGATCCCGAGCTTCTCGACTGGCGTCCGGGGATGAAAGAGCCGCTGATTCGTACGGGCAGCAACGACGATTGCGAGAAGACTTTCGTCGCGACAGATTCCGTGAACGAAGCGCTCACCGCTCTTGAAGCCGGGCATGTTCAACAGGCTGTCAGCATGCTGCGCAAGCTCTGCCCGGAAGTCGCCGAGCTTCCACCCTTCGAGATCGTCTGATCCCAAGTCCTCTTGCGCGATACGAACGGCCCACTAGATTTTGGAACAGAAACTTTTTCTCTGGTGCGAACAGGTCGTGCCGGGAATGCGTCGCCGTGAGCATGGCACGGCGTTGCGTCAAGAGTCACCATGCACCGGAACACAAAAATGAAAACCATACAAGCAACCGTAAACGTACGCCTGCTCGGGAAAGCCAGCAGGCTCTTCACTGGAACGCTGGAAGGTCGGATTATCGAGATCCTGCAGAACGCACGGCGTGCCGGCGCCACGGAGGTGCACATCAGTAACACGGACGGCGTAGTCAGCGTCCGCGACAATGGAGGCGGCATCGACGACTTCGCAGAGCTGCTCGACCTGGGCGGTTCAGGCTGGGACGAAGCGTTCGAGGCTAGCGAAGACCCAGCCGGTGTAGGCATTTTCTGCCTGGCGCCTCGAGAGGTCATGGTTCGCTCTAATGGCAGGATGGTGACGATCACTGAAAAGGGCTGGACGGGGGAACCGGTCTCCGTTCTGGACGACTCCGATCCCGTCCAGGGCACGGTGTTGTACTTTGCTGATGAGCCATGGTCATCCTCGGCTGTGGACATCAACGCCGTGTTCTGCGGCATGCAGGTCACGGTGGACGGACATAGTTGTCCGAAGTTGCCGTTCATATCCGAAGAGGCCGTGACGTATCCCGATCTCGGCTGTCGGATCGAGGTCCGCAAGGAACACGACCTGAGTCCGTGGCACCACAGTGTCAAGCGCAGTCGCTGGTACGGAAACAACGTCCTGGTCAACTTCCACGGCCAGATGGTTTGCTTTGACCATCATCCCGTCAGCGAGCACCGTTTGCACTATCTGGTGGACATGACCGGCGAACCAACCGGTATCCGGCTGATGTTGCCGGCCCGCACATGTCTGGTGGAGAACGAAGCGTTCGGCGCACTCAAGGCTGCCTTGGAGCTCGAGGCCTACCGGTTCATCCAACGACGCGGTGAACACGAGTTGCCGCACAAAGAGTACCTTCGAGCAATAGAACTCGGTATCAACCTGCCTGAGGCGAAGCCGACGTACACCGTGGGTTTGCTTACGACCCATGACGCTCCCGAGCCGGTTGAAGTCGTCATGCCGAAGGACTTCCCGCTGGACAAATGCTACCGGTTCGACACTGAGTGCGAAGAAGGTGGCGAATCCGACGAAGCGAACGTGCACCTGCTAGCCGCGCTCGGCAAGTTCGAACCGCCCTTCGTACCGGTTTGGATTCGCTCGGGTTACGACGGCTATTCCTGGGCTAAGCTGCCGACGATCGAGAAAGTGGAAGTATCTATTGGCAAGACGCTCCATCAGGATTGGCTATGGTCGGGAACGTTAACCTGCGTGGACGAACTTCGCATCGCCGTCCACACGAGCGACGGGAAGGTCTTTGAATCGCCGGTGTGCATGGCGATCAACCCGGAGAAAGCTGAGAAGCAGAGCAGCGAAGATTGCGTCCTGGTCACACCCGAGGCCGAGGAGCGATTAAGCCCCTCGGAGATCTGGTACCACTTTGGCGGCTGGTCTGACGACGGCGACACATATGACACGCAAGCAGCCCAATTTGAGGAAGACCTAGATCGGTTTTGGTCGAACGTCGTAGGACCGGATGAGCATCTGCGCCGTAATATCCTTCGCACCCTTCAGGGTATCCAGCCGAAATGGCAACGCGTGACCATTTCTCCAGACGGCGTGGTCGTCGTCCGCTACGCTGACGGCTCTGACAAGACCCTACAGCCGCCGCAGCCGCGGATCCGGCCGGCATCGGCCGAGTAACCCAATCCTTCAACGATAACGCAACCTGGCTTGCTGATTCACGGGGCTGATTCTGCGCGCGTGCGCGTGGCTCGCCTTTCCGACCAGACCCTAAACAGGTAACGGTAGATGGCTGATTCTGCGCGCGTGCGCGTGGCTCGCCGGGGCGCGCGTAGGATCCGGGAGCCTGCGCCTGCATACGTAGCGGGCCTGGGTGGACGCCACGTTGACGGTCTACGGGATCGGCAATCGGGCCCGACGACCCGATCCCGCAGTGAGGACGTGTAGCCCTGTCCGGGCTGAAATCGAAGGTTGGGGTTGCGGCTACGGGCTGCCATGAGGTCCCGAAATCGCTGTTCTGTCGCCCGAAGGCGTGGTACAATTTCCGCCAAATCGATGTTAGAAACGCGCCAGGTTGATGTCGAAGATCGCTCACCACCGGGGGGTTACCGGTGCCCGAAATGCTCAGGGGGATTATGCCCGGGTGGGTTCGCCGATTCGGGATTGCTCCTCAGCCCAGCGGGCATGGTCGCGAGACCCTCAGGCGATTAGACTGCCTCAGAAAAACCGTGTTTGCATTCGCGCGATAGAAGTTCGGGATCGCTGGTGGACGCGCTAGTGTTTTCGTCTCGTTAATAGGAGGTTCTGGCCATGACTCGCCACCACTTATCCAACCCAAGCCGTCTTTTCTGCGTGCTCGCCCTGGCGTACAACCTGGGCAACTTCTTGCGTCGGCTGGCGTTGCCCAGGAGTGTTCAGCACTGGTCGCTGACCACGCTGCGGGAGAAGTTGATCAAGATCGGTGCGAAGGTCGTGACCCACTCACGGTATGTGATCTTTCAGATGGCCGAGGTGGCGGTGCCACGTGAGTTGTTCGCCAGGATTCTGGAGCGGATCCAGTGGTTCGGTGTGCCACCAGCGCTGGTTCAACGCGGATAACCGTCGCGACCGAACTGAAGATCCGACGATTCGAGTGGGGCGACAGGTGGGGTGGTGCGCGGGAATGGGCAGGAATCCTCGTTCCCGACCTGAAGCGATCAAGGTTGCCACGATGCACTCCGCAAACAGGCAGGATTCGCAGTGGAATGCGCGTTCTCAAGTTGACCCCAGCAGCTTGTTTCGGTAGAATGCTGGTCAAAGATTCGGTAACTGGGAAATGTCGGTTTATGGAAATCAATAACGAATCCGAGGAGGGTGCCATGTTCCATATCAACAAACTACCCCAAGCCTTAGCCTTATTAGCACTCTGTCTGTTTGTTCTGGTGCTTTTGCCCGAAGTCTGTCTGGCCCAGGCAGGCACGCTCGACCCGACCTTCGGGGACGGCGGGCTGGTCACCACGGACTTTCTTGGATCAAGCAGGGACGTTGGTCGAGATGTCGTGGCGATCCAGGCCGACGGCAAGATCGTCGTGGTGGGGCAGACTTCTGACGCTGGCGGCTCTGACTTTGCCGTGGCGCGCTACAACGCCGACGGCAGCCTCGATGCCAGCTTTGACGGCGACGGCAAGCTCACCACCGACTTCGCCGGCGCCGGAGACATCGCCAATTCGGTGGCGATCCAGGCCGACGGCAAGATCGTCGTGGCGGGCAGGGCCTCCATCAGCGGCCCTGACTTCGACTTTGCCGTGGCGCGCTACAACGCCGACGGCAGCCTCGATACCAGCTTTGACGGCGACGGCAAGCTCACCACCGACTTCGCCGGCAGCACGGACCTGGCCCTTTCGGTAGCGATCCAGGCCGACGGCAAGATCGTCGTGGCGGGGCAGGCCTCGACCTTCGGCACCGGCAGCTTCGCGGTGGCGCGCTACAACGCCGACGGCACCCTTGATGCCGGCTTCGACGGCGACGGCAAGCTCACCACCGACTTCGCCGGCAGAGGTGAAGTGGCCAAATCGGTGGCGATCCAGGCCGACGGCAAGATCGTCGCGGCGGGGGAGACCTTTACTGACACCGGCTTCGTCTTCGCGCTGGCGCGCTACAACGCCGACGGCAGCCTCGATGCCAGCTTTGACGGCGACGGCAAGCTCACCACCGACTTCGCCGGCAGC
>JAZGDL010000209.1:0-22505 GCA_036477795.1 Phycisphaerae bacterium
ATCGGTTGGTTCTGCTGCTGTGGTCTTTTGAGGAGTTGAGCTACAAGGAAATCGCAGATGTTTGTGATTGTGCGATCGGTACCGTCATGAGCCGCCTGTACCGCGCCCGCCAGTTGCTCGTTGACAAACTGGCGGACTACGCCAAGTCACAGAACGTACCCAAGAAGGCTTGAACCATGGATCGCGACACATTTCGCAAGCACCTGATCTCGTTCGCTGACGGAACCACTGAACCCGAGTTATTCGATGAGGCTCGGCAGCACGTCGAACAATGTCCGGAATCTGCGGCGGATGTTGAGGACATTCGGCGGTTCAAGCGGAGTCTGGCCCGCATTTACGCCCAAGAGCAGGTGTCGCCGGAATTGCGGCAGCGCGTTCGCGCGGCAATCGGCGCCGCAGCCCGCCCGCCCGCACCACGCATTTTGCGATTGCGAAGATGGACCGTTCCATTGGGGATAGCGGCAGCGGTCGCCTTCGTCTGGGTCGCGTCGCAGTTCGTGCCCCGCTCCGACGGGCAACGCGGCGCCCCGTCAGCCGCCCCGGTGCAAGCCCGCTACGTCGGCGCTGTGCGCCAACGGCATAACCGCTGCACGAAAATGGGCCCCACCCACCATCGGCAATCTTTGAGCCGGGACCTGGGCATGATCTCCGCCGTGTTGGGACGCGAGTTGGGCTTCCAGGTGGCCGCCCCCGACCTCACGAAAAAGGGATTTGAGCTACAAAGCGCTGATAATTGCGGATTCGCGGGCATTCCGGCGGCCCACCTTGTCTACCACAGGCCGTCGGATGGCCTGAACATTTCCCTGTTCAGCACTCGCCGCTTGAATGACCTTGCCGCACAAGAGTTCAAGCGAGGCCGCCGAAATTACTTTGTCGCCCAAAACGTACGGGCTGCGACGGTCCTCGCCTGGCACGTGGGCGACACCACCTGCGTCCTATGCGGCAAGATGGGCCTCGATGGTCTCATGGCATTGGCCGACGCGATCGAATAGCCGATACATTTGTTGTGCCCGGTACCCCGGGTGCCGAGTTGCCGACCGGGAAGTTGTTGCAATTGAGTCGTCCCGGTTGCCCGCGCGTGGCGAAATGTGTTAGACTTACTATGGTAACGCTGATCCGGTCGCCGGTTCGCACGGCACGACGCCGAATGATCCCGCGGCGTCCGGCGTAGCGAGGATGCCACGGTGGATCGCCTGAAGGAGAGTCAGCCCATGAAACGCCTGATATTGGCACTATGCGTGTCCGGTTTGTGCTTCACCCAGTCCAGCTTCGCCCAACGTCGCGGCGAGATTACGTTCACCGCCAAGGAGCTGACGAGACGTGACACCGGCCGTCTTCGTACCGGCCTGCGCAAGTCACCGATCCGGGCGCTGCTGCTGAAACGTGTCAAGCAGATCCGTTGGGATGAAACCCCCTTCCGCGAGGTCACTGACTGGGTCCGTGCCCAAAGCACTGAGCACGGCAAGGTCAACGTCGTGGTCAAGTGGCCGGCACTGGCCATCGAGAGTATTGACCAGGAAACCCCGGTCACACTGGAGATGGAAGACACCACGGTGGCCGAAGTGCTTGACGAGGTGTTGGACCAACTGACCGACCTCGATCCGGTTACCTACATCGGCATCAAGAACAGGCTTAAGATTTCCACCAAGAGCGACATTAACCGCAAGCTCTACACCCGCATCTATAACATTGATGACATCTTCTTCGAAGTACAGAACTTCCGCGGGTCCCCGCAGATCGACCTGAACCAGCAGCAGCAGGGCGCCGGCGGTGGCGGCGGCGGCCAAGGCGGCCAGGCCCAAGTCCAGAGCATCTTTGGCCAGTCCGGGGGTGGTGGTGGCACTGATGATGACCAAGACAATGAAGAGGAGGACGACGAGCGCGCCGATGAGATCATGGAATGGTTGCGCACCGTCGTCGAGCCCGATTCCTGGGACGAGAACGGCGGTCTGGGAACCATGGCCGTGTTCAATAAGCAGCTCACCGTCCGCAACACGCTGGAAGTCCACGAAATACTGGGAGGCCCGTTCCACCTCGACAAGTAGCGGTCCGAATCAGGGTTGAAGACCTTGGCCAACACGCCGCCGGAAGGCGCCCGCAGCAGGTGCTTTCCGGCATGTTTCCTCTTGAACTTACCCGTTGCTGATCCCCAGTGCCCGACGCACCTGCTCGATGGTCGTGTTTTCTATCCGCACCGTTTTTCGCGGCGTCGTTTTCCCCTGCTGGACCAGGACGTCGCGGCGTCGCACACCGATCCGCTGGGCCAGAAAGGCGACCAGCTCCGCATTGGCTTTGCCTTTCTCCGGTGGAGCCGCCACGGCGATCTTCAACCGTTCGCCCAGCACGCCCGCACACCGAGTCCGCGACGCCCCGGGCACGACCTTGACTGGTAGAAGAACAGCCCCGTCATTCCAGGATAGTTCCATCGGCATATTCTACTGCATTCCAGCCTGTATCGGGCGGTGTGGCCTCCACGGTTTGAGCGGATCGGATGCTCCCGATACAATGTCCCACTGGTGGAGGGAATCCGCATGCACACACAATACGAAATCGGCGTGATCGGAGCCGGCAACGCAGCCGAGGGAATCGTTCACGGTCTGCTGCGCAACAGCGTTCTGCTCGACGATCGCATCATCGCCGCAGACCCCAACCCAGACCGCCGAAAGGTCTTTCAGAACCGATTCAACATCACCGTCACCGACGACAACCGTCACCTGGTCCAGAAAAGTTACATCCTCATCCTGGCCGTCAAGCCCCAGATTCACAAGGAAGTGATCGCCGCGGTGGCCGACCTGGTGCGCGAGGACCACGTTATCGTGTCCATCATGGCCGGCGTATCCACCGTATCCATCGAGGAGCAGCTCAGCCACATCCAGCCACGCGTTGTCCGGGTAATGCCCAATCTGGCCATGCACGTCGGTGCGGGAATGGCCGGCGTCCACCCCGGGCGCTGGGCCAGCGAGGCAGACCTGCTCCGCGCCCAGCGCATCTTCGATGCCGGCGGCAAGAGCGTTCACATCGCGGACGAAGCCCTCCTCGACGCCGTCACCGCCATCTCCGGCACCGGGCCCGCCTACTTCTACTTTTTCACCGAAGCCATCATCGAAGCCGGCAAGCGGGCCGGCCTGCCCCCGCGCCAGGCTGAATTGCTGGCCAAACAGTCTTGCCTGGGAGCCGGCCGCATGTTGCTTGAAACAAACGACACCCCAGCCGCCCTGCGTGACAAGGTCTCTTCCCCGGGCGGTACCACCGAGGCGGCCCTGCAATCGATGGGCCGGAACGGCGTTTTTGATCACATCGTCGAAGCAGTGTTAGCCGCCTTCAAACGGAGCCGGGAACTCGGACGCTGACCGGAACCCCCAACACCGTTAACCCGCCGCCACGGGGGTCGAACTGACCACCTGCGACTCTGCGGCTGCGCCGATCGCGAATCCATCCCGTACAAAACCAAGCATCTCGCCCATCCGGGCCTCGTACGAATAGCGGTCGATAAGGGCTTCCCGCATTTCGGCGGCGTACCTCACACGCGTTTCCCGGTCCCCAAGAAAACGATCAGCCTTGGCCGCAAATTCCTCGGGGCTCGAAAACGTGATCTCGTCGAAGTGCGGCACAATGTCTTCTGCGTATTCGTTTATGGCATTGAACCGCAGGATCTCCACCATTGCCGAATCGAGCACCCGATGGTCCAGTCCGACCTCTGACAGCATCGATTCAATGGCGCGCCGCGTCGCAACGTCGCCCAGTGCCGACAGCTCCTGCGCATCGGTGACCCCGTGCTTGTCGAAAAGGCCGATCAGCTCGCGGTACACCGGGCCCAGAACATCCCCGTCGGATCGTCGTGCCAGGAAGAATCCCGACGCCACCAGACCGTCAAACACTCGCTGATGCAGGAAACCGTATCCGATCAGTTGCAGATTGATCGTTGACGCCTGGTAAACCCGCCGCAATTCGTCACCGTTCCGCGTTGTTCCGCGGGCGTAGCGCCCCAGACGGGGATGCTCGTTCCAGCCATTGCCCCACAGGTGAAATCTACGCCCGGTGCGGTCCGCCCAATCGGCCACCCATCCCAGGGCAACGTGACGAAACGCGCGATCGCCCACGCGCTGCACCGCCTGGTTGATCTTGGCTATCTCTTCATGGGAGCAAGAGCAGGAACATTCCAGACACGTATCCACGATCGCCGGCATGGTCGGTCCGGGAAACGCCCGGCCCGCAAGCCAGCCGGGCAGCACCTTGGGGATCACCCGCCTGAAGACATGCCGCAGTTTCTCGTCCGGCAACCAGGACTCGACGGCGACCGCCTCTTGCTGAGGTGTTGCCGATGCGTGGCTAACGTAGGAGACGTCGCATCCGTACGAGGCTACATCGTCCGCACTGAGCAGCCCGGGCTCATAGGTATCGGTCGCACCAGCCATCGCACAGAACCGGCAGCGATGTGCGGGCCAGCCGAACTTCTGCCGCATTCTCACCGCCGCCATACCCATCAGAAAATCGTTCCACGCCAGCCGCGGCTTCCGCGACTCATCGAACACCCAAGGTAGCGCGTCCTGATCCCAGGTGACCGCGGGGATCGCTTCATGAATGATGCTGGTCATCTCATAGCGCATGCGGCTGAGCAGCAACACCACGTCGGGCTCGAATTCAAGCTGACTTTCCAGACAGGTGATGGGGTCCAGCGGCAGATGATGGTCCGGCTCGATCAACAATCGCGTCTGATGCCCCAAGCCTTGCAGGGCGTTCAAGCAGTCGCGCATGCTGTATTGCAAGAAGGTCGTGTGCCGCGACGTGACACCAAGGATTCGCAGTGGCTGATCCGTGACCCCACCGTTCTCGTTCATCCTGTCAGCAAACCGGCGGGCCCAATAGGAGGCATCGTGCCCCGCGTAGCGCTGGGCGATCGCACTCCGCAAGGCCTCCGCCCGCCCCTGCCGGTCCACACCCACCGAGTGCATCACCGCATTCGCCCCGCCGCCCGACGGCGCGGTCAGACCGCCGCTGAAACAATACCGGTCCGTCACCGGAAGGCGCACGTCTTCGTCCAACAAACGACGCAGCCGCTCGGTCACATCACCGCCGACTACCCACTTGACGCTTTCATCACCCAGCAACTCCCGCCAGTCATGCAGATGAAACACAATCGCCACCGCGTCGTAGCTCGGCTCAAGCACGTACACCGCCGACGACGCCTCCAGAAACACCCGCCGCGTCCGCCGGTATCCTTCGAGAACCTCCCATCCCAGACCCACGCCCTCGAACAGCAACGGCGGCGGCAGAACGCCGATCTGCGTGGTGTTTACGCGGCCGCAGGCCAGCCCACGATGATCGTCCAACGCCGGCACCCAACGGGGAGGCCACACTGACGACACGTCTCGCACCTGAACGTTCCCGTCGTTGCATTGATGCAGTTCAAACCGTTGGTGAGCCTCTTCCCATTGCCGCTTCACCGCCTCAGCCGCATCGGCATCACGCTGCGCCAGCGCTCGGACATTGGCCTCGAAGCGCCGCCGCCGCGAGGTCCATTGAATCCGCCCGCCGGCACCAGTACTGATGGCGTTGACCAGGCTGCTCACCGCCGGATCCTGCTTGAACCGGTCGTCGAACCGTTCGATCAGCTCCCGGGCCGCATCGTACAGTCCCAGTTCCACCAGCACGCGGAGATACCCTATTAGCCACTCCGAGTTGCCCGGCGCCGCCTCAGCCAACACCGGCGCCAGCCGCCCGAACAGGTAGGGCTGCCCCGCCGCCAGGGCCACCCGAGCCAAACGCCCGATCGTCTCCAGGTCGATTGTCCCCATAACTGCATATCGGAATCCGCTGGCCCCGAGGTATCGCCCGATTCAAACACCGCATCCCCATCAAAGGCGCCCGCGCCATGATGCGCAATGGACGTCGCACGCCCGTGTACCTACGATGGCAGTGCTAATCCACTGGTGGGTTTCCGGTCTGAAGCCCACGGATTGGAATCCGTGGGTTGCAATCCGTGGGTTGCAGGAGAGACGGTTCCACGCTCCCTACCAGACCACCACGACGGATCCATCAATGCTGTTCTCCGACTACACTCTCGCGCAAAGGCTCGAGGGCGCCGACGCCGCCGGCGCTGTCGAGTGCGTCCAAATCTTGGCGCGCCATCACCCCGAAATCGGAGCCGCCGTACAGCCCATCGCCGGCGGTTACGCCGTCTACGCCGGACCCGATTCACCCATCACCCAGGCTATCGCTCTCGGCATGCAGGGCCCCGTCACGTCGGCCGACCTCGATCAGCTCGAACACTTCTTCGAGAGCAGAAACGCGCCGCTGCAAATCGAACTGTGCCCGCTGGCCGACCAGTCTCTAGTGGAACTGCTGGCCGCCGGGCCCTACCGCGTAGTGGAATTCTCCAACGTCCTGGCCCACACCATCAGTAAGCAGGAGTCCTTCAGCCTGACAAACGCCGCCGTCCAGCTTCGCGAAGTCGCCAACGCCGAAGTGGATCTCTGGGCCCGGATAATCACCCGAGGGTTCGTCGACGTCAGCCAACCGCCGCAATCATTTATCGACGTCGCTCAGGCCTCATACCACATCGCCACCGCGACCAGTTTCCTCGCCACCGTCGATGGTCAGCCCGCTGGCGGCGGCACCGTCGCCGTCTACGACAAGGTCGCGACCCTTTTCGGGCAAAGCACGCTCAAGCAATTCCGAAACCGCGGCGTGCAAACGGCTGTGATCGGCATCAGCCTGGCCGTTGCCGTCCGATCCGGCTGTGACCTGGCCATGATGTGCGCCCTGCCCGGCTCGACATCCCAGCGCAACGCCGAGCGACACGGTTTTCGGGTCTGCTACACCCGCACCAAACTCGAAAAAACCCCGGACCTGACCTGAGCCGCCTTCAACGACGTTCCATTGGCCCTCCGCGTTCAATCCCCGCGCCTCGGTCGGCCTGATCGTATACGGACTGATGGTGATGGCCCCGTGGTTGATCATCGTGTTGCTGTTGGCCTGTCTGGTAACGCCACTACGCGGAGAGGTCGAAGGTTGGAATGTTAAAGGTCAAAGGTTCCAAGGCCCGACTATCGACCTTCAACCTTCAACCTTCAACCTTCAACCTTCAACCTTCGACCTTCGACCTTTAGATGTGATCATGTGTCCCAGCAGAGCCGGTCGACGAACCGCCGGAACCCTTTTTCGAATTCCTCCAGATCGGTCGTGAAATAGGCGCGGAAGACGGCTTCGCCGTAGCTGGTTTGCGATGGGCTGGGGGCCAGGGCTTTGGCCTGTTGGGCCTTGATGCGGATCGTTCCGCCGGCAACGTCGTGGAGCATGGTCTCGAAGCTGTCGGCGTAGCGTCCTTGCCCAGCGTGACGCAGGTAGACCACCAGTGCCCAAGCCTGGGCGTAGTACGCGGCGGTGTCGGTGATGCGATTGCCCTCGATCACCTCGCCGGCGTTAGTGGCAAGCAGCTTCTCCAACGGTATCGCGGTCCCGTCGGCCACCGCCCGGCGCAGATGGTTGATGCGAAAGGTATTGCGCTGCGGGGTAAAGTACGGTTTGTTCTTGCGGAACTCGACGGCTTCACAATAGGTAGCCAACCCTTCGTTGAGCCAGGCGGGGAGCGGCTCGGTGAAGTGAGCGGCGAAGTACTGGTGTGTGCCTTCATGGGCTAGCACGCTGAGCGTGGACGCCCGTCCGATGTCATAGACCACGCACGTAGTGCCCTCGGAGAAGCCGCCGGCGCTGATCATGCGGTATAAGGGATAGCGTCGCGGGAACCGCCGCTTCACGAATCTATCCCACTCCGAGCGGTTGGCGAAGACGTAAGTCTTCAAGCGGAGCCCTTGCTCGGTGCTGCCGGCCGGCGGCGGGAGAAGCGAGGCGTAGAACTGGAACGTGGTTTCCAGAAACTCTGGAAGATAGTCGTTAAGCTCCGCATCGTAACTGGTGGTGTAGATGTCGAAATGGTCGGTGGACAGGTGCGTGCCCTGATGGGACTCGAACCGCCACTCCGCTCGGGCGAGCTTGAAGTCCGGGGCGTCAAACGTGCGGGTTCCGGTGGTGTCGCAGGCGCTTATCAGGGTTGTCAAGGCCAGGGCAGCCGACCGGGCAGCCCTCAGCACACCGATAGTCATCAGTTGTTAGTTATCAGTCATAAGTTATCAGCTGTCAATCAACTGACAAGAGACAACGGAGTGCTTGCCAGGTGGGCGGTCGGGCGGCTATGATCCCCCAACGGTCGGGCTTGTGTCTTTGTGCGATTGACGGAGTCATAACGACAGATGGCAAGTGAACGCGACGTTGAGAAGGTAGCGATCATCGGGTCGGGCCCGGCGGGTTGGACGGCGGCGATCTACACAGCTAGGGCTAATCTGAGCCCCGTGGTGTTCGAAGGCGTACCCAAGCAGAACGGCGGGTACATACTTCCCGGTGGCCAGTTGATGATGACCACCGACGTGGAGAACTACCCCGGATACCCCAAGGGCGTGGCCGGGCCGGAGATGATGAAGGACTTCAGGAATCAGGCAGTGCGATTCGGCACCCGGGTGGAGTCCCGCGACGTAGTGGACTGTGATTTCAGCCGGCGACCGTTCCAACTCAAGACTGCAGACCTCGGCGACCACGAACAAACCGTTGAAGCCCACAGCGTCATCCTCGCCACTGGGGCAGCCGCCATCTGGCTTGGTCTGGAGAATGAGCAGCGATTGGCCAAGAGCGGCGGCGGGGTGAGCGCCTGTGCCGTTTGTGACGGGGCCCTGCCGATCTTCCGGGACCAGGTGCTGGTGGTGGTCGGCGGCGGCGACTCAGCCGCGGAGGAATCCACTTATCTGTCCAAGTTCGCGTCCAAGGTGTACGTCGTCCATCGGCGCGATCAGCTCCGGGCCTCCAAGATCATGCAGCGGCGCATTTTCGATAATCCCAAGATCGAAGTGATCTGGGACACGGTCGTTACGGACGTTCTCGGCGACGATCATATCACTGGTGTCGCTCTGAAGAACGTCAAGACCGGCCAAGAGAGGACCATGGACTGCCGTGGCTTCTTTGCCGCCATCGGCCACACGCCCAACACGGCGTTTCTTGACGGCCACGTCGAACTCGATCAAAAGAGGTACGTGGTGTTCAAGGATCCTCCGCGCTCGGTCACCAGCGTCGAGGGCGTTTTCGTGGCTGGTGACTGCGCCGATTCCATCTATCGACAGGCGGTTACCGCAGCCGGCATGGGATGTCGGGCGGCGATCGACGCCGAACGATGGCTCGCAGAACAGGGTGTTGAGTGAAGGGACGAAGGGACGGATGCACGGAGGGGAATCGTCAATCGTAAATAGGAGTTATACGATCTTAACAAAGAATTAGTGGTCCGCACGGCGGACCCTACCAAGGACTACTGCCATGCCCACAGCCCAGGACATTCTCGACAAGAAAACCGGCGATGTCGCGATGATCGGTGAAGATTCGACCGTGATGGAGGCTGCCAGAATCATGAGCGATCGACATATCGGCTCGACGGTGGTAGCCCGCGGCGAGAAGGTCGTCGGCATCTTCAGCGAACGCGACGTTCTGAACCGCGTCGTCGCCAAACAACTTGATCCGTCGACCACGCTCATCAAAGATGTGATGACCTCGCCGGTGGCCTGCTGTCAGCCGACAACCGAACTGACCGAATGCCGAATTGTGATGACCGAGAAGCGGATTCGTCACCTACCGGTTGTGCACCAAGGCAAGCTGGTCGGCATGATCTCCAGCGGCGACATCCTGGCCTTGGAGCACACGCAGCAGCAGCGCACCATCGAATACCTTCACGAATACCTGCACGAAGGGACCCGCTAGGACGCCTGATCGGAACCGCGGGGGAAAAAAGGCACGGAGGGGAAAAAAGGCACGGAGGCACGGAGGCACGCAGGCACGGAGGCACGGAGGGGAATCCGCAATCCGCAAACGTCAATCCGCAATCGTCAATCGTCAATCGCAAGACAAAGGCGGCCCACATTAGTATTGGTGGACCGCCTTCACGCTTGTCACGTCGTCCCGCCTACAGGCGGGGTGTTTTGTTGTTCGTGAACCCCCTAACGTGGGAAGCTGAAAGCCCTCCCCTTCCAGATCGCCGGTGTGGCGACCAGGAAACCGCCGGCCTTATCGCAAGCTACCGCCTTGATGCAGCCCTTGCCGAAGCGCTGCTGCAAGACAGTCTTGGCCGATGTCGCGGACTTGAACGTTCGATTCGTGCTGGCCCAGCGTTTGACCTGGGCCGAGCTCACCTTCTGAATGATTGCCCCTTTCTCAATCCACTTGCCGAAGGAATTCAGCGTAGCGGGCGTGGGGCGGGCACACTTGGCTGGTCCCGTCGCCTGCGTAGTAAGACACTTGTACGAGGCGATCTTTTTGTTGAAGCTGTTGCAGACCGTTTGATACCCCGAGACAAACCGCTTGCCGCTCGAACCTGTGGGACTTCTCGTACTTGAGCCCCAGCGTCCTGTTCTATTCGTAGCCATAGGCACTCTCCATATGTTCTGACGTGACATTTGACAATTACCAACTGTTTCCGGCCAATCATCGGAATCTCCTCAAGGCCGCTTGAGTAATACATCTTGCCCCAACCGGCGCGGTCGGTTCCAATGCTCGCTGCGCCAGCGTTTTCCTGCATTTTTTTGAGATCTGCGCATGAGATCATCGCTCAAGACGCTCATCGCCAACCGGAATTTTCTCCTGTTGTGGTGCGCCTACGGCATCAGCGCCACCGGCGATCATCTCTCCGAGTTCGCCATCCTGGCCAAACTCAACGCCCTCGACCCCAACGTCGACGTCACGCCTCTGCAGGCTCGAATGACGTTTGTCTTCATGCTCCCCTTCTTCGTTCTCGGACCATTGGCCGGCGCCATTGGCGATCGCATTTCGCGCCGGGCGGTGATGATCTTCGCCGACGTCATGCGCGTTGGAATCATGCTGGCGTTCTTCGTGCTGATAGACCAGGCCACCCGCGCATTCGGAGCTGACTGGGGACCGTTCCTCCCCTTGGGCATCATCGGTGTTTTTGCCGCACTGTTCGCCCCCTCCCGCCAGGCTATGGTGCCGACCCTGGTGTCCCGCGAACAGCTCATTCCAGCCAACGCCATGATCAGCGGCCTGGGAATGATCGCCACGTTTTGCGCCGCACTGGTCGGCGGCCAACTGGCCGACCGTGGCTTGATCCGTGAAGCGTTCGCACTCGACGCCGGCACCTTCGCCATCAGCGCTATGTGTCTTCTGTTGATCAGCCGAAACAGAGGTCCGATACATGAAACGCCGTATCACGAGCACGAATCCATCACCCTCAGCGTCGTGCAAGGATTCCGTTATATCCGAGCCCATCGCCGCGTAGTGGAACTTCTGGGCATCGCCGCCGTCTTCTGGTTTTGCGGCGCCATCCTGCGCAGCGTCATCCCTGCGGTGGTCAAAAACGTCTATGGGGGCGGTTTCTCGGAGATGGCCTGGTTTCCGGCGTGGATCGGCATCGGCCTGGCCGTCGGGGCCGTCATCATCACCATTCTGGGCAACGCCCTGCGCAGCGAGTGGGCCATCACCTGGTCCATGTTCGGAGCGGGGCTGGCCCTGACCGGCTTCGCCGGGACTGTCTTTATCGGCTTCACTCCGGCCACCGCCCACAGCATCGGCGCATGCTGCGTCTTGATTTGCGGTGTTTGCGGCGCCGGTATCGCCGTCAGCTACAACGCACTGCTGCAGAAAATTGTTCCCAACCAGTATCGCGGCCGCGTTTTCGGAATCCTGAACCTGGTCACCGTGGGCGGTCTGCTGTTGGCTACCGGCGCGCTCTCCATACCGCACTGGGAAAACTTCGATCGTTGGACCGGCCACATCATCATTTTGGTGGCTGTCATCATGTTCGCAGTCGGCGGTATAACCCTTTCGGTCCGCCTGCAACGCATAACCGCCATGTGTAAGATGTACTGTTTCTACCGCAACTGCGTGGAGTTGCTCTGCAAATTCTGGTACCGTCTGGATTTGCAGGGGCGTTGCACCATCCCGCGTGAGGGGCCGGTCATCGTGACCGCCAACCATGGGTGCGTTATCGACCCCTTACTCATCTGCTCTTCGTGCAACTATCGCTCGTTATCCTTCATGATCGCAGCGGAGTACTACTGGCTGCCCGTGGTGAAGCAAATCGTTGCCACCGGGCCTTGTATCCCGGTGCGCCGCGGAGAAAACGACATTCGAGCCACCAAGACGGCCATCAACCTTCTGCGCACCAACCACACGGTGGGCATTTTCATCGAGGGCGGCATCCGCAACCGCCAGGACCCCGAACAGTTGAAAAGAGGCGTGGCCATGCTGGCCCTGCGTACCGGCGCCAAGGTCGTCCCTGCATACATCAGCGGCACCAACTACGACGACAGCCTGCTCAAAATGGCGTTGAAACGTCATCACGCCCGCATCAGATTCGGCCCACCCGTCGATCTGTCCGAGTTTGAGGGCTCCAAGGGGCGCAAGGTCCTCGACGCCGCCACCAGAAAGATTTTCGACGCCGTTATATCTCTTGCCCCCCGGGATTCGTGATGGACCGCTCCGAAATCTGCGACCGCTTCCTCGAAGCTCTGACTTTCGACCTCTACCCTTTCCAGGAGGACGCCCTGCTGGCCTGGTTCGAGTCCGACGGCGGCGTGCTGGTAACCGCCCCCACGGGAATGGGCAAGACCCTCATCGCCGAAGCCGCTATCTTTGAAGCCCTGAATACGGGCCGGCGGCTCTACTACACCACGCCGCTCATCGCCCTGACTGACCAGAAGTTTCGCGAGTTCCAGAACCTGGCGGAGCAGTGGGGATTCGCCCGCGACCAGGTCGGCCTGATCACCGGCAACCGCCGCGTCAACGCCGACGCACCCGTTCGCGTGGTCGTCGCGGAGATTCTGCTCAATCACCTGCTGGCCGGCGAAGACGTCCTCAGCGACACCAGCGGCGTGGTCATGGACGAGTTCCACTACTTCAACGACTACGAACGGGGCATCGTCTGGGAGCTGTCGCTGGTCCTGCTGCCGGCCTCGGTGCGCCTCATGCTTCTGTCCGCCACAGTCGGCAACGCACCCGAATTCATCCGCTGGCTGCACGATCAGTACCAGCGCGATCTGCGACTTATCCAGACCGACGAACGCCGTGTTCCGCTGGAGTTCATCTGGATCGGCGACAAGCTGGCCACCGAGCTGCTGCCCGAAATGGTGTCAGAGGACGACGCCCGCAAGCGCTCCCCCGCCCTGGTCTTCTGCTTCAACCGCGACCAATGCTGGGACGTCGCCGAGCGGCTCAAGGGCCTGCACCTGATCGATAAGCAGGACCGCACCGAAATCGAAACGCAGCTCGCCGACCACGACCTCACCCAAGGCGCAGGCCAAAAACTTAAGCAGATGCTCATCCGCGGCGTGGGCGTGCATCACGCCGGCATTCTGCCCCGGCACAAGGAAATCATCGAACGACTCTTCCTGAAGAAACTCATCCCCTTCGTCGTCTGCACCGAAACGCTGGCCGCCGGCATCAACCTACCGGCACGTTCCGTGGTCATCAGAGAACTGATGACCGGGCCCAAAAACGACAGGAAGTTGCTCCTCCCTTCCGCCGCCCATCAGATGTTCGGCCGAGCCGGCCGGCCGCAATTCGACACCCGAGGATACGTCTACGCTCTAGCCCACCAGGACGACGTCAAGATCGCCAAGTGGCGCAGGAAATACGAGCAGATCGACCCCGCCACCAAAGACCCCGGCCTGCTCCGGGCCCGCAAGCAACTCGAAAAAAAACGCCCCACCCGCCGCAGGAACGTCCGATACTGGACCGAAGGCCAATTCAACACACTCACCAAAGCCGGGCCCGCCAGGCTGGCCAGCCAATCCATGATCCCCTACCAGGTCCTCATCTACCTGCTCACCAGAACCGGCACCCTCGATGAAACCCGCGCTTTCCTTTCCAAGCGCTTCAACACCCCCGAGCGCCTGGAGAAGTTTCAGAAGCAGCTCGACCACATGATCGACAACCTGGCCGCCCTCGGCTACCTCACCCGCCATGGCGATGGTGACCACGTCACCGTCCACGATCACGTCAACACCATGCTCGGATTCCGTAGCGTCGATCCGCTCTACGGCGCCTTCCTCGCCAAGCAACTGCTATACGCCAACTTTGAAGAGAAGCTCCAGGCTCTGGAATCGGTGCTTCCCATATCCCCCGCCCTGCAAAGAAAAGTCCGTTTTCCCGAGGATCTCGAACCGGGACCGCTACAAAGCGAAGTGCTCCAACCTGAGCTCCTGCGAAGGGGACTGCTAATCGTCAGCGACGAAGGCGACCTCACAAAACCCGACGAGGACGATTACCAGGACTACTGGGAGGACGAGCCACGCAAACGCCCCATAACGCTGGCCGACATGCTCAAGATTCTTTTCGACTCCAAGCTGGCCTCGCCCGAAGACGTCCCCGTCGAAGCCAGATGGATCGCCGGCGGCCTCTTCGACCAGGCCGACGACTTCTACAAATTCACCCGCAGCCGCGACCTGGTCAAGAACGAAGGCATCATCCTGCGACACCTCCTGCGCCTGACCATACTGGCCGGCGAGTTCTACGCCTACAGTGAACAGGACCCCGACTACACCGTCATCACCGAGAAGATCACCGGTATCTGCACTCAGGTCGATCCCCGTTACACCGACCACTTCCTCGCCCGGCAACAGGAGACAATCGCCCTCGCCAAACTCTAACAACGTTTTCGGTCACACCATTTCGTGATCGCGGCGACAATTCCTGGATCCGTCGTTCACGGCGGGTTGACGCCGGCAGTGACTTTGTCGTTTGGCAGACGCCCCAAGACACGTTGGGTGGCACGAAGCGACGTGGCGCGGTAGGATCTAGAAACTGGAAACAAGAAACTAGAAACTGAAAAGTAGAAAGCTAGGCCCGCTGCCTGGTTTCTAGACCATGAACATTCCGCTGGGCCGCCCGGATATCACCCAACACGAGATCGACGCCGTCGTGGCGGTGCTGAAAACGCCGAATCTGGCGCTAGGCCCCAAGCTGCCGCAATTCGAATCCAGGTTCGCCCAGCGTTGCGGCACCAGTCACGCCGTCGCCGTCGCCAGCGGTACCGCCGCTCTTCACCTGCTGGTCCGGGCCATGGGCATCGGGCCCGGTGATGAGGTCGTCACCACCCCCTTCTCCTTCGTCGCGTCAGCCAACTGTATTCTCTACGAGAACGCCAAACCCGTATTCGTCGACGTCGACCCGCACACCTGGAACATCGACGCCACCCGAATCGCATCAGCCGTCACCGATCGCACCCGTGCCATCATCCCCGTCGACGTCTTCGGCCAGCCCGCCGACTACGAAACTATCCTCGACGTCGCCCGGCGAAAATCCCTCCCGGTCATCGAGGACTCCTGCGAAGCCCTGGGCAGCCGCTACAAGGATCAGCCGGCCGGTGCGCTGGGTGACGCGGGCGTCTTCGGCTTCTATCCCAACAAGCAGATCACCACCGGCGAGGGCGGCATGATCGTCACCGACGACGAGCAGCTCGCCGCCCGATGCAGATCCCTGCGCAACCAGGGACGCGACACCGAAAGCGGTTGGCTGGACCATCCCCGCCTGGGTTTCAACTACCGCATCAGCGACATCAACTGCGCCCTGGGCGTCGCCCAGCTTGACCGGCTCGACCAGATCATCGCCGCCCGCACCCGCGTCGCCCACTGGTATCTCGCCGAGCTCGAGGCTGAACCGCGCATCAGCGTCCAGCGCATTCTCGACGAAACCCGTATCAGTTGGTTTGTTTTCGTGGTCAGGCTATCGGACCAGTACAGCGCAGCCGATCGCGACCGAATACTTACAGCCCTGCGCCATCGCGGCATCGGATGCAGCAACTATTTCGTGCCCATCCACCTCCAGCCCTACATGGTCGAATTGTTCGGCTTTGAACGGGGCGACTATCCGGTGTGCGAGGCCTTGGCCGACCGCACCATCGCCCTGCCCTTCCATACGGGCCTCACCCGGCAAGACGTTACAACCGTCTGCCGTGAACTACGCAAGCTCCTGTGACATCTGGGGATTGCGGATTGCGGATTGCGGATTGCGAATTGTGGATTGCGGATTGGGGATTGACGATTGGGGATTCCGCAATCCGCACCGCGGCCCTTCCCACAAGGACCATCGCGAGTATAATAAAGGCATGCCGCGAAGAGAGGAACGTGGGAACGAAGGGGATGGCGGATTGACGATTGCGGATTGGCGATTGGGGAATCCGCAATTCGCAATTCGCAATTCGCAATCCGCAATCCGCACCGCGGTCTTCGGGCTCCTGATCGTGACCGCAGCCGTTGCGCCCGCCGTTGCTCAAGTCAGCGCCAGTGAGATTGAAGGCCTCATCGATCAGCTCAGCAGCGCCGACTACGTGACGCGCGAATCGGCTGACAAAGCCTTGCGGGCCGTCGGAACCCCCGCCGTCGAGCCGCTGGCGCGAAGTTTCAAAGACACCGACGACTACGAGACGCGTGTGCGCATCCAACGCATCTCCGAGCACATCTACTTCTGGGACCGGGTCCTGGGCAGGAACGGCTTCCTGGGCATCAGCCACCTCAACTGGCGAAGAAGCACATACTACAACCCCCAGGACCACCGCATCGAGCCCGATAAAGCCGCCTTTGTCATCAGGCAGGTCATTGACGATACCTCAGCCTTTCGCGCCGGCTTGCGGGCCGGCGACGTCATCGTAGCCATCGACGGCAACACCCTGCCGGCAGACGCCAACACCACCGCCTTCGCCGACCAGATCCGCTACAAGCTGCCCGGCACCGAAATGGTCTTTGAATTCTGGCGAGGCAACGAGTTCATCGAGCAGAAGATCACCATCGGCCACCGGCCCGCCGCCTACTACCTCCGAGGCAGCGCCCCTGCCGATCTCAAGAAGCAGTACGAAGACGCCGTCAAGGAGTTTCCGGCATGGTGGTCTCCACGCTTCGGAGCCTGGAGCTTGCGCGTCTCCGCCGGCTACCAGCCCGACCATCCCCAATACCTGCCCCTCCCGCAGCGGGAGGGCGAGCCTCCTGGCGAGCCCTACGAAAAAAAGAAGTAGCGTCCCCCAGCTTGATGTTCCGTCGTTCATGAATCGTGAGCGCTCGACCAAGCACATCTTGATGGGGTTGCCTCCGGCGTGGGATGATGGCGTGGGAGGTGCGGTATGTCTGATCGAGCGAAACACTGGCAGCTGTTGGTGTCGGCGCGGGAGAAGAGCGGACTGAGTCAGGCGGAGTTCTATGCGGCCATGCTTCAGCGCGTCTCACGAGATTTGCCGGGGTCTTACGTGACTCACCCGCCCCGCCCCGAAGGCGCTGACGCTTCCACGAAACCCCATGGGTGACTCGATTCACTTGGCTGTGGCTTCCTACTATCGCATGAACTGCCTTTGTCCCGTGGGGGCGATCACTATGGCAAGGTTTTCGTTTGAAGGGAGCTATAGGCTCAAGGAAGCTACCAGCAGCAGTAGCGTCCGCTGTGCGGACTACTGCCAGCGAATAGACAGAATGATCCGCAGAGGGAACCGTACGAAACTTGTGTTCCGCGGTGCGGGGTGATTATAATGGCGAAACGATGAAGCCGGTTCGATGGACGCGACACGCTTTGCAGAACCTGACGGACCGCGAAATCGATCGTTCGGCTGCGGAGGCGACGCTGGATGAGCCGGAGTTTGCGGTTCCCGATCCGCCGGGTCGGCAGATTCTCATGCGACGGTATTCTGACCGGGTTCTTCGGCAGAACATGCTGTTGCGGATGATCGTCGAGGAAACAGCGAGTGAAACGGTCGTCGTGACGGTTTACAAGACGTCTCAGATTGGCCGATACCTGGAGGGACTTACCCCATGAAGGTTACATACGATCCGGAAACCGACACCCTGACGATCTATCTGCGTAACGAGGGTATCAAGGAGAGCGACGAGGTCCGCCCGGGCGTGATTGTCGATTACGGCTACGATGGCGGCATCGTGCGTTTTGAAGTGTTGAGAGCGTCCACGGTCGTTGAGAAGGCCAATGAGATGCAATTCGCCGTGGGTCCATGAGTGCCGGCGACGCTTGGTATCGCTGCTCCTGGTGACGCCGGCACACGCACAACCAACGGGGACCTGAAAGCCCGGGCTTGAGGTCCTATCCCAGTAGGTCGTCTCGATTGCGGGTGGCACGGTCCAGCAGTAGCTTGGCCAGCTTTGGCGGCGAAGTTATCCACAGTTCTTGCGTTCTTCAGGCCCTGCGGCCTCGACGAGCGCGTAAAATGACGCGTATCGGAGTTTCGCGACTAGCGGTTTACTCTTATAGTGTGGCTTGCTAGGGAGTGATAGCGTCGTAACACGTTGCGAATCCACTATTTATGGGGCCGCAGGAGTGAAACTCATTACAATCGGGTTTAAGCCGGAGTTGTCGGTGCCATGGTGGTGTCGCTAGCTTCCGTGGGCCGCGTCGTCGCCGAAGGCGAGTTATCAACAGGTCGTCCACCAGCCCGCAAAGGCACTGGGTAGCGTGTATTCCATGGCCAATTCGCCTCTTCTTGAAGTCAAGAGCCTTGTGAAATGCTACAACGGCCGGCGGGTTCTCGATGACGTGAGCTTCGCCGTGCAGCGCGGTGAAATCGTCGGGCTCTTGGGGCGCAACGGTGCCGGCAAAACCACCAGCTTCCGCAGCACCGTCGGAATGATCGACCACGAGGGCGGACAGATACTATTCGACGGCGCTGACGTCACCCGACTGCCCATGTTCAAGCGGGCCCAGTTGGGTATGGGCTACCTGTCTCAGGAACCCAGCGTGTTCCAACGGCTGACGGTCCGGCAAAACCTGCTGGCGATTCTGGAGAATCTTCGAGGCCTCACCCGGGCGCAGCGTAACGAAACCGCGGATCATCTTATCGATCAGTTTGGGTTGGCCAAACAGGCCGATCAGATAACCCGGACATTGTCGGGCGGGGAGCGGCGGAAGCTGGAAATTGCACGGGCCCTGATCACCAACCCCAAGCTGATTCTCCTCGATGAGCCGTTCAGCGGTGTGGATCCGATCGCGGTGCAGGAGTTGCAGCGGGAGATCCTGCGGCTTCGCCGGGAACGGGGCATCGCCGTGCTGCTGACCGATCACAACGTGCGCGAGACGCTGGCGGTCACCGACCGCAGCTACATCCTGGTCGAGGGCAGCATCCTCGCATCGGGCACGCCGCAGGCACTGATCCAAAACGAGTTGGTTCGATCGGAATACCTGGGCAATACCTTCCGCGGTGACGAGTTCGACCAAGCGGTACGGTCAGGATAGGGATGAGGCGGTGAGGGCGCATGCGGCGACGAACAAGGCCAGGGCGATCCATCCAAGCACGCGGCGTGCCGGGTAACCGACCCACACGAAGGCGCCGTCGATCACATCCATGGCGTACAGGGCGGCGTCTACCGTGCGTGTGAACGCCGCACGGAGCTTGAGCAAGCATACCACTGAGATGGTTTCCTTCTGCCGGATGGGAGACGCGTCCTGGTGGTGATCTGTAGGCTGCCCGCTTTGCGCCGCGGCCGTTTCTGCCGGCATGGGCCCGTCGGCGGGCTGGCTTGGGGACTTATGCCCGGCGGCGGCGCCTTGGGTGGGCGGTGGGACGCCGGCATCGGGTTGGTCACCCTCGACCGAGGGCTTGGAGTGCGGATATTGTGCCGTGCGAACTGGTCGGCCCTGGTCCTCGCCCACCTCTTTGAGCGCCGCTTCGACTTCATCGAGCTGGGCAAATACGTCGGGGGGGGCTGAAGCTTCCTCGAACGGTTGAAGGTCGGAGGCTGCACCGAGCGGTGCTTCCACGGCGCCGAGTTGCTCTTCAATCTCGTTGGTCAGGTCTGAGGCTTCGTTGATGATTCGCTCGACTTCAGCCTCGTCGATGGGATTCAGGCTGGCGTCCGGCAAGGGGTCAGGGGGGTTGGGGGTCGCTTCAGACATGGTGTACCTTGGCGAATGGTTCGGTCCTGTCAGGGCATGTCGATTCAGTCGCCCGTGGGGCTCCCCAATGTAGCGCCACCTCTTGTGGGGGGCGCACCCGCGGCCTGCGCCACCCACCAGAGGTGGCGCTACAGCATAGATCGACAGACCCATCATCGGAGGTCTCTTCCCGGATCTTCAGCCATCATGAGGGGCTCGCCGTTGTGGGGGACTCTGGTGTGCTGATAATGGGGGCATGTCCGACCTGCGTCTCTTTCATCGTCGACTGGCTCCGGGGCGCGTTGTGCTCTCGCCCGAGGAATCGCACCATGCCGGCTCGGTGTTGAGGTGCCGGGTGGGGGACCCGGTGTGGCTGTTCGACGGCGAAGGCGCCGAAGCGGTCGGCAGGGTGGCGGACATCCGCCGACAGGCGGTGACCATTGACGTCGGCGAAGTTCGCGAGCCGCCGGTAAGCAACGGGGTGCGCCTGACGCTGGCGGTGGCCATGCCTCGAAAACAGAGGCAGGGGTTCCTGTTTGAGAAGTGCACGGAGCTGGGCGTGTGGGCGATCTGGCCGACGGTCTGTGCCCGGAGTGTGGTCAAGCCGGCGCCGGACCGATTGTCCAGATGGCGCCGGACTACCGTTGAGGCGGCTAAGCAGTGTCGTCGGTGCCGGCTGCCCAGGGTGGAGGCGGTGATGCAGTTCGCCGAGACGGTGGAGCGAGCCGGAGAGTTCGATGCATGCGTGGTGACGGATGCCGACCCCGCATCCCGGCCTTTGTTGGAAGTCCTGGCGGCGTGCAAAGCACAATTCGAGAACGCAGGAGGGTGGTCGCTTCTGGTGTGGATCGGGCCTGAGGGGGGCTTGACCGCTGAGGAGGTGGAGTCGGCGGTTGGGCTCGGGGCGAACAGGGCCGGCCTTGGTGATTCGGTGTTGCGGGTGGAGACGGCGGCGGTGGCGGTGGCGGCGTTGGTGGGGCTGGGCTGACGTGACGGGCGCCACCCACAAGGGGTGGCGCTACAGCGGTTGTCCTCCGCTAAACACATTCTGGATTGCTATCCGTGGGCTTGGGGTTATGGGTGCTGGCGTCGTGGGCGGTCAGGAATCAGTCGGTTGCCTGGTGCGCTGGACCCGCTCCAGGATGGTGTCGATTACGCTTTGCCAGCATTGGCTGACATCGGCGAACTCGTACTCCAGGATGTCGGCTAATGAGACGAAGTCCTTCGACGCGACGGCCTCCTTGACTTCCTGCAGTTTGCTTTGCACCGGTCGGAGCGTTTCAACGAGGCGATCAGTTTCATCCCGGGGCGTCCCCACGACGCTGTTGAGAAGTGCCAGCGACTGCGTGATGGCCGAATTGACCTGATGCCAACAGCCGACGCATTCAGAGAGCAGACCCATGGCCTGGCCGGTCTTGCCCTCTGCGCATCGGGCGATGACCTCGATCCGCTTCTGATCGACGGTCTCCAGGGTCGTGCTGGCATCGTCCAGCGCGTCGGCTATCATACGGCGGGGATCGCCGGTTTGGACTTCGATGCGCTGGTATTGAGAAGCGGGCGCCCCGAGCACGTCATCCACGTCGGGACCGGAGACGTCGATGCCGTCGCAAACCACAGCCAGAATGGCGCGGTCGCGCCGGGCATTCTCCTTGCGGATGGAATCGAGGACCTCGTCGATGGTAGCGTCGGGGACCGGGTCGTCGGATGATTGCCGGCCGTCAATGAATAGCTGCATGTTGTGAGCCCTTGTATCCGGTGTAACCTTGGGTGGCGTGCCGCACTGATGTTATCGGCAGGGGCAGGTGCTGGTGCGAGAATCCTTTCTCGCACCCGTATGTGGCATTGGGGGTGAACCTTCATTCAGGGGGAAGCCGGGGGCGATTGGGGGTCGAATGGCGGTGGAACGGCCCAATCCCCCAGCATGGCGACCATGTCGGTGATGCCGGGTGGGCGGGGGAGGGCGTAGGTTTCTCCGAAGCCGAAGCCGGCGCTCATTCCCTCGGAGGCGGCTCCCGCTCGAACATATTGCAGTACACGCTCGGCCCGCTCGCCTTCGAATTGTGATTTGTAGCAGCCTACAGCCCGGAGCTTCCGATCGATGGTCTGGGTGATATCGACCACGAACTGGGAGTGGAAGTGGGCGACTTCGGCCCCCAGGCGGCTGGGGCGATAGACCAGGTGGTCAATGCGGTGCGGTTCGGTGCCGTCGAAGCGGTCGTCCCACTTGGTGAGCTGGGAATAGAAGCGTGCGGCCTCGGTGATGAGTTGGGCTTGGTAGTGATCGGGCGAGGCGGCGGGCGTGCGCCCGTACATGCCGACCAGGATCTTGGGTTTGTGCCGGCGGAGGACGGTGGCTACTTTGTATCGGGCTTGGGGGCAGTCCATGAGCTCGCGGTTGGGCAGATCGAGAGTCTGGCAGTGGGCGGCGCCCAGGATTTCGGCGGCGGCTGCGGATTCTTGGGCGCGGGTCTCAGGGTTTCCGCGCGGCGTGGGCTCGCCGTTGGTCATGTGCAGCATGCCGACGCGGTAGCCCTGGTCGCCGAGCTTGGCGATGGTGCCGCCCATAATGATCTCCAGGTCGTCGGGATGGGGGGCGGTGA
>JAZGDL010000021.1:0-4768 GCA_036477795.1 Phycisphaerae bacterium
GATTGCTGACGCCGTCGCAGGACCATCTGCTGATCGGCGTGATCGGTCGCTTTTTCGGCTCTATCTGGATGACCTTTTGGGTGGCGTTCGCCAGCGCCTGGCTTCTCGCCATCTTGAGCAAGACACGATTTCGGTTGTCTCGACCTGTATTCCTCGTGGGGTTGGGTGAAGCCGGGCGATGGCTTTGGCACTTGATCCTTTCGAGGATTCCCTCTCTTATCGTTTCCCCCTCTCGTCCCCGGGCCCCGCCGGCATCTGCCTGATCCCGGCAGATTCGCGGATCGGCTTGAACGCGGCATGTGCTGCGACCGGTGCGGCGAACGACAGTGCTGGGCTGACCTGTGGGACCGGCTTTCCAGCCGGTCAGACGGCAGGCTGGAAAGCCTGTCCCACATTTGACCGCCGGGTCGGCTCATAACAAGGGAGGCGGAAAAGCAGAAATGTTTCGAGTTTTTCAAGAAGGCAAAGATCAAGAAGGCAAAGATGGCGTGCGGCGGTTCGGTTTCGCCGCAGTGTCCATTCGCCAGAGCATGATAGACTCAATTTGGAGGGTATACCAATGATGACACGTAGAATCGGAATTACCACAATTGTCGTCGCCATGACGGCGACAAGCGCCTGGGCCCAGCCCTGGTTCGCTCGCGGCGGTTTCAACGGATGGGCGGGAACCGCTCACGAGTTGACCGAGAAGAGCCCGGGGCACCTTAGCGTCACCATCACCGGGCTGACGTGGGGGGACTTGCACGAATACAAGATCACCGTCGACGACTGGAGCTCCAATTTTCCGGGGAGCAACGGCAGAGTTGCCGTGGACGTGAACGGCGAGATCAGGTTGCACTTCTTCCCCGGTGGCCACGCCGACGGCTGGCAACCCAAGGCAAACCGGGTCGGTTATGACGATCACCAGAAGCACGGGTGGGGCATCACGGGGGACTTCAACGGTTGGGCCAAGCCGGGGATTCCGCTGACCAAGAAGGGCAATGGGATCTACTCGGGGAAGATCGTGATCGACCTCGCCGGCAAGCACGATTTCAAATTCCTCGGGGACGGCGCCCCCTGGGCCATAAGCATCGGCGACGACTTCGGCAACGCGGCCGCGAACAACTCGGTCACAACGACCGTGGCCAACCAGGCGGTCACTTTCTTGTTGGACCTGCCTAATGGGCGTTGGCGCGTGGTTAAGGCTAACCTGCCCACCATCAATGAACTCAGAATCGATTCCTTTGCATCCGGCGATGACGAGTACTTCGAGCTTTGCTGCAACCCAGGCGCTGACCTGGGCGGCCTGACCTTTGTCTCCATCGGCGATGACGGCGGCGACGGGAGCGGCGCTAACGGAAAGAGGAGCGGTGTTATCGAGAAGGTGTGCGATCTGACGGGTATGACGTGTCCCGCCAGCGGGTACTTCCTGGCTGTCGATGGCGCCACGAACTCCTTTGCAGGAATAGCCGATTTGGTCTGTAGCATAGGGTTCGAGAACAGTGACAACATGTCCTTTGTTCTGGTGACGGGCTTTACCGGCGCCACAGGCGACGTGCTCGACACCGACCGCAACGGCACCATTGACGTGACGCCGTGGACGGCGGTCGTCGATTCGGTCTCGCTGATCGAGACGACCAACCCACCAACGGAAAACTTCAACGAGTGGGACTACTCGGGCGACCCCGCACTTGGTAGCCCCCCCGGCGTCGGGCCTGACGGGTCCTTCGTCCCCGGTCAAGTCCGTCGCTGCGCCGACTGCGATGGTCCGTTCGAGATCGGCAGCTTCAGCAATTTTGACACTGATACGCCGGGTGCCAAGAACTCCTGCTGCCCCGATGGCGTGACCGATCCCGGTGAGGACTGCGACGACGCCAACACGTCGGAGGCCGACCTGTGCAAGAATAGCTGCGAGTTCACCAATTGCGGCGACGGGATTGTTCAGAATCCCAACGGCGAGGGCGTAAACGAGGTGTGCGACGACGGCATGGCCACGCCCACCTGTGACACTGATTGCACGCTGCCCCTGTGCGGCGACGGTGTCGTGAATCCGGCCACCGGTGAGGAATGCGACGACGGCAATACGACTCCCGGCGATGGGTGCTCCGCTGACTGTGAGAATGAGGCGGAGCCGGGCTGTTTGATGATCAGCGAGCTCGCAGACGCGACACTCCCAGGCGGATTGCCCAAGTTTGTCGAGATCACCAACTGTGGATGTGTTCCGATCGATCTGAGCGCCTACAGCCTCGGAAACTTCAACAACGGCGGTACAAATCTCGGTGGTTCCGCGGCGATAATTTTGTCGGGCATCCTGGCCCCTGGTGACTCCTATGTAACTTCGTGGGAAGACGGCGATAGCGCGGGTGTCGGGTCCTTCTTTGACGCCTATGGTTTTGACCCGGACCACTTTGGCTTCGGTTTTAATGACTCGGGCACCTCTTTCAACGGTGACGATGTCATCGCCTTGTTCTTCGGAGCGGCCACCGGCGACGGGTCCAACGCTACGCTGCTTGACGTTTACGGCGTGCTTGGCGTGGACGGCACTGGATCGAATTGGGAGTACAAGGACAGCTACTCATTCCGCAACAACGCGGTCTCAAGTCCGAGTGCAGTGTTCAACGTCAATGAGTGGACGATTCCGGGGCTCGATGCGCTGGAGGCCGGCTGCGGCTTCGATGATGTTTGCGAGTTGGCCAACCTTCTGGCCGCCACCGACCCGGGAACGCACGCGTTTCACAGTTGTTGTCTCCTCATTACCGAAGTGGTGGACGCCACCCTGCCGGGCGGATTGCCCAAGTTCGTCGAGCTCACCGCCGTGGGATGTCCCGGTTGTTCGATCGATCTGAGCGCGTACAGCCTCGGAAACTTCAACAACGGCGGTCTAAATCTCGGGGGTGGAGCGGCGGTGGTTTTGTCAGGCATCCTGGTGGCTGGTAACCCCCCTGGTAACTCCTACATAACTTCGTGGGAAGACGGCGATAGTCCGGGTGTCGGGAAGTTCTTCGACGTCTTCGGTTTTGACCCGGACCACTTTGGCTTCGGTTTTAATGACTCCGGCACCTCTTTCAACGGTGACGATGTCATCGCCTTGTTCCTTGGAGCGGCCACCGGCGACGGGACCAACGCTACGCTGGTTGACGTTTACGGCGTGCTTGGCGTGGACGGCACTGGAAGCAATTGGGAGTACAAGGACGGCTACTCGAACCGGAACAAGGATGTCATCTATCCCACCGCAACGTTCGACGTCAATGAGTGGTTTGTTGCGGGGCTCGATGCGCTGGAGGCCGGCTGCGGCTTCGATGATGTTTGCGAAGAGGCCAACCTGGTCGCCAACACCGACCCGGGATCGCACACGGTTAACTTGCCCAACTGCTGCTTCAAGGACGTTGACTGCGGGAAATGCGAGACGTGTGATCCCACGACGAGCAAGTGCGTCAAGGACGTTCCCAACTGCTGCAGTTCTGATGCCCAGTGTCCCGGCAAGTGCCAGGTCTGCGATCTGGCGACCAACACGTGTTTCAAGGCCGCGGGCTGCTGCACCACGGACTCCCAGTGCGGCAAGTGCGAGACGTGTGATCTCGCGACCAACACCTGCAACAAGGACGTGCCCAACTGCTGCACGATTCAGGCCCAGTGCACGGGATGCGAGACGTGTGATCTGGACACCAACACCTGCGTGGATACCCAGGGGAAGTGCACCGGATGCGAGGCTTGCGTGAACGGAGTCTGCGAAGATAACCAGGCGAAGTGCGTCGGATGCGAGGCTTGCGTGAACGGAGTCTGCGTAGATAACCAGGCGAAGTGCATCGGATGCGAGACTTGCCTGAACGCAGTCTGCGTAGATAACCAGGCGAAGTGCCCCGGATGCGAGGATTGTGTGAACGCAGTCTGCGTAGATAACCAGGCGAAGTGCCCCGGATGCCAGGCTTGCGTGAACGCAGCCTGCGTGGATAACGATGCGAAGTGCGCAAAATGTGAGACGTGTACCGCCGGCGTGTGCAACAAGGACGTGCCCGGCTGCTGTAGCTCGGACGCCCAATGTGATGACGGCGATCCATGCACGGACGACTTCTGCGCCCTTGCGAGCAACACGTGCGTCAACACCAACGTGTGCGGCTCGTGCTGCCTTCCCGACAGGACCTGCGCTGAGAACTTCAGAGAAGCGGACTGTCTGGCACTAAGCGGCCCGGGTAACTTCCTGGGCATCAAGGCCCCATGCCGGGGTGGCGTCAAGGACTGCCTGCCGGTCCCGACTGTTTCTGAGTGGGGCATGGCGGCGCTGGCTGTGCTGCTGTTGATCGGGTTGACGGTGAAGTTCCGCCGCCGCTCGACGACCACCGCGTAGTTCGGTTGTTCCGCCTGACGTTTTGATGACACTGCTCCGGTGCGGCTTCCTTGACTGGGGGCCCACCGGAGCTTTCTTTTGAGCATTGAGGCAGAACAATGCGATCACCATGCACCGTTTTGCAGCACTGTTTCTTGTGGTATTGGGCGGTTTCGTCGTCTTTTGCCGGGGCTCAAATCGAATTCATCGACGTGAGCGCCTCTGTGGGGATCGGGCCTCACAGCATGCCCGCGATGGGTGGCGGCGTTTCGGCGGCGGATTTTGATGACGATGGCGACATCGACGTGTTCGTGCCCAACGGGCTGGGGGTGGCGGACCAGTTGTACCGAAATCTGGGGAACGGGCAATTTGTGGAGGTGGCTGCGTCCGCTGGAGTTGCTTCGACGGGCCCGAGCAGAGCGGGCCTGTGGTTCGACTACGACGGTGATCACGCCATGGACCTGT
>JAZGDL010000210.1:0-2430 GCA_036477795.1 Phycisphaerae bacterium
GCTGAAAGCCTGCCAGACAGTAGCCGGTGGCAAGTCCGCCGCAGGCGGACGCCGCCACCGGATAGGATCGACCCCCAAACCACCCCGACCCTGAAGGGGTCGTCTATTGCCCACAAAGGCCATCGACGCCCGGGAACCGTCACCAATGCCCCAGGCCATTTATGCGACCCTTTCAGGGTCGAATGAAACATGGGGGTCGCGTGATCCGTGGGCGGCGTCCCGGCGCGCCGGGACTTGCCCACGGCTATGATCGTTCAGCCTTTCAGGCTGGGGTATGGGGGCTATCCCAACCGTGGGCGGCGCTGCGCTTGCCCACGGCTACTGTCGTACAGCCTTTCAGGCTGGGGTATGGGGGCTATCCCAACTGTGGGCTGCGCTGCGCTTGCCCACGGCTATTGTCGTACAGCCTTTCAGGCTGGGGTGTGGCGGCTATCCCAATTGTCGTACAGCCTTTCAGGCTGTTGGCCGTCACGTCCAAAGATAGCGAGGATCGTAGGCCACACCGTACCGTTGGGCGAACGCGATAAGTTCGTCCTCGAAGGTCAGGGTCTTGTGCCTCTCCTTCTGCTCTCGAATGTACCCGGTCACCGCACCGACCTGCGACTCACCAATCGAGAATGCTCCGTACCCATCCTGCCAATGGAAATCCCGGAACACGTCTCCGTTCGTTTTGATCCACTTCGAGGAATCCCTCTTCAGCATCATCATTAAGTCGCTGAGGGCGATGTTCTTTGACAGGCTGATCAGCAAATGAACGTGATTCTCGGTTCCACCGATGGCCAGCGCCGGCGACTCGCGATTCCGGCAGATTCCACCGAGGTAGGCATGCAAGTCGGGCTCGATTGCGGGAACAATCAGATTGCGACGTTCCTTTGTGGAGAACACGACATGCACCAGGAGCCGTGTGAGCGTTTGCGCCATGGTTGCATTCTACCGGCGGGTCCACTGGACCGGCAAACGCTTGTACGACCCCTCCTGGGTCGAATGAATCGTTGGGGTTCCGGAATCCGTGGGTGGCGCTGCGCTTTGCCCACGGCTACTGGGGCCCAGACTTGCCAACGCATGTGACTCCACGGTAGGGTGACTCCGCCCGCCAACCAGCGCCCACGAGAATGCTACCATGACCAGCCCCGACGTCGGCCGGACACTCCGGGATTTCTATGACGCCCTGCTCGAAGCCTTCGGACCGCAGCACTGGTGGCCGGGCGATACCCGCGACGAAACCATCATCGGGGCGGTGCTCACCCAGAACACCGCCTGGGGCAACGTCGAACGGGCCATCGATCAAATCAAAAGTGCCAATCTTCTGTCACTCGCAGCTCTTCACGCCGTCAACGAGTCAACGTTGGCGCAGCTTATCCGCCCGGCTGGCACCTACCGGGTCAAAGCCGGGCGGCTCAAATCGCTGATCAGTTGGATCGACCTGAACCACGGCGGCGACCTGGAGGCCATGTTCGCTACACCGTTGACAGCGCTGCGGGAATCACTGTTGACCGTACCGGGGGTCGGCCCCGAGACTGCTGACGCGATCCTACTCTACGCCGGAAACCACCCCACGTTCGTGGTCGACGCCTACACCCAACGCGTCCTGCGACGGCATTTCCTATCCGAACCGCGACCGTTAGGGAGCGGCCGTTCGGAACCGCGACTGTCACGGAGCAGCCGCGGTGACAACCGCTCCAGCTACGCCCGCACCAAGGAGCTGTTTGAGCGGAACATCGCGCCCGACGCCCAACGGTATGGAGAGTATCACGCGTTGCTGGTGGAGGTGGGCAAGCGCTTCTGCCGCACCAGAGCCCGATGTGACCAATGCCCTCTGCGACACTGGCCCCACGATGCGGAGTTGTGAGCTGATCCGAACCGCGACTGTAAAGGAGCGACATCGGCGTGAACAACCTCAGTATGACAACCGCTCCCTCACGGTCGCGGCTCGGCTCTCCGCCGCGCGAACAGGTTCCCGGGTCTCTGAACCACCAGTCCCTTCATCTGCAACTTCGTCAAAGTAGCTGCCACCGTCGCGGGGGCCAGCGCTGAGTGGTCGCAGATGTATTCCAGCGGCGTTTCCTCCGATTGGATGGTAGCCATGATGGCTTGCTCCACCGGATCGAGAGGCAACGACAGTTTTTCAGAACCCACGGATTCTAATCCGTGGGCTTCTTCACGTGTCGCATGATCTGCCGGCTCCGGGCGCATCAGCTTCCCGACGTCACCGAGTTCGTCCAACACGTCTTCCAGAGACATCACCAGTTTCGCCTGCCCGTCGCGAATCAAGGCGTTGGAGCCGTGGGCCAGAGGATTGCTGACCAACCCGGGCAGGGCGAACACTTCGCGGTTGTACTCACTCGCCAGCCGCGCGGAGATCTGCGCCCCGCTCCGCTTACCGCACTCCGTTACCAGCACGCCCAGCGACATGCCCACGATGATTCGATT
>JAZGDL010000211.1:0-2894 GCA_036477795.1 Phycisphaerae bacterium
GTTGAGGTCTCGGCGATACCCATATTGCTCCCCAGCCGCGGCGACTGCAAGGTCGCAGATACGGACTACGTGCACGTTCCCAACGTTGTGTTCACCTGTGGTGCACTCAAAAGAGACGACGGCACGATACTCATTTACTACGGGGGTTGTGACACGGTCATGAATGTGGGCCTCAGCCACGAGGACGTCCTGGCCGAGCTGTGCCGCCTCTACCCGATGAATCGTGGTGACGGCCGGGCTGCCTACGATTTCCGCCTCGGACTTTCCGGCCGGACCTATTAGGCCGTGTCCCGATCTCATCAGCTTATTAGAAAGAACAACGGAAAGAGGAACATCCGCCTGTCGCTCGGCCTCAACGCCGGCCTAAGCCGAGACCCTGTCTGCCGGAAACGCGTGAGATCCGAACCATGCATTGGGAAGAACAATCATGAAAGCCGCCCGTTGGATCCAAGGTGTGTTCGGCGTCGCCGCTTTGTACGACGCCGTGCTGGGGATCACGTTTCTCGTCATGCCGTGGTGGGTGTTTCAGACCCTTGAGGTCACCCCGCCGAACCATTGGGGCTACGTCCAGTTCCCCGCGGCGCTGCTCATCATATTTGCCGTGATGTTCGCGGTCATCGCCCGCAATCCAGCGGGCAACCGCGGTCTGATTCCATACGGCATAGGCCTGAAAGTGGCGTACTGCACGGTCACGTTTGCCTATTGGACTGCAAGCGGGATCCCAGCTATGTGGAAACCGTTTGCGGTCATCGACGTGCTCATGACGGTGTTGTTCGTCTGGGCCTTCGTCGTGCTCGGCGTCGTATCACGGAGCTCAGCCGATACGTGAATGTCGAGACGGGAGGTTGTTTGGAGCGTGTGTTCAGCAGCCCTCCGGGCTGCGGGGCCGCTCTGTCCGGCGGGCATCTGGAGACGTGCCGCTCAACGAAGTGGGGTGGCGCGGAATGTCTCGGCGCCCGCGCGGATCGTGATCTTCCTGTTGAGCGGGATGCCGCGGTGCCTGGTGGTGGTTCCCCAGGGCCAGGTGACGCGCACGACCAGGTCGTCAACGAGTGCCGTCGGACCGACACCGAAGTACGCGATCGGCGCGTCGGAGGATTGGTAGCTGCCGCCGTGTATCCAGCGGCGCTGTACTCGATCACCCGCGACCAGCTCCACCATGCTGCCCAGCGCGCGGTGGTTGCCGCCCGCGGCCTGCAGCTGGATCACAACGACGTTGCCGCGCGGTGAGTCGTTGCGGAAGATGTGAACCGGGCCGTTGAGGGTCGTCATGACGATATCGACGTCGCCGTCATCGTCGATGTCGCCGAAGGCGGTGGCTCGGCCCGAGTATCGCGATGAGAACATTTCACCCGCGTCGACGTTGAGGTGAAAGCGCTTTGGCCGGCGCTCAAAGAGCAGCGGCCGCTGCCGGTACTCGGTGTCCATCTCGTGCGTGGCGGTCTCGGGGTACACATGGCCGCTTGCGATGAACAGGTCCTCGTCCCCGTCGAGGTCGAAGTCGTAGAAACCCGTGCCCCAGGAGAGGAACGGCCGGCTCACCATTGCCAGCCCAAACTGGCTCGTGCGGTCGTCGAACAATCCGCTTCCGAGGTTCAGGTGCAGAGTGTTGGTGTCGCTGGAAAAGTTGGTCGTGAACACGTCGGGAGATCCGTTGGCATCGACATCGCCGATCGCTATTCCCATTGTGGCCTGGGTGTTACCGTCGTAGTTCGAGGCGATGCCGGAGACGACGCCGATGTCCTGAAACCTGCCGTTTCCCAGGTTCCTAAACAGGAAGTTCTCAGTGGAGTCGTTGCCGACGTAAATATCCTGTTTGCCGTCTCCGTCCATGTCGAGAATAACCGTGCCGAGGCCGTAGCCCGCCTCGGCCGGCACGCAGCCGGTGGGCCTCGTGATGTCGCGGAAAGTGCCGTTGCCCAGGTTCTCGTAGAGAACGTCGCCCTGCGGCGTCAATCCCGCAGGTCCTGCCATCACCGGCACGCCCTTGAACGTCTTGCCGCTCCGGTCGGGGGGGTTACTGACATCGAACTCGAGGTAGTTGGCAACATAGAGATCCAGATCGCCGTCACCGTCTATGTCGCCGAACGCGGCGCTGGTGCCCCAGCGATCATCGCCAACGCCGGCCTCTTCGGTGACGTCCACGAAACCTCCGATTGCGTTGTGGCACGAGTTCTGAAGCAGTATGTTGGGGCCATAGCAGGTGACGTAGAGGTCGTCGTAGCCGTCATTGTTGTAGTCGCCCACGGCCACGCCCATTGCCCAGCGCGTGATGACTATGTCGAGCCGCCTTGTCACATCCTTAAACGTGCCGTCTCCGTTGTTGGCGTATAAGCGTGAGCCGGGGCCCAGGTCAGGATTGCCCATCGGTGCGCCATTTGCGAAGAAGAGATCAAGATCGCCGTCGTTGTCGAAATCGAACATGGCGACACCGCCGCCGTTGACCTCGAGGATCTCGCGCGACGGCGTCTTGCCGCAGGTCATCGCGAAGTCGATGCCGCAGCCGGCTGTTGCATCGTTGAATCGAATTGTCGATTGCTCGGCGGCTGGAGCGAGCGAAGCCACGACAGCAGGCACGAGGACGATCAGGCCGCGGCAAGAGCAGCGGAAGGCGCGATGGAGCGCCGTTCGCATGACAGCGGTATATCCTGCGCGAAACTGACGGAGATACTTGCCCAGACGCCGGGATAGGACCATCGACATATCGTATTCCGCTGAGAAGCCTGCAGGGACTCGCGCCGATCCTGTACGCGTCAACGGACTGGGTGGTTCAACCGCTCGCGCCGTACGCCAAGACGCACAATGGCGGCCGGACAACTCCCGTATAATGGTCCCGGTCGGGGGGTCGCAACCGGGCCTGAAGGGTAAGGTGTTGTCCGGACGTTACACACCCG
>JAZGDL010000212.1:0-8532 GCA_036477795.1 Phycisphaerae bacterium
ACAACTCCATTCGCAATTCCCTGGGCGGCGACTTCGACGAGGACGGCGACGTCGACATCAACGATTACGATTCGTACTTCGATTGCGTGCAGGGGCCGGACACCGGTCTGTTGTCGCCCGGCTGCGACGCCTTCGATCATGACGCGGACAGTGACGTCGATTTGGTGGACTACGGTGCGTTCATGCGGGCGTTCGACGGCGTTGATTGCGGCATTTCCATCCTCTTTTCACCGCTGGGCGCGACGGTGTGTGCGGGGACGATCGTCGCCTTTGAGGTGGCGGTTGACGGCCCCATTTTCGGCATCCAATGGACCCACGACGGCGTCCCCATCTCGGGCAGCCAGACCATCCATACAGTTGGCCCGGTGACACATGAGGACGCCGGCGAGTACCGGGCCTCGGTGCAGGGGCAGTGCCACGTGGCCCACTCGGACATCGCCACCCTGGCGATTCATCCGCCGGCACAAATCACCGTTCAACCGCACACCATCGGGGCGTGCCTGAACGGTCCGGCAGAAATCTCCATCGAAGCGACCGGGTTCGGCTCGTTGAGCTATCAATGGCAGTTCGAGGGCGTAGACATCCCTGATGCGACGGATCCAGACCTGATGCTTGAAAACGTGACCAAGAGCGAACTGGGCAACTACCGCTGCCTGGTGAGCAACGGATGCCGCGAAGTCACCGTTTCTGAGGAAACAACCCTGGGGATCGCGCCGGACATCTCCATCAACCGCCAGCCCGAAGGCGGCGATGTCTGCGAGGGAACTGCCATCGCATTGTTCACCGGTACCGACGGAGTGGCCAGCTTCCAATGGTTCAAGGACGGTGAGCCGATCGCCGGTGCAAACAGCGTGTTCCTGTTCGTGCTCAGCACAACGTCCGAGGACTCGGGCGTCTATCATGTCGAAGCCGAAGGGGCCTGCAACAGCGATGTGTCCGAGGGTGCCGTGATAAACGTGATCGCCTGCGATGGTTCACCGTAGCGGTGATCGGTTCAAGAGCCCTCGCAAAACGTGGAATGAAAAAGGGGGCAGGCAACTTTTTCTTGCTGCTCTTCTTGGTCTTCTCCGGTCGTTCCCCCGCTGCAGCTAACGAAAAGTAGCTTGACCCCTTGTATTGTCGGAGCCTACGGGCATGCGCTCGCCACACTTATTGGTCCCGTTGTTGGGTTGCGTCGGCATGCTCTTCGTTCGGGTTGTTCATGCGCAGCCCACACTCTGCAAAGTTGAAAAGCTGACCGCATCCGATGCCACAGCCCATGATGAATTCGGGAGATCGGTTGGTGCCGACGGCGCCGTCGTTGTCGTCGGGGCACTGCTAGACGACATCGGAGCCTTGAGTTCCGGATCGGCGTACGTGTACCGATTCGACGGGCTAAGCTGGCAAGAGGAGCAGAAACTAACACCCTCCAAGCCGTCCACAGGAGCACATTTTGGTGCGTCCGTCGCAGTCTCGGGAAACGTTATCCTGATTGGATCGCCGTTTGACGACGCTGCCGCGTTGTCTGCGGGATCGGCGTACCTTTATCGTTTCGATGGGGATACGTGGAACGAAGAACAGCGATTACTGGCCCCCGACGCATCGTCTCACGACCTGTTTGGGCAAACCGTAGCCATTGACGGCGACGTCGTTCTGGTAGCCGCCATTCTTGATAATGCAGGCGCCAACAATACAGGGTCGGCTTACGTTTACCGGTATGACGGGAGCACGTGGGTTTTCGAGCAGAAACTCGTTCCGGATGATGTCGCCCGCGATGATCGAGTTGGATATGGCTTGGCTGTTTCGGGTGATGCAGCGGTGATCACGTCTCGTTTCGACGATGCGATGGGCGTCGCATCCGGCTCCGCCTATGTATACCGTTTCGATGGCGATACCTGGAACGAAGAACAGAAACTCATCGCTTCAGACGGTGCACCATTCGATGAAATGGGTCGATCAGCCGGAGCGAGCGGCGATTCAATCGTGGTAGGAGCCCACGGCCACGTTGGTGGTGGAGCTGCCTACGTTTTTCACTTTGATGGTGAAACGTGGAGCGAGCAGCAGAAACTAACTTCGTCTGACGCCGCACCATTTGCCGAGTTTGGCAGAAGTGTCGACTTGGCCGGCGACTTTGTGCTTGTTGGTGCTCATTTTGATGACGAGGCGGGCTTTGGCGCTGGCTCAGCCTATCTTTTTCAGCGCGTAGACGGGGTGTGGGCTCAACGGGACGAGCTCATCGGATTCGACACATCGGAACTTGACGACTTCGGATGGGAAGTCGCGCTAAGCCGCACTGATGCTGTCGTTGGCGCTCACTATGACGACGATGCGTGTCCGAGTTCGAGTGACTGTGATTCGGGATCTGCCTATGTCTTCGTGATTGCCCCGGATAATGACGGAGACGGAGTTCTGGACCGGTGCGACAATTGTTCCACGGTGAACAATGGCGATCAGACTGACACCGATGAGGATGGCAAGGGCAACGCTTGCGACACCGACTTTGACGGCGACGGTGACGTGGACCTTTGGGATTTCGCATTTGTGCTGGATTGCACCACCGGCCCCGGCCAACAAGCAGACGCGTCTTGCGAAGCCGCCGTGGCTGACTTCGATAACGACGTCGACCTGCACGAGTTCGCCAGATTGCAAAACGCGTTCACTGGCGATTGCGGGGTCACCATTATCAAGCAGCCGCAAGACGTCGATGTGTGCGACGGAGAATCGGTACAGCTTGTGGTTGTTGCAACGGGGCCTGATTTATCCTTTCAGTGGTTTCGTGGCGGTAATAAGATCCCCGGTGCGACGCAAGCGACGTTGACGGTGAACCCCGTTACCCAAAGCACCACAGGATCCTACCAGGTCCAAATCCAAAGCGTATGTGCGCTGGCGCTCTCGGACACCGTCGAGTTGAGAATCTACGAGATCCAATTCGTCCAACAGCCTGAGTCTCTTACCCTATGCCCGGACGATTCTGCGAGCTTTGCTGTGAACGTCGGCGGTGCCGCACCGTTTTCGTATCAGTGGCTACTAAATGGCACCGCAATCGATGGCGAAAACGATTTCATGCTAACCGTCGCCGCCGCACACGTTGGTGACCTGGGCCAATACGAGTGCATGGTCACGGATGATTGCGGGCAAACCGGTCTATCCAACGCAGCAGAACTTTCGTTCGAACCGGAGGTTGCATTCACGCTACACCCATCCGGAGTTACGGCGTGCTTGGGAAACACCCTATTCCTGCTGGCACAGGCGACAGGTCAGCCGGAATACCAATGGTTCAAAGACAATGTAGGAATACCGGGCGCAACACTGGCCTTCTACTCAGCCACAAATCTGACGTTCGATGACGCAGGTTCTTATCACGTTGTGGCTTCCAACGATTGCTTTGAAGCCACGTCTGCCGAGGCAATCGTCGAGGTTATCGATTGCAATGAGAATCCGTAACGCGTGGTATTCCGCCCATTATAGTTGCCCTTACCACGTTTATCACGACAAGGACGTGCTGAAACGGAAAAGAGGTCAGGCTCGAATGGCACTGCCGCCTATTTGACAAGGGTTTACGGCGATTTCTCCGCGAGTAGTTCGGCGCGAGCTTGGTCGCGCGGTTTAGCCCAAGTTCCGGAGTTGCCGAGAATCTTCGGCGATTCTCGTGGGCTGAACCCTCCCGGCACGGTCGTCCGTGTGGGTGATGGGGTCGCAGGTCGATGTAGTCACGACCTACTTGCTTGCCCGAGGGTCATTTCGTGTCATTCTTGTTGTAGATGGATCGTTGATCTGCGACAGGGATGCGATGTTTCTGAAGCGATTAGAGCGACACAAGAACGGCAAGGGGCACACCTACTGGGCGTTGGTCGAATCGATCCGTACGGCCCGCGGTTCCCGACATCGCGTCGTTGCCTACCTGGGAGAACTCAGGAAGTCCGAACGCAATGGGTGGGTGCAACTCTGCCGCAGGCTCAACAAAGAGCAGCGCCCCGAGCCGTCGCTGTTTGATCCACCATACTACGACGATCCCACCGATGACCAACCCGTCCTGGTCAAGCTCAAGGGCATCCGCCTGGAGCGGCTCCGTGACTTCGGTGACGTGTGGTTGGCCTTGGGGCTGTGGCGGCTTTTGGGGTTGGATGTGCTGTTGGCGCGTCTCATGCCCCAAGGGCGTGAAGATGTTCCTTGGCCGGTGGTGGCAGCCATTCTGACCATCGCGCGGCTCTGCCAACCCTCCAGCGAGTTGCACATCGCGGATACCTGGTATCGTCGCACGGGGCTGCCGGACCTGTTGGGGGTTGGCGTGGACCAGGTGAACGATGACCGATTGTACGCGGGATTGGATCAGCTCCTGGTCCATAAAGAGGCCATCGAGAAGCATCTCAAAGAGCGTCTCGGTGACCTGTTCGATCTGGATTACGACCTCTTGTTATACGACGTGACCAGCACGTATTTCGAGGGGGAATGCAAGGGCAACCCCATGGCCAAACGCGGTTACTCGCGGGACGGTCGCCCGGATTGCCTGCAGATCTGCATCGGGCTGGTGGTTACCACGGATGGCATTCCTCTGGGGTACGAAGTGTTCGACGGGAATACTCACGACTCCAAAACAGTCGAGACCATGGTGCGGGCCATGGAAGCCAAGTATGGGCGGGCGAACCGCATCTGGGTGCTGGACCGGGGCATGGTCAGCCAGGAGAACCTGCGGTTTATCCGGGAGCGTGGCGGGTCGTACATCGTCAGCACACCGAAGGCGATGCTACGACAGTTCGAGCGCTATATAGCCGCGCATAATTCACGAGACATGTCTACGCCAGATTTGGGCTGTTTTCAGCGCTTTTCATGATGAGTATGTCCTGTTACTTACGCGCTGATATATACCTGACGGACAGGGAATGGCACGAGGTCCAGGCGGGAGTTGAGGTGAAGCTGGTACCGGGGCCGGATGGTGAGGAGACGTTTATCTTAGCCCGCAGCGCGGACCGCCGCCAGAAGGAGAAGGCCATGCACCAGCGTTTTCTCGATCGGATGGAGGCGGCACTCACCAAGCTGCAGAGCTCGATCGAGAGCGGTCGGGTCAAGGACCAAGCCGTGGCTCAGCGCCGTCTGGGCCGGCTGCAGGAGCGGTACTGGCGTGTCGCCGCCGCGTTTGAGATCAAGATCAAACGACTCTCCCAATCCGAAAGCAAGGCTTGCCTGTCCATCCGTTGGAAGCGTCGCCAAAGCTGGAGTGACTGGGCGGCCTTGTCGGAAGGTTGCTATCTGCTGCGGACCAACCTGCTCGAAACCGATCCGGCCACCTTGTGGAAACGGTATATCCAGTTGACCGATGCGGAGTGGGCCTTCCGGATCGAGAAGGGGGAGTTGGGGATCCGCCCCATCTGGCACCAGAAGACGGACCGTGTGCTTGCGCACATCCTGGTCTGCTTCTTGGGGTATGTGTTGTGGAAGGCCCTGGCCCAGTGGATGCGGTGCGGTGGCCTGGGCGATGCCCCCCGAACACTGTTGCAGGAGTTCGCCAAGATCAAGAGCGGCGACGTGGTACTCCCGGCGCGGATGGCCGACGGCAGTGGGCGAACCATCCGCTTGCGTTGCGTTACCAGCCCGGACAAAGCCCAAAAGGTGCTGCTCAACCGCCTGGGCCTGACGCTCCCACAACGACTCCGCCGCATCGACGAGATCGTCCAAATGTAGTCACGACTTTCGCCCTAAACCGGCCCTGACGCCACCGCCAGGGCCACTTGTGTCCCCCAACTCCGGAACTTGGGCTAGATGTGGACATGAGGGATGTCGGTCTGATCCAGCGGTACTTCGGCGGGTCATGAATAGGGATTGATTCTCGGTGTCGGAAAGGTGCGCATTGACGTTGAGCTTAGGAAGCCGTAGAACATCAGCGGGTCATTTTGGTGGTCCAAAGGGTGACGCGGGCTGATTGGCGGGCCCATCTGCCGAACTACCTGCCTGGTCTTCGCCTCATCGCCGCCAGACCAGCGAAGGTAACGAGCAGGGCGCTGGTAGGTTCGGGGATAATCGAAACATTGTCAATTGCGTAGCTTACGGTCCCATTGGATCCGCCCTGATGGGTCTGTAGCCAGCCTTCGAGAACAGAAAAGTTGGGCGCTTGGCTCCGCAAGCCCAGGAAAGGTAGTTGAATACCTTGCTGGAGGCCGTCTACTCCATCTAGCTCGGCCCCGAAGGAATACTGAACGCCTTCGTGAGCTATCCATAAGAAAATCAGTGACGAGTGAGTGTTGTTGAATGCATCGTTGAACGGAGGCACCGGCAATCCTGTCGGAGGCTTCCACCCGTTACTTGATTCCTTGAACACGTCAATCGTGATCGTCAATTCGGAAAGGGCAGCTGCCTGGCTTTCAAGAAACGCTTCAAACGCTGCAACCGTGGCGGCATCGTTCAACCCAGTGATCTCGACCAGGCGCGACGAATGAAAGCCTCCGATTGATCCTCCCCAGGCGTCTCCTACGCGACTCCATGGACCTTGAAACGGCGCAAAACCCTCGTCATCCGCGTTCCAGTCGTAGGTAATCGTGCCAGCCTGAACCTGACCTAGGCATGAGAGAACCGCTAAGATTGAAAGCGCTCGCATTTTCGTGCCCTCCAGCATGAAGATTGTAATCTGCCAACGGGCTCAAGAAAGTGGAGCTTGTCCGACAACGTTTCTCTGCTCTCTGCCCACCTGCCCATTCCCTTAGACTCATTCTATGCCCCCGCGTCGCCGCCCTCAAGAGTTTTCTTGCACGGTTTTTCGTCTCTGTTTAGCGGGTCTGCGGGCTCCACAACCGCGTTTCTAGGCTAAAATCGAAGGTGATGCGCTGGATTCGATGGTCCTGCGTACACGTTTGATGCAGATTGGGGCTCCAGAATCGCCGTTTTCGGCTGGAAAACGCGGGTGGAACCCGCTAAACAGTTACATCCTTTGTTGCATCCTATAAATGGCTTGCCTTGTGACCCCTAATCGTTCTGCTTGCTCTGCCACTGATATGCCGTTGACAGTCCATCGTTTGATTGAGGCGCGCTGTTTGGTCTTGGGTTTAGCGCCGAGTTTGACGCCGTTTTCACGAGCTACGGCTAACCCACAACATCTGTGCGACTCTGGGAGGATCTGGTCGGCACTGCCTCTCTGCGTGATCGCCGCTAGATGGTCCAAGACCTCCGGCAGCTTCCGCAATGAGCGTTGGATCAGCTTCCAGCATATCGAGATCCTGAGCATCTCGTCGTTGTAAGCTGTTTGAGGGCACTCAAGGAACCGGCCGCGGCGATTAGTATGCCCGCCTGTAGGGCGAACCCCGACACGCACAAGGTGTGACGCTGGAGCGGCCCGTTAGCGCAGGGCCTCGCGGAGCTTGCGGCCGGTCGCGCCGGCGGGCGGTCTGATGCCGAGTGCGGCGCTGAGCGTGGGGGCCAAGTCGCGCATGTCGACCCGCTTGTCGTAGCGACCCTTCTTGAACGCTTCGCCCATGAAGATGAGCGGCACGTGAGTGTCATAGGGATGGGCGGTCCCGTGGCCGGCGCAAACGCCCTTCAAGTACCAGTTGGGCTTCATGTGGATGAAGACCTGGCCGGTACGGCCTTTGTAAATGCTCCGGGCAACGGCCTGCTCCAGCGGAGACCTCGCTGCCGATGATGCCCGTTGCACATCGGAGACCAACATTGCGGCTTCGATGCCCGGATAGTTGCGTGCGGCGCGTGCCACTGCACGCGCGGCGGCGTCGACATCAACTCCGTTCTTGGTGATGGTCGACTCGTTCAGGTATACCCATGGCATTTCGATGGTGATGAGGTAGTAGCCGCCGGCGTCGGGGGTGCCGAATTCCTCGTTCAAGCGGTCGTTCAGATTGGTGAACAGATCGTTGATGTCGATCCTGCCGGCGTCGCGGCCTTGCTTCTGTGCGTATTCCGGGGCCGGTCCCGCGCCGTGATCGCTGGTAAGGACGATGAGAGTTTGGTCCAAGCCGACGTGTTCGTCGATGAAGTCCAGCCACTTGGCCAGTTGCTGATCGGTGCGGATCAGCATATCCAGCGTTTCGTGGCTGTCGGGACCGAAGATGTGGGAGCAGACATCGTAGCTGGACAGGCCGACGAAAAGCAGATCGGTTTTCTGATCGGCGCCGAGACCCTCATTGGTGATGGCCCGGCGGGCTGCTTCAAACACCAACTCATTGCCGATAGGCGAGATCCGCAGGCGGTTGAAGTAGAGCGGGTGGGGGCCTGGAATGCCGATGCTGAGGCGCTTGGGCAAGGTATTGGTCCAGAGGACGGAACCGCCTGTTTCGTAAGGAACATCATCGTCGTCGCATTCGGAATAGGCTTCTTCGGGCAAGGCCCGGTTCCAGGTCAGATCGAAGAAGGCTTCGGCGTATTTGTTGTCGTTGAGTTCCTGGCACCAGGCTGGTAGCTCAGGGAAGTAATAGCTGCTGGACATGTATTCCCCGGTGTTGCGATTCCACCAGATAGCTCCGTCGGCGTGGTGTCCGCCCATGAGAACCGCCGCACGGTCCTTGAGGGAGATGCTCCAGACTTTTGCGTCTTGGCTGTGCCGCCGTTTGAGTT
>JAZGDL010000213.1:0-2810 GCA_036477795.1 Phycisphaerae bacterium
TCGCGGACGTGACGGCGCCTTATGAGGCGCTGGGGATCTCGATCACCGTACAGATGGAGCCGGCGCAGGTGGACGCCGACCGGATGCGCCTCGGACAGGTCTTGCGCAACCTCATCTCCAATGCCGAGAAGCACGGCGGGGCCAATGTCCGAGTGACCGGGCGCTCTGAGGGCGTCGGGTATGTCATCCGGGTGACCGACGATGGACCCGGCGTGCCGGCAGAGTACCGAGACAACCTCTTTCAGCGGTACATCCACCAGGGAAGCACTCCATTACAGACCGGAAGTGTCGGACTGGGGCTGGCCAACGCCCAAATGATGACAACCAAGATGGGCGGCAGCCTCACCTACCTGCGGGATGCCGGGCTCACCGTCTTTGAGGTTCGACTCGCCATTGCAAAACCACCATCCGACGAAGCAGCCATTCAGGCTGTTTTCGAGGCGGCCGGACCCCGGGACCCGTGGCTGAGCGACCGGGAGTTCGAGCAGCGAGCGTCACAACGGCAGACCGACGCCGGCACCCAAAACGCCTATCCCCTAAGACCCGTCAGCGTAGGCACTAGCGGGATCGAATAGCGGTCGTGTGAAGGCCGATTCGCTGACCTGGGGTTCTGACGCCGAGCACCGGGAGGATTACTACGGCCGTATCCCGCTCTGGTAGAAGAATTCTCCGGCTTCGGCTACGGGTTCTGGAACTCCGCCTTGGGTCCCAGGTAGTACCGCCGGTTCAACACCAGGCAGAAGGCATAGAAGGCTGCAAAACCGAACAGGGCGATCTCCGGAGTGGTGTTGGTGATCTGCTCACCGAACTCCTGCGGCACCACGAACGCACCGTAGGCGGCCACCGCCGAAGTCCAGCCCAACACGGGCCCGGCCTGCTCCCGATCGAACACCATGGCGATGGTGCGGAAGGTGGAACCGTTGCCGACACCGCTGGCGGCGAACAAGACGAGGAACAGGAGGAAGAACGGCAGAAAGTGGTCCTGAGGCGTGGCCGACTGGTAAGCCTGCTTCATGAAATACGCCACCCCGAGCGCACTGGCAATCATCGTGACCGCAACCCACTGAGTCACTCTGGCACCGCCTAACTTGTCGGCGATCAAACCGCCGACCGGTCGGATAAAGGCCCCAATGAACGGACCTATCCAGGCGAAGGTCAAGGCGGACGGGCCGTCCGGGTTCACCAGGTCGTGGGTCATCACCCCGTCCACCATCACGTGCTGGAAACCGAAGATGACCTTGATGGCCAGGGCGAAACCGGCTGAATAGCCGATGAAACTACCGAACGTCATCGTGTAGATGACACTCATGATCCAGGTGTGCTTGTTGCCAAAGATCTTGAATTGGCGTTCCAGGTTGGGCTTGATTTCGCCGCGCATTTGCTTGAGCAAGAGAACCGTTCCCCAGATGACCAGGCCGATGATCGGATACTTCGCCCACGTCCAACCCAAACCTGTGGGGCTGGGCAGGATGACAAAGAGTCCGACTGCGGCGGGTATGAACGCCAGACCCAGCATTCCACTGATCCTGGCGAACGACACCAGCGGAGAACCGATGTTGGGCGAGACGTGCTCGGCGCGGATCGTGTCCATCTTGAACCACCCGAGGAAGGCCAGGGGAATCAGCAGCAGCAACCACACGAAGCCGGCGTTATGGATCCAGGTCTCGGTGCCTGCGGCGATCTTGCCGATAAGGGTCCCCGAGGTCGTTTGGAGAACCATCGATCCTCCACCGAAGATCCCATAGGTCATCACCAGCGGAATCAGAATCTGCATGGTCGTCACCCCGGCGTTGCCCAGACCGGCGTTCAGTCCGAGTGCCAGGCCTTGCATCCGCTTGGGGTAGAAGAAGCTGATGTTGGACATCGACGAGGCGAAGTTGCCGCCGCCGAAGCCGGAGAGGGCGGCCAGCACTTGGAAAACCCACAGCGGAGTGTCCTGGGACATCAGCGCCAGCCCGGTACCGACCGCCGGGATCATCAGCAGCGCAGTAGTGAAGAAGAGGGTGTTGCGCCCTCCGGCGATGCGGATCAGGAAACTGCTCGGGATCCGCAGCGTGGCACCGGTCAAACCGGCAATGGCAGCCAGCGTGAAGAGGTCGGCGCTGGAAAACGGGAAGCCCAGGTTGAGCATTTGGACGGTGATGACGCTCCAGTAGATCCACACCGCAAACCCGGCCAACAAGCTGGGAATCGAGATCCACAGATTACGGCTGGCGACCTTCTTCCCGGTGCTCTCCCAGAAGTCCTCGTCTTCGACTTCCCACTCGTAGATATCGGCCATGTCTGCTCCTCTCAGCGGCGACGAGCCGGCTCTCGAAAGAGCGAACCAGCGCGGTCCTGCCTCCTACGGCATGTGTGATCTTCCCGAAGCCGAGTCGCTCCGATGTGATTGCTGCTCATCTAGCCCCCTCGGGCTGTTGGCGATGTTCGAACTCCTGGTCGAGTTGCGGAGACGCCTTCCGCAGAATTCGCACGATGGTCAAGTGCAGCCACCCCCAGGCCACCGCGGCAAACAGGAACAGCACAAAGAAGGTGCTGCTGGGGAGATCGGTGACGTTCAGCGACCATGCGAACAAGAGAGGCAAGTAGAAGCCGCCCAGACCGCCGACCGCTCCAACCAACCCGCCCACGGCCCCGACATCGTCCGGGAAATAATCGGGGATGTACTTGTAGACGGCGGCCTTCCCGATGCCCATCGCGATGCCGATCGTGAACACGAGCGTGCTGAACATCCAGATGCTCTGATCGAAGGGCAGCACGTCGCGGAACCCCGACGGTTCGATCGACTCGGAAAGATGAAGGGTTATGTG
>JAZGDL010000214.1:0-5806 GCA_036477795.1 Phycisphaerae bacterium
ATCACGCCGGTACCAGCCGGTCGGAAGCTGATCGAGAACGAGATCATCCATGAGGCCTGGCTGGCGCCGAAGATCGCGGTGATCGATATTGAGGGCATCCTGGTCAACGAGGCCGGCCCGCCGCTACTGACCGACGGCGAACACGCGGTCAGCCTGCTGGTTGAGAAATTGGATCGAGCGGCGCACGATCGATCGGTCAAGGCCGTGCTGTTGCGCATCAACTCGCCCGGCGGGACGGTGGCAGCCAGTGAACTGATGCACTATGAAATCACCCGCTTCCGAAAACGAACCGGCAAGGTGGTGATTGCGGTGATGATGGACGTGGCAGCCAGCGGCGGTTACTACGTCGCTTGCGCGTGTGATGAGATCATGGCCCACAGATCGACGGTTACCGGCAGCATCGGGGTGGTGCTGCAACTGTTCGACCTGACCGGGACGATGGCCAAGCTGGGTGTGCGGCCGCACACCATCAAGAGCGGTGATCTCAAGGCCGGGGGGTCGCCGTTTGAAACGCTGTCAGAAAAGGACCGGGAGATTTTCCAGAGGATCATCGACGACATGCACCAGGCCTTCGTCGAGGTCGTGGCTGCGGGGCGGCCGGGCCTCACTGAAGAGCACGTGCGTAAACTGGCGGATGGGCGGGTCTATACTGCGTCACAGGCGCTGGAAGCGGGGTTGATCGATCGGATCGGTACCATGCGCGATGCGATCGAGGTCGCGAAGAAGAAGATCCACGCGCAGAAAGTCAATGTCGTCGTTTACCATCGGCCTCTGAGGTATGTGCCGAACTACTACGCCCGGGCTGCGGTCGGTGGTGACATAAACGTCTTCAAGATCGAGTGGCCGGCGTGGCTGCGACGGCCAACGGCGCGGTTCATGTACCTTTGGGTTCCTTGAACGAAGTGCTGGTGCGAGACAGTGCTGCAGTGCTGGTGCGAGAATCCTTTCTCGCACCCATACGTGGGACAGGCTTTCCAGCCTGTCATTTAACCGGCTGGAAAGCCGGTCCCACACCACCAGGAGGGGGGGCCCGAGAAGGGATTCTCGGTCCAGCGTCTCTATACTCACAGCCCGCTTCCTTACGGGCGCGGCTCGGTTTCTTGGAGTTCCCGAAAACGCTTTCGCGGCTACCTTTATGGTGATGAATCGAACTTTTTGTGGCAGGCGTTGCAGGTGCCGTTGACGCGAACAGCCAGCTTTTTTGCCTCGTCGATTTTCTTGGCGACGGCCAGTTCGGCGAGCTCGATACACTGCCGTTCGAGATCGGCGGCGAAGCTCCGGTATTCCGGCTGCTTGTGGGCTCTGTCCTGATAGCCGTTGATGTTGGCCATCTCACCCAGGGCCAGGGCTTCGTGGCGCATTTTGTCGAACCGATCGGTGACAGCTTCGTCTCGGATGAGCTCGAGGATGCGGTTGAAATGACGCTCCTGCTCGATCATGAGATCGTGGACGGGCATGACCGGCTTGAATTCAGGACGTGTTTCGGGCACGGTTTGCTCGGCCCGGCCCCGCCCGCCGGCGGCGAAGAGGCCCACGCTGCCCACGGTTATCAAAGTGATCGCCAAGATTGTCCGGCGCGTCATGATTCAATCCCTTTCTTCTGAGTGTTCAACAAAATCGATTCCGATTGTGGATCGCCCCAACTCGCGGCAGCGATCCCAGAGCATCCCCACGTAGCTGCGCTCTATATGCGTTTCGTCAGCCAATTCCACCCGTTGGCGAACGGAGTGTATGTCTCGCTCCGAAGGCCCCTCTATTTCCACGAAAGTGCCAAGCAGCGGCACTTCATCCAGTTCAACGCGGCATCGCTCGAGGGACCAGGATTCGCGACGCTTGGCGTAAGTCAGAACCGTCTCGAATCCGATTGCCTCGAGCACTTGCAGCAGCTTGTCTGCATCGGTGATGTCGAGCTGGATCTCTTCGCGCCGTTTGACGCTGCTTTCTTGCGCCGGCCCTTTGAAGGTCAAGGTGGCCGGTGCTTCGCGGCCCTGGATGGTCTTTACGGTTCGGACACGCAGACCGCACCCCTGCTTGCGCAGCGAACCGTCGGGCCTATCCAGGATATGGTTGGACTGGGCGTAGCAACCGATGAAACCCGCTCCGGATTCCTTCAGACGTTGGCGTACCAGGTCCAAGTCGTCGACCTGAATCTTGGCTTCGATTTCGATCATGGCAACGGGTGCCTTCGGCGGCAACAGTCAGTCGGTTACGACATTTACCAATCGGCCCTTGACTACAATGACCTTGCGCACGGTCTTTCCAGCGATTTCGCGCTGGATTCTCTCGTCGGCCAGCGCCGCTTGCTCCAAAGCCTTTTCATCGATATCGGCGGAGACCACGATGCGTGACTTGATCCTGCCCATAACCTGCACGGCGATTTCAACTTCCGGGTCCTTGGCCAACTCGGGATCAAAATCCGGCCACCGATGGTAGGCCAGGGAATCGGTGCGGCCCAGCCGCTGCCACAATTCCTCAGCCATGTGCGGCGCGAACGGCGCTATCAACAGCACGAATGTTTCGATGACCTCGCGGCATCTTTGCTTGCGGGGGGTCATGTGGTTGACGAACTCGAACATGGCGGCGATGGCGGTGTTGAACTTGAACTGCTCGAGGTCCTCGGTGATGGTCTTGATGGTCTTGTGCAACAGGCGCCGCGTAACGGCATCGGGGGGTTCCTCGGTGAGCGCCGCGGACAACTGATCGGTTTCTTCGTCGACGACCAGACGCCAGATGCGCTGGAGCAGTTTCAGCAGACCGGGCACGTCCCGCGTGTTCCAGGGCTTGGAGGACTCGATGGGGCCCATGTACATCTCGTACAGGCGGAACGTGTCGGCCCCGTACTCCGCGATTACATCGTCGGGATTGACCACGTTCTTGAGGGCCTTGCTCATCTTGGCCACGAACTGAGTCGCGGGTTGACCGGTTTCTTTGATCACGAAGTCGCCGGCGCCGCGTTCATCGACCTGGTCGTTACGCAGGACGCGGCCGGAGGGATCGCGGTAGGCGAAGGCCTGGATCATGCCCTGGTTGGTCAGCTTGCGAAACGGTTCCTGGGTGGACACGTGGCCCAGGTCGAACAGGACCTTGTGCCAGAAACGGGCGTAGAGCAGGTGCAGCACGGCGTGCTCGGCGCCGCCTACGTAGATGTCCACCGGCGACCAGTATTCCTCTGCCGTAGCGTCGCAGAATCGATCGTCCCGGTGAGGACTCATGAAGCGCAAGTAGTACCAGCAGGAGCCGGCCCATTGGGGCATGGTGTTCAGTTCGCGGCGATACTCATGGCCGTCGCGTTTGACGCATTTCCAAGCGGACGGCGCTTTAGCTAGCGGCACGCTGATGACCGCGTCCGGATCATCGTCGACGTGCGGCTTGAAATCATCCAGCTCCGGAAGCTCGACCGGAAGCTCTGATTCGTCTATGGACACGATTTCGCCGTCGCCGCCTTGCAGGAGAGGAATCGGTTCACCCCAATAGCGTTGGCGACTGAAGAGCCAGTCGCGGAGCTTGTACTTGACCGCGGCCCGCCCCAGGCCTCGCTGCTCCAGCCAATCATTGATCTTCTGCTGGGCTTGGGGAGTGGGCAGGCCGTTCAGCGAGCAGACATCATCAGCCCAGACGGTGTCGCCGTCGGGAGACTGTACGCCAACGCCCTCATCGATGAAGGGCGCTTCGAAGGCCTGCGGTGCGCTCACGTACATACGACGGATGGTCTCCGGCTGCAAGCCGACGTCGTCGCGATGTTTTTCAAGGAATTCCTCGGCGAATTCAATCTGGTCCCGGCGCCGCGGATCGTCCTGGGAGCGCCACCGCTGGACGCTGTTCCGGATAGCCTGGACAGCGGCTTGGCGCATCTCGGCGAGCGAGCCGGAGGGCAGACGGGCGATGCTTTCAGCCCATTGCAGCGTGGGCTCCACCACGGCTCTGATCTCCAGGCCGACCGTTTTGGCGAACTCGAAGTCGCGGGTATCACCGCCGGGGACGGCCATGATGGCCCCGGTTCCGTAGCCCATGAGCACGTAGTCGGCCACCCAGATAGGCACTCGTTCTCCGTTGACGGGATTGAAAGCGTAGGCGCCGGTGAAGACGCCGGTTTTCTCCTTGGTGTTCGCGGTGCGATCGATGTCGGTTTTCCGGCGGGCCAGTTCGACGTACTCGCTGACCGCGGCGCGGTGTTCATCAGTGGTGATCCCGTCGACCAGCGGGTGTTCGGGGGCCAGCACCATATAGGTCACGCCGAAGAGCGTGTCCGGGCGGGTGGTGTAGATGCGGATCACGCCGGCGTCCGGATCCTTGCCAAATTCCGGATTTCGCCCGCGAAACCAGGTTTGGAAATCGTCGATCCGGGGCAGGCCCCTGCCGCCGGAGGCGATCGGGAAATCAGCCTCGGCGCCGGTGCTGCGCCCGATCCAGTTGCGCTGCATGATCTTGATGGGCTCGGGCCAATCGAGCTCGTCCAGGTCTTGCAAAAGGCGGTCGGCGTAGCGGGTGATGCGGAGCATCCACTGTCGGAGGGCCCTGCGGTGGACGGGGTGATCGCCGCGGTCGCTGCGCCCCTCGTTGGTAACTTCCTCGTCGGCAAGCACGGTACCCAGAGCCGGGCACCAGTTGACCTCGACTTCTGCGATGTAGGCTAAACGGTGGTCGTCAACAAATCGGCGGACGGCCCTCTCGCCTTGGGCGGTGATTTCAGCCGGCACCTTCAATTCGCTGATCGGCCTGGCCCGGCCGCGCATTTTGCGGCCTTGGCTGTCGGTCCACTCGATAGCTCCGTCATACCAGCTATTGAAGAGTTGGAGGAATATCCACTGCGTCCACTTGTAGTAGCCGGAGTCGGTGGTGGCTAGCTCCCGGTCCCAGTCGTAGCTGAAACCGAACATCTTGAGCTGGCGGCGCATGTTATCGATGTTCTTTCGGGTGGTGACGGCGGGGTGGACGCCGGTCTCGACGGCGTATTGCTCCGCCGGCAATCCGAAGGCGTCGAAGCCGATGGGGTGCAGCACGTTGAATCCCCTCATGCGCTTGTAACGGCTGCATATGTCGGTGGCGCAGTAGCCGACGGGGTGGCCGACGTGGAGCCCGGCGCCGCTGGGGTAGGGGAACATGTCCAGGACGTAACACTTGGGCCTGGTGGCGTCGAAATCAGGATCGCCCGGATTGGGCGCCTTGAAGGTGCGGTTCTCCTCCCAATGCTTCTGCCACTTGGCTTCGATCCTTCGGGAATCGTACGCACCGCGCTTAGTTTGGTCGGACACCGGCTAGCGCTCCGTCACAGTTCTATTGACGGGCTGACGCCGGCAGTGACTTTGTCGTTTGGCAGACGCCCGAAGCGTAATCTTCGCTCCCTCACGCCATACTCCTGCCCACAATTCGAACGTTGACGCCACACTAGCACCCCTTCGTCTCGTTCAACCCCGATGGAACTTCAAGACAGCCTGATTTGCTTTGTTGGCGGACAGGTTGAGGGCCCCCAGCGCGTACCCGGCCGCCGTGCGTAGGTGCAGGTTGGGCTCGTTCATGGCCAGTTCGGACAGGACCGTGACTTGAGGAGCGTCCAGCAAATTCCCGAAGCGCTTGGCGGACTCCGCCAGACCCTCAAGTGCGGAGATGCGCAGCGATTCGGTTTCGTTGGCGTCCAGAGCAACGCGGGCGATGGCACGTTGCGCCAACGCGCTGGCCAGCGGGGCCAGGACCTCGATGGCGGCGGTCCGCAGGCTCTCATCGGCTGAATCTAAAAGGACGGCAATCAGAGCAACCTCCGCGTCGCGGACGTTGAAAACGGTGCGGCCGTCGACAACGATGCGTCGCA
>JAZGDL010000215.1:0-3044 GCA_036477795.1 Phycisphaerae bacterium
AGACGTTAGACGTGGGTGAGTTGCTGTCTGTTCAAGCCCATCCCGAGGGATTCACCGAAGCGTACATCATCATCGAGGCCGACGAGGGGGCGACGATTCGCCTTGGCTTCAAGCGCGACGTCGACCCCGAAGATCTCGGGCAACGGCTCAAAGGAGGACGGCAGCTGCAGCAGCGGCTGCTGGACTACCTTCGTGATGGCGTCGACCTTGAGGCCCTGCAAGCAACGCTGACACACAACTTTGCGCGGCGCGCCGTGCTCGCTGATGCGGTGCTCCCCGCCCTCGAGTCGTTGCTGCAAACAGGGGCCGATCGGAAGATCGTTGAGACGCTGCGAACGCTTAAGGAACTCTACTGGGAGGTTCTCGACCTGCTCAACGAGATCCCCGTGACACCGGGACAGGTGATCTACAACGCTAACCCGGAGGCGGTAAGCGCGGCGACAGGTCGCCCCCGGTCGGCCGAGGTTCACGCCCTTGGCAATCCCCAGGGCAAGGAGATCCTCGCGCTGGAGATCCGACGCCCGGGCCCCACCTTTCGCGCTTGGGACCACGTGCGCTTTCCGCTGCGCTCCATCGACGTCGACAAGACGCTCGACAACCTCAATCTCCGGGCCACGCGGCCGGCGGACTTCATCGTCACCCCGCGACCGCTCGCCGGTTGTCCTGGAGTGTTCCGCTCGGTGCAGGGCGAGTGGTTCGTCGTCGATCACCTACGACCGCGCCCAAAGGCAGAGGTCGGGCTGCCCGCCGGGACTCCAATGCACACGCTGCACGCTGTCTGCGGTACCGTGGAGCTTCGCACCTCGGACGACCGGACACTGGCATCGCTGACCCGCGGCCAGTCGGCCCTAATTCCCGTGACCATCGGTAGCTACCGGCTAGCCACGGCCGACGGCGATGCCGAGGTGGTGATGGTGACTATTCCTCCGTCGACGGCGGTGCAAACACGCGGCGGACGAGCCTCATGACAGGGGACGTAGTAGCCCGTCGCGGCGGGGTCGCCTTCCGCTGCACGGTTGGTAACCTTGACCTCGGCGCGGAGGGCCTCGCCTTCATGTCGATTCAGCAGAGCCTGAAGGTGCCCGCCCACCACGTGCACACGAGCATTCCCGTCGACCCCGTCGATCTATCTCGGGGCCTGCAGAATTGGTTCGCCGACGCTCGGCAAGACCCTGGCCGGGGCACGAACTACACCGAACCCCAGCTCGGCAATCCCGACTCCGTCGCGGCTAAGTTCCAGCAGATGTGCCAGCGCCAGGTCCCGCCCGACGAGATCGAGCGAGATATCGACGCACGTTTCCGCCAGCCAATCAGACGACAGCTGTCTTGACGGAAGGCAGGAATCTCTGCGCGAGGCGACTGATCCGCTCGAAGCCCCCCACCGCCTCAGTAGCACGAATTGCGCCCCCGATGTCCCTGCAATGATCGGCCCATGACCCCATCAGCCGCGGCACGGGATCGCGACACGTACTCGAATGTTCGCGCCCTGCTCACACGGCAGGGCGAGGATTCTGTAGGCAGAGATCAACCAGTTCCTGCACTTTCGCGGTGCCCGCGCACATGACGCTATCCGCTCCACCCCAGTAAAGCTTCACAGTACCGTCTTCTTCCGGCACAGCGCCACAGCAGAACACCACGTTGTGGACATAGCCGGTCAGCTCCCACGGGTCTTCGGGTGAGAGGATCCACTCGTCCGCGACTCCGAGGACCTTGGCCGGATCGTCGAGCGCGTGCAGTGCCACACCGACGCGATACACCGCACCGTCCATCGTGTCGAACACGCCGTGATAGATATTCAGCCAGCCGTTCGCGGTGGCGATTGGAGTCGCACCCGGACCCACCTTCGCCTCATCCCAGTGATAGACGAGGGGCTTGATGGCCACTGTCGACTCACCCCAGTGAACGAGGTCCTGAGACCAGGACAGCCAGATTGACCAAGGGTTGATTTCCGAGTGGGGTCGATCAAGCCGTGCGTAGCGACCGCCGAAAATTTTCGGAAAAATCACCACGTTGCGCATATCGGGCTGGCTAATTAGCGACACCCTCTCGACAGTTGTAAAATCGCGGGTTTTTGCAAGACCGATGCGCACGCCGTGCCTGGAATAAGCGCTGTAGGTGATGTAATGCTCGCCGCCCATGGAACAGATTCGCGGGTCTTCGATGCCGTACTCCTCGTACTCCGCGAAGACGCCTTCAGTGGGCGGTACCATGAACGGTTCGGGCCGCACTTGGAACTTATAACCGTCATCGCTCCATGCAATGCCGATGATGGATCGTCCGTTACGCAGGTGGGAGCGAAAAAGCAAGACGTAGCGGCCCGCATGCTTGGTTGCACCTGCATTGTGAACGGTCTCCACTGGATAAGGAACGTCATGCTTGGTGAGGATTGGGTTACCCTCATACCGCTTCACTAACAGCTTACTGCCCATCGTCTTCCTACAATTTCAGAATTTCTTGATACGCTCGGACGTAGTCTTGCGCCATGCGCGTATCAGAGAAGCGCTTCTCAACGGCATCACGACAGGCGGACCTATCAATCGAGCGCACGGCCGCGACCGCTTCCACTGCCTGGTCTGTATCTTCGACAATGTAGCCCGTCTCACCGTGTCCGATGATTTCCGGCATCGAACCGCGACCAAACGCAATGACCGGCGTACCGCACGCCATGGATTCCACTACGCTCAAACCAAACGGCTCGTCGAAGCTGATCAAATGCAATAGTGCCAACGCCTGACCCAGCACCCACGGGCGTCGAGCGGGGCCGATCGCACCTAGGTATTCGACCGTTGTGCCGTCAATGTAGGGTTCGACAAACTTTTCGAAGTAGGCTTGATCCTGAATGATGCCGGCGATCAGTAGCTTCATTCCAACCCGCTGTGCCACTTGAATGGCTTCGTGGACGCCCTTCTCAGGGTGGATTCGGCCAAAGAACAACAGGTACTTTCCTCCGCTGTTGGAAAAGGGAAATTGCGCAACGTCGATACCGTGGTGAATTGTGGCCAGGTAATTGAGCTCCGGCGATTTGTCCGCCTCGCTGACAGCAA
>JAZGDL010000216.1:0-9762 GCA_036477795.1 Phycisphaerae bacterium
TTTGCATCTCGTTGGGGATATCGGTGGTGCCGAACTTCGACACCAGGTCGCTGATGCCGACAAACATGACGCTGGCGGCGAAGTGCTCAGTGAGCTTGGTGGCCCCCCAGGCGGATGCGAAACCGCCGTAGGAGCCGCCGGTGATCCCGACCTTGTTCTTGTCGATCAAGCCGGTGGAGATGAGGTGGTCTATGGCGTCGACCAGGTCGTCGAACTCCCCGCCTGCGTAATCCGCCTGGCCCATCTTAGAGAAAGCGACGCCGCGGCCGGTGCTGCCGCGGTAGTTGGGATAGAAAACGGCGAAGCCCCGTGCCGCAGCGACCTGGCCAGCAGTACTGTAGTAGGTGAGCCAGCCGTTGGACCGGTGGGCTTCAGGCCCGCCGTGGACGCTCATGATCAACGGGTAGCGCGTATTCGGTTTTTTGTCGAGGGGGCGAATCAGAATGCCCTCGAGGTCCAGCCCATCGCGGGCTTTGTATTTGACCACCTCCTGTTTGGCCAGCCGCATGTCCTTTACCCATGAGTTGCTGTCGGTGAGGCGGCGCGGGGCGTCGTCGCGGTGTTGCATGAAGAAGGCTTCGCGCGGGTGTTGGGGGCTGTCGGCGACAAACGCGGCGGCGAACCCATCGTCGGCGAGGCTGAGGCTTCCAAGGATCGGCCCGCCGGTGCCAACGATCATCTCGTGGTTAGAGCCGTCGATGTCGACCCTGTTGAAGGTGGAGTAGCACCCCTGGTGCCCGACGAACATGATGGTGTCTTTGTCCCGCCAGGCGATGGACGTCACGTCGGCGTGGTAGTTCGGAAGCAGGTTGCGAATCTCACCGCCGTCGGCTGAGACCAACAACAGTCGGCCGGCATTGGGATCGTGGATGTCCGCGCCGGACACGAAGGCTATGTGCCTGCTGTCGGGAGACCATGCCACCTGAGCCAGCTTTCCGGGATTGTCGATCCGGGCCAGGATCCGGCTGCCGCCGGGATCGACGACGTGGATCTTTCTCTTCATGTAGTGATCGTCGATGAGCGGGGTAGGGGCCAATGCGACGACGAGCTTGGAGCCGTCGGGGCTCCAATGGATTTCCGTGGCGGAACCGGGTAGGTCGAGTGCTTCAGGCTCATCCTCGTCGTCGTCACGTCTGGTGATCCAGACACGCACCTGTCGCAAGTCCTCCTCGTAAACCTCCGCCGCAAAGCCCTTGTCTTTGAGCTTCTTCTTCTCTTTGTCCTCCTTTTCCTCGGCGGTGAACGCAATGCGTTGGCCGTCCGGGTGCCAGGAGTAATCCTTGATGTCGGCATCATGGCTGGCGACCGGGCGGGCTTCGCCGCCGTCGATCGGAATGAGATAAACACCCTTGTGCTCGTCATCGCCGCGCTTGGCCAGGAATGAGATGCCGGCACCGTCGGGCGTCCACCGGATGTTGGAGACGTTGACCTCTCCGGTGACGAACGGCCGGCTGCGGCCCTGCCGGTCGACGACGTGCAGTTCAGCCCATGCCGGGCCGTCGTCGTCCTCGTGCGGTATGCGCGGGACGCTGAGGCTGTAGGCGATGTATCGGCCGTCGGGCGAAACCTTCGCGCTGGTGACCTGCATGGTCTTGGCGATGTGCATGGGGGTAAATACGTCCTGCTGGGCGCTGGTGACCGCACAGCCGCTACCGACAACAAGCAAACAGACCGTCAAAAATCCTCGCACGATCGATTTCCTCCAAAGTTATGACTGGGCTAAACGTACAGCGCAAGGTCACGCTGGACCGAGAATCCCTTCTCGGTCCCCCTTCGCGGCGGGCCACGGGAAGGGATTCCCGCAGCGGATGGGTGCGAGAATGGATTCTCGCACCAGCACTTGTCGGCGACTTTGCACTGTACTGCTAATCACCGTAGCGGGACGGCGAAGCCAAGGTTCTGATCTCCACCAATCCCGCGCACACGAAGCGCAGCCGCATAAGACGACCAACCACGCCGCGTCAGAGACACGACGGTCACCTTATCGACGGCGCGGCGCGGAGTCAACGTACCGGTTTGGCGGGCAAAAAGAGATCGGCTTGAGACATGAGCGATGAGCGCCTAACATGCCCCCGTCTGTTCTTAGGCCCTTTTGAAACGGAGGACACGCAGTGGCCAGACGAGAAGGCGAATTCCTCGGGCACCCCGTTGGACTTTACGTTTTATTCTTTACAGAGATGTGGGAGCGTTTCAGCTACTACGGCATGCGCGCCCTGCTCATCTTCTACATGACCAAGGCACTGCAATACTCCGATCAGTTCGCCACGGGGACCTATGGAGCCTACACGGGTCTTGTGTACGCCACGCCGTTGATCGGGGGCATGCTGGCGGATCGATTCCTGGGCTACCGCAAAGCCATCATTATCGGTGGGGTGCTGATGGCCATCGGTGAGTTTGCCTTGGCCTTCCCCAACACCGTCGTTTTCTACACCGCACTGGCCCTGCTAATCGTCGGCAACGGGTTTTTCAAGCCGAATATCTCCACGCTGGTCGGGAAGCTGTACCCGTCGGGTGATGAACGCCGCGACGGGGCCTTCACGATCTTCTACATGGGAATCAACATCGGCGCCTTCCTGACGCCGTTGGTATGCGGCTACATCGGAGAGACCTACGGATGGCATTACGGGTTCTTGCTGGCCGGCGTGGGCATGGTGCTGGGCCTGTGTATCTTTGTGATGTGGGGAAAGCACCTGGGCGAGCACGGAGGGCCACCGAAACCGGAAGCGTTTGAGCAGCCGTATGCCTTTGGTCTCTCTCGACTCTCTTCGCTTTATCTTGGAATTATCATCTGCATTCCAGTGATCGCGATCCTGGTGTATCGGCCAACGTGGGTCCAAGTCAGTGTGCCGGTGATCGCGGCGGTGTTTCTGATCTACATCATATATGAAATGAGCCGTTGCACGCCGTTTGAGCGGGGACGGATCCTGGTGATCCTGGTGCTGGTGTTCTTTTCAATCACGTTCTGGGCCTGTTTTGAGCAGGCCGGAAGTTCCATGAGCCTTTTCACGGACCGGCTCATCGACCGGCACCTGTTTGGTTGGGAGATTCCAGCGTCGATGTTCCAGTCGGTCAACCCGCTGTTCATCATTGTGCTGGCGATTCCCTTCTCCGCGCTGTGGACCTGGTTAGGGGGGCGGCGCATGAATCCGTCGTCGCCCTTGAAGTTCGCGTTGGCATTGTTTCAGATGGCATTGGGCTTTGTGGCCATGGTCATCGCAGCCCGTCGGGCCACGGAAGACGGCACGGCCCATATGGGCTGGTTGATCCTGGCGTATCTGCTGCACACCACCGGGGAACTCTGCCTTTCCCCGGTGGGGCTTTCCATGGTGACAAAACTAGCGCCGGTGAGACTCGGTGCCCTGTTGATGGGAGCCTGGTTCTTGTCCAATGCTTTCGCCAATGTGATAGGAGGCGCCATTGCCGGGCTCACGGGAGGCGAGGCGGGCTACGAACGCGTGTTTACGATGATTGTTTACGTGGCGGGAGGGCTGGGTGTGGTCTTGTTACTGCTGACCCCGATTCTCAAGAGACTGGGGCGCGAAGATGAGGCGAACGAAGCTGATCCGAGCCCACAGCGCAAGCGCGGGGTAACCGTCGAGCCTACTGCCGGTGACGCAGTAGTTGAGGCCCCCGGAGAATAGCGGCGCGTTAACGTTCGGATTGTGGGTTGGAGAATGGGATGAGGGAGCGGATATTTCGCTTCGGGCGTCTGCCAAACGACAAAGTCACTGCGAAACCCACGGATTCGAATCCGTGGGCTTGCAATGGAACTGTGACGGAGCACTCGCCTGTGGCAGAGGAGTTTGCTCCGCACACTGGGGGATGATCCCAAGCGGCTGGGCGGAACGGGAGATGACCGCAGCCCGATCCCTCCTGGCGGAATATCAGCAAAGACCGGCGTAGACGGGACCGGTAAAGGTCTTGCCGACACACTTGGTTTCGTGAATAGTTGTCCGGCATGGAGGTTCATTGGTGCGGATGAATCGATTACGGTGGATGGCCTGCTTGGTTTGTGCGAGCCTGCCGGCCTGTGGGGGCCGGCTCATTGTCGATCCAGCCCCGCTGGTCATCGCCACGGACTCACTACCCAACGAGCTTGTCGACGAATCATATCGGGCGGAACTCACCACCGATGACAACGTCTCAGCCACCTGGCGGATCGTTTCAGGAAGCCTGCCGCCGGGACTGTCACTCAACGCCCAAACCGGGGTTGTTGCTGGAACCGCGCTGACCGCCGGCACCTTCGAGTTCATGGTTGAGGCACAGGAGAACGCCCTGGTTTCGCGCCGCGGACGAAAGGGATTCTCCATCACCATCATCGAGCGGCTCCAAGTGAACCCCAATCTGGAATTCGCCCGTATCGATGAGCCCTACTCAGATTCGTTCACGGTCAGCGGCGGTATTGCACCCTATACCTTCGAGTTGATCGGCCTGCCGGGCGGTCTGGATATCGACGAGATGACCGGCACGGTCTCCGGCACGCCGCGGGTCGCAAACGAAGGCCTGCAAATCGAAGTGACCGTGACCGACAGCGGCGATCCGCAGCAGACAGCGATCGCACGCGGCCTCTTCGTTGTGCTGCCGCGGGCGGTCAGTGTCGCGACTCTGTCTCTCCCGGACGGCCGGGTGCGCCGGACCTACGTCGAACAGTTGGAGGCTGTGGACGGCACGGCACCGTATACTTGGGCGGTTATCGCCGGTGTTCTGCCCGACGGGGTCCGCCTTAATCTGGATACCGGTGTGATCTCCGGCGTGCCCAGCCGAGTTCAGACGGCTATGTTCACCGTGAAGGTGACTGACAGCGGTGTCCCGCCGACCTCCGGCACCAAGGAATTCACCATGCGGATTGACCCGTGAGCCCGCTGGTGGGAGAATCCGTCCGTGGCGGAGAACCACGTTTGAGGCGCTGTTGCGTGTCTATGAAGCGGGAGATCAGGAGTTGCATACCATGCCCAGGAGATTGATTGCGGCGTGTCTGATCCTGACTGCGTGCAGCGGATTGCGCTGCTGGCTTCCCGGATCGGGCGCCCGGCTGGGCGACGCCATCTCGCTGGACGACAACAACGCCACCATCACCATCAGCGAGACAACCGGGGACCTGCAAGCGGAGGTCGTTGCCGTCATCACCGACCGTCGCGAACGACTCGCCGAACTCCAATCCGGCCAAACGCTGCTCGTCAACGACGAACCATTGGCTGGTCCTGACAGCGGCGGTGCCTACCGCGCCATCATTCCTGCCGCACCCAGCTATACCGTGACGGTGAACGACCCCACCCGCGGCGTTCAGAGAACAACCATATTCCGCCCACCAGCCTTTGCCATCACATCCCCGGTTGATGGCACGTCCGCGTCGCTTTCGGGTTTTACGGTGGCCTGGTCGAACGCGGATTCGAGCCTGGAGGTGGAGATTTCGCTGTCTCAGACGATCTTCGGCGAGCAGCAACTCCAGGAATTCGAACGCACCAGCGACACCCGTATGCGTGGAATCGAAGCGTCTGAACTGGGCGACTTTCAGCAGGGCGCCGACCTGGTCATCGAGGTGACCAAGATCAGCGGGCGCACCAACATCAACGGCTTTGGATCAGCGGCGCTGACGTCCAGCCTGACCGTGACGTCGCGAGTGTCACCCACGTCTTGAATTGACGTTCCCGCTTGCCATACGTATCAACCGCCGCCGAGCAGTTCATCGGCCAGCGCCTGGGCGCCGCGCACTTTGCGCAGGGCTTCGATGATGGCCCGGGCGTCGACGCAAACGCCCCGGGCCTGCTGATCGGTATAGGCGATGTCCCAGATGAGCGATTGAAGGTTGCCGTCGAAGACGATGCCGACGACTTCACCCAGACGGTTCAAGGCCGGGCTGCCGGAGTTGCCGCCGATTATGTCAGCCGTGCATACGAAATTGAACGGCGTGCTCAGATCGAGCTTGTCCTTGCCGTCGATCCACCGTTTGGAAAGATCAAACGGAGACTCACCACCGCGGTCCTTCCAGCGTTCAAACAAGCCGGCGAAGTTGGTGAACGGTGGTATGGCTTTGCCCGCTTCGGTATAGCCCCTGATAGTCCCGAACGACAATCGCAGGGAGAAGGTCGCGTCGGGATACATGGTCTCTCCGTTGATGGCGAACTGTGCGGCGGCAATCTTGGCGTAAGCCTCGCGCTCCATGCTTTCCACTTCGTCTTCGTACCGCTTGCGCAAGGCTCGTGATTCCGGATCGAAGACGGCGGCGAAGTCCAGCATGGGGTCGGCGGCACTTCTTACGGCTTCGATCCCGCCTTCTGCAATCCGCCTGCGCGTCTCGACGTCCTTCAGACTGGTGCCCCCGACAAGCATCTGCGCCCTCTTGCGCGGACTCAAGCCGCCAAGCGCCGACTGCACCACGGGATCGTAGGCTCCAAAGGTTTCAATCAGATAAGACAGGCCGCTCTCGATGAGGTGCACCTCCAGGGCATCGTGGATCGGTGCCGGCGAGTAGAGCGACAGGTACAGCGAATCCAGCGCGGCATCTTGATACTCCTCCAGGCGCTCTACATTGGGTTTGGGCAACTCCTGGGCCAGGCGCACCAGGTGCACGGCGATGCGGAACAGCTTGGAGCGCATGACGCTGCGACGGGTTTGCAGCGCCGAATACCGTTCATATATCTCGCGATGGGCCTCTTGTGCTTGGGCAACCTGGTCCCAGGCGTCCGCCCACTTGGCCTTGTACTCAGGACGGACCTCCACTTGGGCTCGCAGTTTTCGCTCCGCCATCTCCTTGCCCCGCATGAGCGCCGGCTCATACATGCCTGCCAGCATGCCGGTGAAGGCCTTGCGGCTGTTCTGGGCGCCGCCCAGATTCGAGCGGGCCATCAGCGCCTGTTCGTCGCTTCGCGCCGAAAACCCCAGCAGCTTTACCTCGCTTCGCCACAGCCGCTTCAGAATCGTTGGAATCCTTACGTCACGGAGGAACTTGAGGTGGTCAACGGTGAACAAGCGCTCGGTGCGCGCCGGGTGGCCGACAATAAACGTAAGCTCGCCGTCGCTGGCTCCGCTGGCGCTCCAACGCAGATAATGCTCCGGCTTGAGCGGTTGGCCGTCCTCGTAGATGCGGAAGAAGCAGACGTCCAGGCAGTAACGGGGATACTCAAAATTGTCCGTGTCGCCGCCGAAATGGGCGATGGCGCCCTCCGGGGCCATCACCAGGCGGATGTCGGTGTACCGTTTGTACCGGTACAGTTGGTATCGCGCCCCGTGAAAGAGCGTGATCACCTCGCTCTTCAGGCCGGTGCGCTCCTGCGATTCCTTCTCGATTGCGGCGATTCGTTTGCGGCGGGCGGTGTTGCCCTGTGCGGTGCTCATGTTCGGCTGAACCGCGCCGTTGACGCGGTCGGTTATGTCCTCGACGGACCACAGGCGGTTTAGCTCCAGGTCTTCGCACTTCAGTTCGTCACTGCGCTTGGCGGCATAAAACCCGGTCTTGAGAAGATTGCGTTGCGGCGTACTCAGCTTCTGCAACTGGCTGAATCCCACGTGATGGTTGGTCATGACCAATCCATCGGCTGACACGATCGACCCGGAGCCGCCGCGACCGAATCGCACGCACGATTTCTGGATATGCTCGATCCACTCTTCGTGCGGCTCGAAGCCGTATTTCTCTTTCAACTGTTTGGTCGGCGGCTGATTGAGCAGCCACAGGCCTTCGTCCCCGTAACCCGTTGCGGCCGTCGCCAGCAGAACCGCGGCGGTCAACCATGACCGTTGTGACACCGTGGAGATTCTCACTTCCATGCCCTTTCAACCGTGCGTGTCGTCAGCGATTTGGCTCATGAAACAGTCGGCGTACGATACTATCAAGTGCAGGCGGCGGCAAGGGGCGTCGTGACCCCACCTTTGAAAAGGTGGGCCACCCTTCTGGACCGCCTTCACAAATCGCCAATGTCGGCTAGTATCGCGTTTCAAGAGAAGAGCAGCGCTCGATTCGCTATGGGAGGCTTTGGACGTCTGATGCGCATACTGGTGATCGGATTCGGCGTCGTCGGCCGGTCGTTTACGGAGCTGCTGGCCACCCATCAGGGCGACCTGTATCGGGACCATGGGCTGGCACCGCGACTGGTCGGAGTAGTCGACTCCGGCGGGGCGGCTGTGTCCGAACGAGGCCTGGACCTTCGCGCTCTTCTGGAGACCAAGGCGAATCAGGGAACCGTCGCCGCCACAGGCGGACATGGAGTGACAAACCTTGACACGCAATCGTTGATCGCCGACAGCGATGCCGACGTGGTCATCGAAGCCACGCCCAGCCGAATGGATGCCCCGGAGACGGCCATGGGCCATATCCGCGCCGCCTTCAGAAACGGCAAGCACGTCATCACCGTCAACAAAGCCCCACTGGCGTTGGCCATGCCGCCCTTGACGGAATTGGCCCGGTACAACCGCGTCCAGTTCCGCTTCAGCGGCACTGTGGGAGGCGGCACGCCGATGCTCAACTGGGCACGCGAATGTGCCCGTGGCGACCAAGTCGTTCGGCTGCGCGGCATCTTGAACGGCACTACCAATTTCATACTTTCGAAAATGCACGAAACCGGCGCCCGTTTTGACGAGGTGTTGGACGAAGCCGTTCGGCTGGGGTACGCGGAGACCGACCCCAGCGCCGATATTGACGGCGTCGACGCCGCCACCAAAGTCGTCATCCTCGCCAACCTGATCCTCAATCGGCGGGTGACGCTGAAGGACGTACAGATCGAGGGCATCCGCGGGCTCTCTACGGCACGCGTCAAACAAGCTGCCGACAAAGGTGAGTCGCTCAAACTGATCGCCGAGATCGGTGACACCTTGAGCGTGTCGCCGCAGACGGTTCCGCGGGGCGATCCGCTTGACGTGCCGGCCAACTTGAACGCCCTTACAATGACGCTTCGTAACAGCGGAGACGTGACGCTGGTCGGCCGTGGCGCCGGTGGTGTTGAGACGGCCACCGCCGTTCTGCGCGATCTACTGGATATCTGGAGTTTTGTGGCGTCTCCGGACGGGGTGGACAAACCGTTTATGTGACACTGTCATTGGTGAGGCCCACGGGTTGCAACCCGTGGGCTTTATGGGTGTGAAAGAGCGATATGAGGATGTGAGAGAGCGATATGAAAAAGGTCATCATGAAATTCGGCGGGACCTCGATGGCGGATGCGGACCGCATCCGCGCTTGTGCTGATTTCGTACGGCAGAGCAGCGGCGAGTCCGGGCGGCGGGTGGTGACGGTGGTGTCGGCGATGGCTGGGGTGACCGATGCGCTGCTGGAGTTGGCCGCCGCAGCGGGTAGCGGCCATCGGGCCGCCAAGTACGCACTGCTTGCCGATCTGCGCAAGCGCCACGAAGAGCCCGCAAAGGCGCTCGGGGCGGATGACGCAGTTGGGCAGTTGCTGGACCAACTGGATACACTCGTCACTGGCATTTCCGCGGTGGGCGAGCTGACCCCGCGATCGTGCGACGCTGTGGTGGTGTTCGGCGAGCGACTGTCAGCCGCCCTAATGGCCGCTGCCCTCCCTGGCAGCGCCATGACCGGTCAGCAGGTCGGGATCGTAACCGATGACAACCATGGGGAGGCGGACCCCTTGTTGGAACTCTCTTTGTACCAGGTGAACGAAACCCTCAACCTTCCGCTACAACGTGGTGAGGGCATCGTGGTCACCGGGTTCGACGCCGCCACTCAGCACGGCGTGACCACCACCCTGGGCCGGGGCGGTTCCGACTATACCGCCACCATCATCGGCGCCGCGGTCAAAGCCGACGAGATTTGGA
>JAZGDL010000217.1:0-17564 GCA_036477795.1 Phycisphaerae bacterium
TTCCCGGGTGTGATAGCCGGCGACACGGAGTGCCTGGACAAGATTCGGGCGGCGGGGCGCCTGCCCATCGACGGGCATGCCCCCGGTTTGAGCGGCAAGGACCTGTGCGCCTACGCGGTGACCGGCGTGGCCAGCGATCACGAATGCACCACCGCTGATGAAGCTCGCGAGAAGCTGCGCCAGGGCTTTCACATCATGATCCGGGAGGGGAGCGTGGCTCGAAATCTCGACGCATTGCTGCCGGTGGTGCGCCCTGATAATGTCGATCGTTTCATGTTTGTGACCGACGACAAGGATGTTGAGGACCTGCACCACGAGGGGCACATCGATTGCATGGTACGGCGGGCCATCGCCGCTGGTATCAACCCCATCCATGCCATCAAGATGGCTTCCTACAACGCGGCGCGTTATTTCGGGCTCGATGGTTTCGGCGCGATCGCCCCGGGAAAGGTTGCCTCAATCGCGGTGTTGAAAGACTTGAAGGACTGCCGTGTCACACGGGTTTATCACCTGGGCAAGCTGGTGGCGCTGGACGGGATGGCCATCGACCGCGACGTGGGCCGGCGCAAGGGGCACATCCTGCGAAGCAGCATGAACGTTCAGTGGATTGAGTGTAAAAACTTCGAGATCAAAGTGAGCGGCCGCGACGCGTATGACGTGCATGTCATCAAAGTTTTGGAGGATCGCGTCGATACCGAACGTTCCATCGAGCGAATTGACGCCGCTGACGGGCTACTGTGCGCCGATCCCAAGCGGGACCTGGCCAAGATCACCGTGCTCGAAAGGCATCAGTCGAGCGGGAACATCGGCCTGGGATTCGTTCGCGGATTCGGGCTGTCATCCGGCGCCATCGCGTCCTCGGTCAGTCACGATGCCCATAATCTGGTGGTCGCCGGAACGAACGATCGCGACATGTACACGGCTGCCGTCCATCTGGTGAAGATTCGCGGGGGCTTCTGCGTTGTCGACGATGGCAAGGTGTTGGCCGACGTCCCGCTGCCTATCGCCGGTTTGATGAGCAACGTGGACGCCGACACGTTGAAAAAGCAATTGGGCAAGCTGCACGAAGCGGCGGCCACCTTGAACGTGAAGCTCCGGCGGCCTTTCATGGCGCTTTCGTTCCTTTGCCTGTCCGTCATCGGCAAGCTCAAGGTCACCGATCAGGGACTGGTCGACGTGGACCGGTTCAAGCTGATCGGTCTGGTAGCGGTACCGTAGAAATGTGGTCCGCACGGCGGGCCCTACACCTTAGGATTCCGGAGGGAGCCAACCAACATGAGATCATCGTTTGCCATATTAATCGCCGTTTATTTCGTCTCGGCGGTGATGCAGACCGGCAGCTTTGCAGAGCAGGTTGCGGTGGTGATAGACGGCACGTCCGACGATTGGGACGGAGTGAGCCCAGCATACAGTGATACCGCGGGTGACGGCGGCGGCAACGGGGTCGATCTGGGCCGCATGTGGGTCGCCGACGACAATCGCTTTTTATTCCTGCGCGTTGAGCTCGGTGTCGAAATGGACGTCTCCGAGAACAACGACCTGATCCTTTATCTGGACACCGACGACAACAGCGGCACGGGGCTTTCCATTGGCGGCATCGGCGCGGAGCTGGAGTGGCGGCTGGGTGACCGGCAGGGAACCTATCGCTTCGGCGGCAGTTCGACTTCCGTTTCCCATGATGATATTCGCTTTCGTTCGGGACCGACGGTCACGGCGCTCGAGTTTGAACTGGCCTTCGGGCGCGACACCTTGCCGGACGGCGTCCATCCGCTGTTTCTCGGTCCGCAGGTGCGGATCCTGCTGATCGACACCGCCGGTGGTGATCAGTTGCCCGATGCCGGCGACACTTTGGCCTACACTTTTGATCTGGACGTCCTGCCCCCGGATACGCCCATTCCGCTTGAACGCCAACAGCCCGGCGACATGCGTATCATTACTTACAATGTGCTGAACGATTCACCGTGGTCCTCCGGTCTTGAGCCGTCCTTCGGGGCCCAGTTTGCCGCAGTGTCCCCGGACATCCTTAATTTTCAGGAGATCAGAAACCACTCGGTCCAGGACACCATCGATCTGGTCGCCACCTGGGTGCCGTTGGCGGATGGTGAAACCTGGGAAGGGGCCGGCAACAACGACGTCCAGACCATCAGCCGCTTTCCCATCCAGGATTCCTGGCCCGTGGACGGAAACATGGCCGTCTTGATTGACACCGGTTCGGTCTTGCAGGGCAGTAAGCTGCTGATCATCAACGTTCACCTGCCGTGTTGCTCGAATGACGCCGGCCGGCGGGCGGAGGTGGACCGGATTCTGTCGTTCATCCGAGAGGCCAAGACGCCCGGCGGATCCCTCGAGCTCGACGCCGACACGCCCATCATCATCACCGGCGATACCAATTTCGTCGGCCAGGTCCAGCAGCTTACCTCGGTACTCACCGGCGACATCATCAATGAGTCGCTCCACGGGCCGGATTTCGTGCCGGACTGGGACGGCAGTGATCTGGCCAATCTCATCTCCCGTCAGACCGAAAAGCGGATGGCCTACACCTGGCGGCGCGATTCCAGCACTTTTGCGCCGGGACAGCTTGATTACTTCATCTACACTGATTCAGTGCTTGAGGTCGGCAATCACTATTTGCTATATACGCCGGAGATGTCAGAGGAAGTGTTGCAAGCCCACAACCTGCTCAGCAGTTATTCGTTGGCTTCCGACCATCTGCTGGTCTGCGCCGACTTTCGAACCGCAGGCGCTCCCGCCGGGCCGGTTCCAACGGCGTCGCAGTGGTGTGTCACCGTGACGGTTGTCTGCTTGCTCGTTTTGGGCACACTGGTGTTCAGGAGCCGCTGGCCGGTGACCGAGTGATTCCAAAAGAGCGTCCCCAGTTCCGCCCCGCCAATCCGAATCCGGACCCCCCAATCCCTTCGTCCCCACCCGCGATGTCGAAGTTGACGGTACACTCGCGCTCCCTCACAGTTCGATTGCCGGGTTGACGCCCGCAGTGACTTTGTCGTTTGGCAGACGCCGGAAGCGTAATCTCCACTCCCTCACCCCATACTCCGACCCACAATTCGAACGTTGACGCGCCACTAGCTGGTGGCCGTCGAGCGCCGGCGGAACTTCACCGTCAACCCGATCAGCAGCAGGGTAGCCAGCGCCACCATGCTCCATTCAGACACCGTCGGGACATCGCCCTCAAACTGGCAGGTCGCCGAGCAGCCGTCACCGTCCGCGGTGCCGCCGTCGTCGCACTCCTCGTTCACGTTGTTGCGAATGCCGTCACCGCAGAACTCGGTGACGCAGAACGGGTCGCAACCGTCACCGCGGTCGTTGTTGCCGTCGTCGCACTCCTCTGCCGGATTGCTGCCCGGTTGAACCTTGCCGTTGCCGCAAATCTCGCGGACGCAGTCCTCGTCGCAGCCGTCGCCGTTGGCCGTCCCGCCGTCGTCGCACTCCTCGCTTTCACCGAAGTCGTTCGGATTCTGCGTAATCCCATCGCCACAGGTGGTCGGCTGGCAGACGTCGCCGAAGCCGTTGCCGTCAGTGTCCTCCTGAGCTTTGCTACATTCTCCCGGGACCTGAAAGTTGCAGTCGTTGTCGCGGCTACAAAGTTCCCCTGGCAGCCCCACGATGCAGGTGCCGAGATCGGGGCCGTTGGGCGTCAGCGGGCAATTGTCGCAGACGTCCCCAACACCGTCGTTGTCGCTGTCAACCTGTTGGGGGTCGACGTCGAACCGGCATACGTCGCACGCGTCAGGGATGCCGTCACCATCACTATCGGTTTCGCACCCGTCCGGCACACCGTTGTTGTTGCAGTCGCTACACGCGAGGTCGCCCGTGCAGTCGGCGATCTCCTTATCGTCCAGTATGCCGTTGTCGTTGCAGTCACACCTGTCCAGCGGGTCAAGCTCATCGCATGCCGTTCCCGGGCCCAGCCAGGTGCCACCAATGGTGTTGATGCAGTCGTCTTCCAGCTCGTCGGTGCACGTGAACTCGCCCGGCGGACCCTCAAGACAGCACGCCCCTGACAGCTCAACCACTGTGATCGTCAAAGGTATGAAGCTGTCCGGATTGTTCACGGCGTCGATGATAGCGCCGCTTGGGCTACCAATGACGTTATTTGAGGCGTTTCCGAAGTACCTCAACGTGAAAGCGCCGTCTGCATCCACCGATGCTTCAAGCGTAATCTCAGCAACGTATCCGACGAAATCGACGTCTTGGCAGGTGCCGTCCAAATGGCACCCGCTCACGTCCCCTCCCCCAGCGGCGGATGCCCCGGGGCTGATGCACGCCCCGTTGCAGGGTAAGTTGCAGGTGTTGAGAATATGGTCCGGGCGCAGGACATCAACGGTGAAATCCTGGCAGGTCAGTGAACTGCTGAGAGCGGCGGAGTCGTCGATTTGCAACTGAATGTCGAAGGCCACCACATCCAGGGCCGGCGTCGTGGTGCCGTCCAAGAGGACTTCGACTACGATCTGGTAGCCGGGCGCAACCTTGGGATTGAGCGGGTCTGACACATCGACCCCCGGCCCCGGCCGGGCCTCCATGAAAACCGTGGGGAACTGGCCCAGGGCCGGCATACATAGTGAACCGACTGCGATCGCACAAACAGTGATCCGTCTCATCAGCGCTTCCTTTAGAACTGGCGTGCCCTCCAAGGACGACTACTTGCGTAACTTGCGTCCGTGGTCGAGCCCGAGTTGGTTGGCATCAACCAACCCGGGTGGCCGGGGCCAGCGCTCGGGTGGGCGACGCGGTTGGGGTCATCCGGTTGTTCGGCCCGCCCGAGGTAGACCCGAGAACCCTTACATACCGTATGTTCCACGTGACAACAAGTGGAGGTTCATAGGGTCAACTGCGTCATGGGCCACGCAGTGACGTAACTTCTGTCCACGACGCAGGTTACATCTCACGCACTATTCAGAAGACCTCCACTTCGTGCTGGCGGACCCAGCCGCGGTTTCCGTCATCCAGTTCGATGTGAATCCAGCCGCCGCGGCGTTCGACGATCTTGAATTCCACCCCTTCGTGAAGCGGCTGTTTGAATTGCGGATCGTACCCCTCGCCGTTTCCCTTGCGCACCACGACGTCGTTGGCCGTCAAAACGCCTTCCGTCAGCGCCCCTTGAGACGGAAGATCGACCGCCGCCGAAGTTCCCAACCCCACCCACAAGACCAGACACAGCAAGGTCACATATCCCAATCGCACCCGCGGCGCCAGCACACGAACCGCCAACAGCAGCCAGAATAATCCATACACCGCTACAGCCGCCGCCAGACGCGTTCTCAACGGCAACGAATAGTGCCACAGGAAAACCGTCTGCAACAGGGCCCGCTTGCCGCTCACTGCGATCTGATCGCGCCGCAGTGAACGGGCGAACCGCAGATTGGCTTTGAGCTGTTCGTCGTCCGGGGTCAACCGCGCAGCCCGGCGGTAATCCGCAATGGACTTGCCGATCTCACCGAGACGAAGATGGGCGTTGCCCAGATTGTAATATAGCCTGCCGTTCTCGATACCGGCATCGACCACCACCTGAAACTTGTCGCGAGCTTCCCGAAAAGCCGCCAAGGCATCGTCCGGCGCGGTGTTCAAGAGCGCCGAACCTCTATCGAATGACTCCAGCGCCTCACTCAGCAAGACAAGAAGGTGCCGGCGCGCCGCCGCCCCCGAGCCGCGGGATTCATCCCGCACGCCCTGCCCAAGAGCCGCCGCCGCCGCTACGCCCACCGCCACAAGGGACAGCCGGAGTGGTTGTCCACGATGTACAAAAGACATCCGTTTCAAAGCTTCCCACGTTCCAATTCGTTTACCAGGCCCCGGGCCCGCTCGACCAGATCATCCTGACCCGCCTGTTTAGCGGCACCGTACTGCGCCCCTTCACACTCGCCCAGCAGTGCATCGGCCTGGTCTATCAAGGGCTCGGGCATGTTGCGGGCCCGAAGCTGCTTCACGGCATCAGCCCGCGTCACTCCAGCCGCCGGAAGATTGCAGCGGTCCGCCACGTAGCCGGTCACCGCCCCGGCGATGCGCGCCGCCGCCGCCACCGAACCGCGGGATTCACCCCGCGCCGACTGTCCGATCGCCGCCATCGCCTTCTTGCGCGCCAACCGCCGCCGTGCCAGACCGGTGTCACCCGCAAGCCGATCGCGACGCCGGCGAACCAACAGACAGATCGAATAGACCAGTGGTCCCGAGGCAGCGACTCCCCACGTTCCCGCCCCCAAAGAGACCGTCTGCTGAATCAGATGCGTTTCCACATCATCGTAGTTGGCCAACAAGCCGGACCCGGCCAGCGTCAATTCCGTCCGTAGGCCGCTAAGCCCGTTGCGCTCCACTACCTGCGACACCGCCAGTCGTGTCGACTCCTTCACTATCAATGGGATCGGTTCGCTGCGGAGCGTCACGTACTGCTCCTGACGCGGATCAAAGTAGCTGAACTCGATGGATGGTATCTCGGTTACACTGTCGTGCTTGGCACGGATACTCTGGCTGAACTTCTTGACCCCGCCCGACACCGTGCCCGCCAGCGGCTCATGCGGAACCCGAAAGTCCGCCGTCAAGGCTTCCTGGTCCGCCAGCGACGGGGCCCGCAACTGCTCCAACCGTCCGGTGCCGCGGATGGTCAGCGTGAGCGTGATGGGATCGCCCACGCTCACTTGTGTCGGAACCGCCGTCACCGACATGATATATTGGCCGACAGCCCCGTTGAAGCTGTAAGGTTGTCCTTCACTCGGCGGGGCCTGCACCACGATCGTCGAATCCTCCACCACCGCCGAAATCGGCCGCGAGGACACCACCTCGTACCGGCGCCCCAACAGACTGAACCGGTTGCGTTGCACCCGCAAAGGATAGTTCACCACGATGTTGATGTCCCCACCGTGAAAGCCGCCCGTGCGCTCCGGCCAGACCGTCTGTTGAACCGAATAGACAACGTAGCGCTGGACTGCCCCGTCCTTGTCTGGATGCTGTTCCGCCCGATAGCGAACATCAGGAGTAGGGCCTTTAACGTTCTTGTGAAAAGGGCCCCATGAACTGCTCCGAACATCTACCGCAACCTGCCACAGTTCCGCACCGTCGATCCTGACGCTTCCCGATCTGAATGTCTTGAGCCAGATCTCCAGCGTCACGTCCAGCGGCTCACCCACATATACGGCGTCGCGCTGACCCACCAGTCGCAGAAACAGAAGATCACCCGCCTCTGATTTCTTCACCACGATGCGCACCGGCGCCGTGCTGAACGACCGGCCGTCCGCCGCCACGACCACCGACGGAATGGTCAACACCCCGGCACGACGTGGTATCACCAAATAGCTATAGGTGGTCGTATTAGTTTTGACCCGCCCGGAGGGCGTTATGCTGACGAACGATCGCGTAGAGCTGCCCGCCTCCCGAACCTCCGCCCCGTCCACTTCAGGAAAAACCGGCCGATCGTGCTGCGCGGCGTTTTCGAGGATGATTTCAATCCGCACCGGCGATCCCACGTACGTCTCCCGCGCCGACACGGCAACGCTCACGTCCGCGCCCAGCGACACCTCCACCGCGGACCACAACACACCCATCACAAAACCGCACCGCGCCCGTCTAAACATCACCAGTCCTTCGAGACGGGAATCCGCCGCACTCGTTGTCGCCTGGCGCGCTCGTTGCGCCGCTTCCGCTCTTTGTCACGCACAGCCTGCAATACTCGTTCAGCCTCGTCCCGCGTCATCTCGTCGCCCTGCTGCGATTGTTGTTGCGCTTCAGGCTGTTGTTGCTGCTCTGACGACTCCTCGCCGGCCTGCCGCTGATCCTGTTGATCACCGTCCTCCTGCTGCTCCTGTGATTGCTCACGTTCCTGCTGATCCTGCTGATCACCCTGCGACTGTTGATCTTGCTGTTGATCGGACTCCTGTTGTTGATCCTGTTGTTGTTGATCCTGTTGCTGCTGCTCCTGCTGTTGTTGCTGCTTGTCCAGCAGATCTTTGATCATGAGCTGGGCCGATTCGATGTTCGCTCTGGCATCGGCGTCTTGGGCGTCGAGTTCGATAGCATCGCGGTAGCGGCCGATCGCCTTTTTCAGTAAGTCGATAGCCTCCTGCAGATCGGACTCCTTCTCCAACGCCGAAGCATAGGCCACGTCACCCAGGTTGTATTTTATCTTGGCCTCCAGCCTCAGGTCGCGCGTCAACAACGCCCGGTTGAAAGCATCGCCCGCGCTGGAATAGTCCCCCAGCTTGTAGTAAGCCGCTCCCTGGTTGTAGGCCAACTCCGGCGACTCCGGCTGCATGACTTCCGCCTCTCGATAGGCCTCCAGCGCCGACGTATAATCACCGTCGGCGAACAAGCCGTTGGCCCGCTCCACCAACGTCTGTGCATCTTCAACTTGCGCCCTTGCCGCCGCAACGATCCACAATCCCGCGATGCAGACCGCCGCAGCATTTCGTTTAGCTCCGCACCTCACGCCGTCACCGCCTTTCGGTCGGTCATCAGGGTTTCGATCATCAGCAGCACCAGCGCCAATCCCGCGAACCAATGGAACCGGGCGTACTTCATCTCCCGACGCGTCGATTGGAACTCGCGGGGCACCACTTTTGAACGGACCTTATCGTAAATCTCCCGAAAGTCCGTATTGGAAAAGTACCCGCCGTCCGCCACCCCCGCCATCGACTGCAACAGCGTCGGATCGAGCTTGGTCCACACCTCCTGCTCCTGATACTGCAGGTACACCCGTTGGCCATCCTTGATGATCGGAATCCGCCCGCCCTCTGCCATATCTCCGAACCCGACGCAGAACACGCGAATGCCCTTCTCCTCAAACACCTTCCGGGCCGCCTCCACCGAATAGCTCTCATCGGTCTCGCCCCCGTCGCTGATCACGATGATCGCCTTGTGATCCTTGATTCTGTCGGTGAAACTATCCGCCGCGTGCCGCACCGCGTCACCGATGTTGGTGCCGCCGCGCGGGGCGCTGCGTGTGGTCACCGCGTCCAGCGCCAGACGAAACGAGCCGTAATTGATGGTTAGCGGGCAGGTCAACGCACTCTTGCCGGCGAACGTGATCAGCCCTACCCGATCGCCGGGCAGCACTTCGAGCATGTCCTTGATGTCCAGCTTGGCCCGCTCCAGCCGATTGGGGGCCACGTCCTCCGCCAGCATGGAGTTGGACACGTCCAGCACGAACAGTATGTCCACGCCCCGCGACGGAACGTCCTCATAGTGTGTGCCCCATCGAGGCCCGGCCATCGAAACGATCAGCATCGCCCCAGCCGCCAGCATAAACAGCGCCTTGATCCGTTGTCGTCCAACGCTCACGGACGGCACCAGCGCGTTCAACAGGTTCACCGTGGCGAACCGCTCCATGGCCTGCCGCTTCTTGGCGAACCCCCACAGATACACCGCACCCAGCGCCGGCAGCGTCCACAACAGATGCAGCATCTGTGGATGATCAAAACCAAAGCCGTCCACCGCATCAAACTCCGTTCAGCGTGACACTGCGAATCGGTTCGCGAATCCTCGTTCAAAGCCCACGGATTGCAATCCGTGGGTCCGACCACGGAACACTAAGGCACCTTACGGAAACGCGTGTTCACCAAAAGCACCTCCAGCGCCAACAATCCCGCGGCCATCGCCAGAAGCGGCGGCAGCGCCACACCGCCCAGACTCACCCATTCCGTCGCCAGCTCAGCCCGCTGGAAGTACCGCTTCTCCTCGGTCTCTGTTTTCTCCAGGGCGTCGATCTCCGCGTAGATCTCGCGTAAGGAATCCGTGTCCTTGGCCCGCCAGTATTGACCGCCCGTCGCATCGGCGATCTGTTTAAGCGTCGCCTCGTCGATGGTCACCCGTGTCGGCCGCATGACCACGTTGCCGAAGGCATTGCGTACCGGAATCGGGGCGATGCCCGTCGTCCCCGCTCCGATCGTATAGATCTTGATGTCGTACTCCGCCGCCAGCTCCGCCGCCTTCTGCGGTGACACGTCGCCTCGATTGTTCTCCCCGTCCGTCAACAGAATGATGATTCTGTTCTTGACTTTCCTGACGCCGTGCACCTGCCGGCGTCGATCAAGATCGACCAGCCGCTCCACCGCCAGGGCAATGCCGTCACCGATCGCGGTGCCGTCCTCCTCCCGCCCCTCCTCAGGCGAGACGATCTCGGTTTGCTCCAGGGTCTGGACCAGAAAAGCGTGATCCAAAGTCAGAGGGCATCTGCTGTCCGCGTAACCGGCGAAGGTGATCATCCCGATCAGATCATCAGGCCGCCCGTCCACGTCCTGGCCTCCAAAAACAAAACCCTCCACCACGTTCTTCACCGCCGTCAGCCGATCCACCCGCCGACCTTCCAGCGCGAAATCCATGGCCTGCATGCTGCTCGACCGATCGACCAGCATCTGAATGGCGATCCCCTCCGAACGGATGCGCGTCTCCTGATTGGGCTGCTGCGGGCGGGCCAGGCATACCACCAGTATCCCCACCGCGACCGTTCGCAAGAGCGGGATGATATGCCGGGCTTTGACACGGAAATTACCGCCCTGCTCTTTCAGCCATGCGATCGACGAGAACCGCACCGCCGCGTGCGGCTTGCGACGCAACCAGCCCCACCAGATGGGCAACAGCAGCACGCCCAGGCCCAACATCCACGGATTGGCCCAGACCCAGGTCACGCCGCCATCTCCCGTTGCGACTCCCCTTCCGCCGACCTGTCAACGAAATCACGGGCCGCGTTGAACGCCTTTTCGATCTCCTCCGCCGCCGGCTCATACAGTGCGAACTTCACCATATCGCAAGCCGTCAGGAAATTGCCCAACATGCCGCGATATTCCACCGGCAGCTTCAGACTGCGCTGCACCTCCGCCAGGAATTCCTCGGTGGTCCATTCCGGCGCCGTCAGTTCAAACCGGCGCTCTATGTACTGCCGCACTATCATGCTCAGCCGAAAGTAAAACTCGTGCACCATGCCGCGCTCGACCAACTCATCGTCGATCAACATCTTCAACTGATCGAAGGCCCACTCATGAGCCGGAATGATCACCTCCGGCGGTTGCAGCCGCAGACGGTGAATCAGCCACACCGTCGCCCCCACCAGCACGGCCATCCCCGCCACGCCCCCCGCCGTCCACCACGCCCAGGCCCACGTCCGATCCACCGGCAGCGGGACCGGCCCTTTGATGTCACGAAAGTCCTTCGGATCGAACTCCCCTTCCAACAGAGATGTAACCGTCACCGTGAACTCGTCCGTCGTCACGCCCGCTTCGACGACCGAGTCCTCGGCACCCCGCCGGTCCGTGAACATGGCCGTCATTTCGGGAATGGTGTAGTCACCGGAAAGAAATACATCCAGATCATACATCTGCCGCCAACGCCGCCCGCCCTCTACCGCTGTGGCAAGCTCCTCGCGGAAGTCCCGGATCGCGAAGTCCGTCATCCGTTCCCCGAAATGGGGCATCTCCACGTCAACGCCCTCCTCCGCCGCCACCTCGACGGTCAATTTCAATCGCTCCGCCAGCGTGATGCGGCCGTTGTTCACCGTGACGGTCATTTTCACCGGCCCGCGTTCCGCAGTCTGCACCACCGGCCCGGTCTCGTCCCGTTCATTCTCCTCTACCGTCTCGCGCTCCGTGCAACCTCCCAACGGTACGGCGCAGACCACAACCGCTCCAAGCACCACCCCAAAAAGCCCACGGATTGCAATCCGTGGGCTCCCCCTCATCCGGAATTCATTCCATTGCGGGAGTTCGAGTTCAGGTGATGGTGCTGTCGTCATCACAATCTCGCCTTCCTGGCTTTGAAAAACCGGTTCAGCGGCTCCACGAACGATTCGCCCGTGGTCACGTCGATCGAGTCAATATTGCTTCGCCGAAAAGTGCGAGCCCGTGCATCCGCCCTTTTCACTGCATCAGCGGTGTAGTGCTGCCGCAATCGCTTGTTCGACGTATCCACCAGCACAATGTCACCGGTCTCCGAGTCGACCAGCTCAATCAGCCCCACGTCGGGCAGCTCCACCTCTCGCGGGTCGGTGATAGTGATCGGAATCAGATCATGGCGCCGCCTGGCTATCCGCATGGGCTGCTCATACCCGGTCGCCTGAAAATCGCTTACCACAAACACCACACACCGCCGCTGCGTCACCCGGTTCAGATGCTCAAACGCCGCCGCCAGGTCCGTGTCTCTGCCGGCCGGCTCGAAGTAGAGCAGATCACGAATCAGCCGGAGAACGTGTCGCGTCCCTTTCTTCGGCGGAACATACTTCTCCACCTCCCCGGTGAAGGCGATCAGGCCGATCTTGTCGTTGTTGTGAACAGCCGAAAAGGCCAGCGTGGCGCACACCTCCGCGGCCAGCTCCCGCTTGAGCTGATGCCGCGTCCCAAACTGGTGCGACCGGCTCAAATCGACCAGCAGCATCACCGTCAGCTCGCGCTCCTCACGAAACACCTTCACGAACGGATGCCCGTAGCGGGCGCTGACGTTCCAGTCGATGGTGCGCACATCGTCTCCGATCTCATAGTTGCGCACCTCTTCAAACTCCATCCCCCGCCCCTTGAAGGTGGAATGGTATTGCCCCGCCATGGCCGCGTTAACGATATGCGACGTGCGGATCTCGATCCGACGGATCTTCTTCAGAATCTCTTTCGGAATCATCAGATCAATCCGAGCCCCAAGCGCCAGCGCGGGGTCATTTCACGCACCTCGCCTCCCCCTACGGAACCGGAACATGATCCAGAACGGTCTTGATGATGTCTTCAGCCGTCTTCTCCTCCGCCTCTGCTTCGTAGGTCACGATGATACGGTGGCGGAGCACATCCAATGCCAGCTCCTTCACGTCCTGTGGCGTGACATAACCCCGGCCGGCAAGAAACGCCGACGCCTTGGCAGCCACCGTCAACGCAATCGTAGCCCGGGGTGACGCGCCATACTGAATAAGATCAGCCACCGGCACCTTAGCCGCGGAAGGATCGCGCGTAGCCCAGACCACCTCGACGATGTAGTCCTTGATCTTGTTGTCCATGTAGATCTCGTCGACCAGATCACGGCCCCGGGCAATGTCTTCAGGCTTCATCACCGGATCGACGTCGATCTTGGGCCGCGTGCTGCCCATACGTTCCAAAATCTGCCGTTCCTGCTGCCGCGACGGATAGTCCACGATCAGCTTGAGCATGAACCGGTCCACCTGAGCCTCCGGCAGCGGATAGGTCCCCTCCTGTTCGATGGGGTTCTGCGTCGCCAGAACGATAAAGGGATCATCCAGCGGGAACGTTTCCTTGCCGATGGTCACCTGCCGCTCCTGCATCGACTCCAGCAAGGCGCTTTGCACCTTGGCTGGCGCACGATTGATCTCATCCGCCAGAATCACGTTAGCGAAGATCGGCCCCTTCTTGACCGTGAACTCGCCGCTGTCCGGCCGGTAGATCAGCGTACCGATCAGGTCCGCCGGCAGCAGGTCCGGGGTGAACTGAATTCTCTGGAACGCCGCGTCGATTCCCCGGGCCAGACACGACACCGACATGGTCTTGGCTAAGCCCGGGACGCCCTCAATCAGGATGTGCCCGTTGGCCAGTAGACCGACCAGCATTTTCTTAACCAGATCATCCTGCCCGATCACCACCCGGTGAATCTGCTCTACCAGAGCTCGGAAAGGTTCGCTCGCCGCTTCGACAGCGTCGCCAATGTGCTTGACGTCAAGCTGTGTCGTAACCATTAAAGTCGCCCCACAATCCTCATGCAAGAATCGCCTGCGGGTTGGAATCCGGCAGAATAGCATCGCCCTGAAACAGACGCAACCGCACCCGCGTCCCCGTCAAACCGTTGGGCTAATCAATCGCTGGACCGAGAATCCTTTCTCGGTCCTTGAACAGTCGCTGGACCGAGAATCCTTTCTCGGTCCTTGAGCAGGTGCCGAGAAAGGATTCTCGGCACAGCCTTTTTTCTCAGCACAGCCTCTTTTTACGTGGTTACTACGAGCAGATGACCGGCCCGGTTCAGCCGGACGAGGTGTGCAGGACCGCGCGGATCTCGCCCAGAAGCTGATCGACTTTGAACGGCTTGAAGAGCACCGCCGCCAGCCCCTCGCGCCGCGCCCGAACTATTGCGTGATTGGGATCGTATCCGAAACCCGTCATCAGAATCACCGGCGTGTCGGCGTGGGCGTCCTTGGCGGCCGCAAACACTTCATAGCCGTTTCGGCCCGGCATTTTGATATCGCTCAGAACCAGGTCGAACCGCTGATTGCGAATCAGCTCGACGGCCTGGTTCCCGTTCTCCACCACCTGCACCTCACAGCCGTAGCTGGCCAGCACGTCGCGCACCGTCTCGCGAATCATCACCTCGTCGTCGGCGATCAGCAGTTTCTTGCCCGTCAGGATGGGATCGTGGCGTCGCACCGCTGTGGGGCGATGGCCCAGCACCCCGCCCTTGGGCGATGTCACCCGCTTGATGGCCTCACGCACCGCCAGCGCATAGTTCGTAATCCGGTTCAGCCGATGCCGCAGATCGTCGTGCCCGATGTAGTCTTCAACCAGGTTCTCCACGTCGGTCATGATGTCATTCAATGGCTCGGTCACTTCCGCCAACACGTGGCTGCCCAGTTGTCCCGTCGTCGTGAACCGCTCCACCACCAGCAGGTCCAGAATATGCAGTGCGGTGGCGATATCCGGGCCGAGCATCTCAGCCAACTGCCGGCCCTGGTCGTCAAAGGCCGCAAGCTGGTTGCTCTCCACGTTCAACACCCCGATCACTTCGTCGTTTAGACGAAGCGGGACGGTCAAGGAGCTGCGGGCCTCGTCCAGACCCTTGAGGTACCGGGGGTCTTTGGACACATCGGGGCAGTTGTAGCTGCGCCCGTAGTGAGCGACGTAGCCGGCGATTCCGTTGCCTTCCGGCAAAGCGTAGAGGTCAAAGTCTTCGACCGTTTCCGGCATACCGCTGGACAGCGCCATCTCCAGCTTGTTGGTTTTTTTGTCCAGGATGTGAATCGAGAAATTATCGAAGTGCATCAGGTCGTGAAGGTAGCGGACGATCTTCTGCTCCAGCAGCGCTAGCCGCTCGGCAGTGTCAAGGCTTGACACCTGCTCCTGATCCAGTCGGACGAGTTCGCGACCGGCATGGTCGACGGCTGCCAACTTCTCCTGCCGCGCCCGGACCTGCGTCGCGTCGCGAACCACGGCCACCACCTGGCGTACCCCGCCGTCTTTGTCGAGCACCGGCGTGGCGGTGAGTTCAAACACGCCGCCGTCCGGCCTGCGCAATGTAAAACGCAGGCTTTGCGGCTGGTCACTGTCGCCGTCGGCCGACTCTAAAGTCTCTGATGCCAACACTTTGGCGCACTTAGCCCGCGTAAAATCACAGACCTCTTCTGGAAAACGCAACAGGCGGCAGTTGGCCCAGACTAACTCTCCGCCGGCATCGATAATACCGACACCCTCCCCCTCGGCGGCAAGATTGGCACATGGGCGGCACACCGAAAGAGCGGTTTCCAAACTGAAGGTTTCCGGAGAGGCAATGACGTAGCGGAATTGCCCGTTGGCCAGGAGGGCACGAGCTTCATCGAACGAGTCCACCGTCGCAACCTCGACACTTGCACCCAGCCAGTCTGAATGCGACGATGCGGTGCCTCCAGATTCGATCACCAGCACCTTGATCGTTTGTTGCGCCTGGTTCATACTCTTATCCATGTCGCTCGGCCTGCTCGCTAACAGATGATAGCGCGAGACAGGCCGTGATTCCCCGTGAGCCCGCACGCGCATCTTCTTATTTCGCCTAGGTTAACGTCGCGGGCCCACATCATACAAGCACTTTTCCAAAATGATCCGGCGTCTGTAGAGATTCATCGGCTACCCGCCGCCCGGGCCAGCAAACCTTCGTACACTCCGCACACTTCCTCGGTGTGCCGCTGCATTGACACCAGGCCCGCCTTGCGTTTGGCCGCCGCCGACATCCGTCTCCGAACCCCGTCATCCGCCAGAATCCGGATACGCGATGCCAAGGCGTCGCTGGCCTCCGGTGACGGCAGAACAAAGCCTGATACCCCGTCTTCTATTGCCTCGCAAGCACCGTCAAAACGCGTGGATATCGCCGGCAGGCCGCGCGAAACCGCCTCCAGCACCACGCGGCTGCAGGGGTCGTAGTAGGTGGGGTGCACCAGCACGTCAGCCGCGTGGAAGAACGCATCCACACGTTCGGCGGCTCCGCAAAAGCCGATAACGTCGCCCACCCCGAACCGCCTGGCCAAACGCCCCCACCGACGCCGATGCCCGCGGCCCACCACCAGCGCCCGTGCGGTAACCCCGCCCGACCGTACGACAGCGGACAGGGCCTCGATCAAGCACCCCACACCCTTAAGCCGGAAGTTATGACAAACCGCAAGCAGCAGCAGTTCATCATCACCGATACCATACATCTTGCGTATCTCATCGCGGTCCCGGGCGCGTTCCGCCGGTGTGGACTCGGTCACCTCCACACCGTTCAAGATGTGACGAATGTATGAATCCGGGTAACTGTAGTGATGGCGCAACTGCTGCGCCACGTATTGCGAGATGGCGATCACGATCGGCCGCCGATCGCCGGTCAACCAGGCGCGTTCTTTGGCGAGCACCAGTCGCTGCCGGGCGTTGAATGCCATGCCGGCGCGCTTCAGTGCCCGGGCCGCGGCGGACCGCCTGGTTGACAGCGTACGGCGAATCGTCTCCGCCACCGTCCCCCCCCGCGGCTGATAGACTTGGGCCCCTTGGCACGGTGTCAAAGCATGGATCAGGTCGCAACCGGCCTCACCGATAGCGTTTTCTGCGGCACGAATGAACTGGGCAGTCGCCCCGGCCCGCGTCCACGCCGTGGTCTCGATGGTGTGAACGTTCATCCCCGGCTTCGAGGGCACGCCGCTTCGAGTAAAAACCTCCAGTGAAACCCCCCGAGACAGTAGTTGGCTGACGAACTCCCCGGTGGACCGCTCCGCCCCCCCGCGCGACGGATCAAGCCATTCCACCACCAGCCCAATCTTCATCGGTCCAACTCCGCATCAGGTCCTCCCGATCCGGCCTGACCGCGGCGCCGGCGCTCGTCGTGCCGTGCAATCCTGGCCCTCTTGGCGGCGATCGCCCCCACCAGCCGTTTGCCTTCCGGGCCCAGCCGCCGCACCCCGAGATAACGCCTGAGGAATCGCACCCGGTCGCTGGGCGTGGCCACCGACCGCGGCGTGGAATATGCCAACGCCGCCAGGTCCTTCACCCGCCATCGCCGGCGACGCCACACCGGCTTCCTGACCCGTTGCAGATCGATCAGCCGAAAGGCGGCGGTCCGCTTCGCCGAAGCGTCAAAGAAAATGTGCGCCAGATAGAGGTCGCGATGCACGTATCCCCGCTCATGAAACCGCCGCACGAACTCAGCCAGGGCCACAACCATCCACCGCGGGCAACGCGACATTCGCCGCTCAGCCCACCGCTCCAGCGATTCACCCGGAACCGCCTCGGTGACCACCGCGCTGAAACGCTCCCGACGCCCGCGCATCGACTCCCCAAACGCCACCGGACGCACACAGTCGACACCGTCGGCCGCCACGGCGCGGATCCAGCGCCATTCCATCCACGCCGTCCCATGCCCGGCCGACCCCG
>JAZGDL010000218.1:0-5597 GCA_036477795.1 Phycisphaerae bacterium
TGTGCTGCCGAGCCTATGGCCGCACTCCTTCAGCATCCTCAACCCGGTGGTGGTGGATACCGACCCCGAGAACATGCTCTCCCGCGACGAGCCGGTGCGCGTCTTCCACAACGCCATGAAGCGGGAGTTTTCGCTCAACGACATCGTGGTGGTGGGCGTGGTCAACGACGCCCATCCCGACGGGGTCTTTAACGTCCAGTCGCTGAAACGAATATTTGAACTCACCCAATACGCCCGCACCTTGAAGTGGCCGGACCCGGATGACCCGCAAAAGCAAGCCGGGGTGATCGAGGTGGACATCATCGCGCCTTCAACGGTCGACAACATCGAGCAGGGCGGCCTGGGCGAGGTGAGGTTCAGTTGGCTGATGCCCAAGCCGCCAACGACGCGGGAGGAGGCCTTGGCCGTTCGCAACCGGGCGCAGAAGATCCCGTTCCTTGACGGCACCCTGGTCAGCGAGGACGGCAAGGCGATCAGCCTCTACCTGCCGCTATCCAGGAAAGATCTGAGTTACAGAGTCCGCGGGAAGCTGCTGGAGAAAATTGCCGGCTGGCCCGAGACGGACGATCGATTTTACATCACCGGCCTGCCCGTCGCCGAAGATACGTTCGGCGTGGAGATGTTTATCCAGATGGCGATCTCCGCGCCGCTGGCGATGGTGGTGATATTTCTGGTGATGTGGTGGTTCTTCCGGAATTTGCTGCTTATCCTCTCGCCGATGATCGTGGCGATGGTGTGTGTGATTAGCACCATGGCGCTGCTGGTGATCGCGGGGAAAACGATCCACATCATGAGCTCGATGATTCCGGTCTTCATTATGCCCATCGCGGTGCTGGATGCGGTGCACATCCTTTCCGAATTCTTCGATCGCTATCAGGAGACCCGGGATCGCCGGCGTACCCTGGTCAAGGTAATGGAGGAGCTCTTTACTCCGATGCTGTTTACCTCGCTAACGACGGCGGTGGGATTCGCTTCGCTGGCTTTAACGCCCATTCCTCCGGTGCAGGTTTTCGGGATTTTTGTCGCCATCGGGGTGCTGCTGGCGTGGTTAGGGACCATCTGTTTCATCCCGGCCTTCGTGATGTTTATTCCCGAGGAGAGGCTCGCCAATTTTGGGCATCTGGCCGGGCAGAAGGGAGAGGAGGCGGCCCTTATGAGCCGGTGGCTTGGCCGCATCGGGACCGCCATGTTCCGCAACGCCAAGCTCGTATTGGCCGCAACCGTTCTCACCGTAATCGTGGCGGGCTATGGGATCAGCCAGATCAATATCAACGACAACCCTGTCAAGTGGTTCAGCCGATCACACCCGATCCGCGTTGCCGACCGTGTGCTGAATGCCCACTTCGGTGGCACCTACATGGCCTACCTCGAGTTGGAACCCGCAAAGAGCGACGAGTCGGTTGCCGAATACCTCAGCGGCTTCATAGGACGGCTGGATGCCTATCGGCAGGCCGCTCTTAACAACGGCATCGGCGCGGCGCCAAAGGTGTTTGAGGAATTGCGAACCGAGTCCGAGAAAATAGCGAACACCGTTAAGGCGAAGAATGAGCTGCTCACCGCTCTTGCGCCGTTTGTGGAAAAAAAATTGGGAACGGCCCCCGAGGATCAGTTGGAAGCTTGGGATGAGGCGCAAATTTTTCTCGATTCCGAGCGTCAACGTGACGAGATTTTCAAGCAACCCGACGCATTGCGTTATATTGCGGGACTTCAGGAACACCTCAAGACCACGGGAATCGTCGGCAAGTCCAACTCACTCGCCGATATTGTCAAGACGGTTCACCGCGAGTTGCTGGGGGGCGATGAAATTCAGTTCCGCATCCCCGACACCTCCAACGCGGTGGCCCAGACCCTGATCACCTTCCAGAACAGTCACCGCCCGCAGGACATCTGGCACTTCGTCACGCCGGACTACCGAAGGACCAATCTCTGGGTTCAGCTCACCAGCGGCGACAACCAGGATATGACCAGGGTCGTGAAGGCGGTGAACGACTATGTCGCGGCCAATCCCCCGCCATACGGCCTGAATCACCGCTGGTTCGGACTGACCTATATCAACGTCATCTGGCAGGAGAAGATGGTCAGCGGGATGCTCCGGGCCTTCCTCGGAAGCTTCCTGGTGGTGCTGGTAATGATGATGATCCTGTTCCGTTCGGCGATGTGGGGGCTGCTGTCCATGATCCCGCTGACGGTGACGGTCGGTCTGATTTACGGTCTGATCGGACTCATCGGCAAGGACTACGACATGCCGGTTGCCGTCCTCAGTGCTCTGAGCATCGGTCTTGCGGTGGATTACGCCATCCACTTCCTGGCCCGTTCCCGTTCCGCCTACGAGCACACCGGATCGTGGCAGGCAGCCTTGGGCGCCGTATTCGGCGAACCGGCCCGGGCGATTACCCGGAATGCCATTGTCCTGGGTCTCGGTTTCCTGCCCTTGCTGGCGGGTACGCTCGTCCCTTACAAGACGGTCGGCGTGTTCATCGCGGCCATCCTGCTGACCGCGGGCCTGGCGACACTTTTGATTCTGCCGGCGTTGATCACCCTGATGGAGAAATGGCTATTCCGCCAAACCGCGTGAGGCGCGCCTTTTGTGCCGCCTGGGCACATGGCATGTCATTCCTGCGATGCCAATCGCCTCAGTGTCCGAATTGGCGTAAGTCTCTCGTCTTGATTCGCTGCCAGTGGAAAGGACCTCATAACCATGATCCGTTCATTCCCGATCCGATCGGCCATAACCATCGGGATCATAGCCTCAGCCATGGCATTCGGCCCGCCTTTCCGCCTCGCAGCGGCGGAAGAAAAAACCCCTACCGTGGATGAGATCGTTCACCGCGCCAATCTGGTCTCTTATTACCAAGGGCGCGACGGAGGGGCTCGGGTGGCGATGACGATCACCGATCGCCAGGGCCGCACCCGGCGGCGTCGACTGACGATCCTGCGGCGCGACGTTCCGGAAAGCGACTCTCTCAAGGAAAATGCCTACCATGGCAGCCAGAAATTCTACGTCTATTTCCATCGTCCCGCCGACGTAAGCAAGATGGTTTTCCTCGTATGGAAGTTCCTGGACCGGGATGACGACCGCTGGCTGTATCTACCCGCGCTGGACCTCGTCAAGCGAATCGCCGCGACCGATAAGCGCACCAGTTTCGTCGGATCGGATTTCCTCTACGAGGACATTTCCGGCAGAAGCATCTACGATGACGTCCACGAACTGATCGAAACGACCTCCAATTTCTACGTCCTCAAAAACACCCCGAAAGACCCGGATTCGGTCGAGTTCGCCTACTACAAAATGTTCATTCACAAGGGAACGTTCCTCCCCGTGCAGAGCGAGTACTATGACAAGAGCGGCAAGAAGTATCGCCTGTACAAGGCACTGAAGGTGGAAATAATTCAAGGCTTTCCGGCGGTCACACAGGCCAGCATGGAAAACCTGAACACCGGAAGCAAAACGGTAGTGCGATATAGCGACGTGCGTTTTGAAATCGGTCTACCCGAAAACATCTTCACCGAACGTTTCCTGCGACGGGCACCGATGAAGTATCTGCGCCGATGACCTGACCAGAGGGCATGCTGCATGCACTTGGTTGTCACGCTTCTCGGCGCAACTATTTTATTTGCCGATCCGGGGACCGCTCTATCCATTGCGGCACCGGGCCAACCGATTCTCCCAATCAGGCTGCAAAAGGAAAGCGCGGAACCTCCGCTCCCGCCGGGGCTGCAACCTCAATCCGACGAGCCCCAATTGCCGCCCGGCCTTGAAGAACCTTCCGACGCACCCGAATTGCCCCCCGGTCTGGAAAAGAAAGAAGGCGGCGAGCCGGAGCTGCCCGCGGGCCTCACCGATACGCGGGAGGAAGGCGCGCGGCCCGAAGAGGATGCCCAACGGGAAATGCCGTCTCAATTTACGGGGTTTTGGGAAGGACGTCTCGGGGGGCGCATTGGGGACGATGAGCACGAGCGCGACCTGTCCATAGCTGAAACGCGCATCCAACTCGAATGGGAAAAGCACTTTACGAGTTTTTCATTCAATCTGACAGCAGACATTCTTTACGACGGTTTGGCCGACCGGCACCGAGTCGATCTGGAGAAAGGAGAGGGTTTTGTCGATCTTCGCGAGGCCAATATTGCATTTTCTCCGGCGGCATTCATGGATCTCAAAGCAGGCCGGCAGATCGTGACATGGGGCACGGGCGATCTGATCTTTATCAATGACCTCTTCCCGAAGGACTTCAAGGCATTTTTCATCGGCCGGGATGAGGAATACCTCAAGGCCCCATCGGATGCGCTTAAGCTATCGCTCTTTAGCGACTGGGTTAACCTGGACTTGGTATACACCCCCAGATTCGACGCGGATCGCTTCATTGACGGAAGCAGGATTTCCTTTTTCGATCCTGCACAAGGGCGCATCGTCGGAAGGAACGCCATCATCGGTGTGGACCAGCCCGACGAGACCTATGAAGACGATGAGTTGGCAGTACGGCTCTTTCGCAATATCGCAGCGTACGAGCTTGCGTTCTACGGCTACAAAGGCTTCTGGAAAAGCCCCGCCGGAACCGACCCGGGTACGGGTCTTGCCACTTTCCCGAGGCTGTCGGTCTACGGAGTAAGTCTGCGCGGCCCTGTGGGCAAGGGCATTGCCAATTTCGAGCTCGGCTACTACGACTCCCGCGATGACAGCGACGGCGACGACCCGTTCATTCGCAACAGCGAGGCGCGTTTTCTTGTGGGATACGAACGGGAAATCGGCAAGAACCTCACGCTTGGGCTTCAGTACTTCCTGGAGTACATGCTCGATCACGACGCCTATCTGAAAACGCTACCCGCGGGCGCTCCCCGACGCGATAAGGATCGGCATCTTCTGACCGGACGGACAACCTTGCTTGCGATGAATCAGAACCTCACGTGGTCGTTGTTCGCGTTCTATTCTCCCTCGGATAAAGACGCCCATGTACGGCCAAAAGCCCACTACAAGATAAATGATAACTGGTCCGTTGAAGTTGGCGCCAATCTGTTCAACGGTAAAGACGATCATTCCTTTTTTGGCCAGTTCAAGCAGAACAGCAACGTGTACGCAGGTATTCGCTACGGCTTCTGAATGAGAGGAAGAGCGCTCAGGGCACGATTGCGTGAACATCAATCATAAATGAGGCGGGGGCTGCGGAATAATCGCGAAAATACTGGAACAGATATGGGGGCAAGTCCAGAAATGCCAGAAAATTCGCATTCATGGTGGATCAGGATCAGGGGATCAGGTCAATACGGAAGAGGCAAAAAGGGTGCCGATCACACCGCTCGCGGCCGCAGCACCGTTGGAATCTGAAAAGATTCCGACCGCCCACGCAAGGCTTCCATCGCCTCCGCGGGAAGGGGAAACCAGCGCAGGTGGGCGAACCGGGCCGGTAGCGGTGGATCCCCGGAAAGATCACGCCCGGAATTCTGACAGGCCTGGGCAATGCTGTCGGCCGCTGCTAGGTAGTCAGGCAGGACCGTTTCGGGCGCGACGGTTCGGCGGCGCGGATAGTAAGGTTCCTCATTGTCGTAACACAAATCAGCGAGGCTTGCGCTTGCCTGAGGTCGCCCGCGACGGTGGTGCCAGC
>JAZGDL010000219.1:0-3447 GCA_036477795.1 Phycisphaerae bacterium
CGCGCAGAAAGGGCAGTCTCGGCCCGGGCCTCGACGATGTGGTCGGGGTCGGGATGCAGCTCTCGTCCCACGCCGGGGCGACGGCCCTTCCGCCGTTTGCGGCGAGGCGGCCTGTTGGTCTTGTGTCGGTGCGAGGGCGGAAGGGAAGAGTTGTCCGGCGTCTTGGGGGGCTTGTTCAATTTCGCCTCCAACTCGGCCACCCGCGCCGTCAGCGCCTCCAGCTTCGCCATCAGTTCCCCGTTGGCCGCCAATGCCGCGTCCAACTGCGTCCAGAGCGCCACGATCAGCGCGTCCTTTGCCGCATCGGAAAGCTGGCTGAGGTCGGGAAGCGGTGGCGCGTGAGTCATCTATACCTTGACTCACATTCGCGCTCCTCGATCACGGAAAATCAACGTCTGGGCATCTAGCTGGCGAAATGTACCATCCGTGGAGCCGACCGGAGGACCCCAGGTGAGCAATTACCATGAAGTGTGACATTTTGATTTGCTCGCATCGGTTAGCCCCCTACCACTGAGCGATGAGCAATGAGGCAACCAGTCGCTATTTTTATCCAAGATGGCTCCTGCGATCCAGGTTCGGGCATGGGGACGGTGAGCGGGAGATCAATAGACCTGGGGATGTGGGCACCGGTTCGATCCGGCAAGGCTCCGCACATGGCCTCACTCAGTCCTTCCAAGATGGCTTTCGCCACTCCTGGTATACGTCGCAACGCGTGAAGCCGCGGTCGTCCAAAGTCATGAGCTGCTTTCTCTCCCTTAGGCGATATCGCCACGTCAGCAAGTAGTCAATCCCGACAAACAAGAGATGCTGGCGGAGGTGCATTGCTCGGTCAATTTGTACTGGCTTCGCACTGGCCGGGTAAGTACTGGGTCGATGGTGCCGAACATCGGTCACAGAATTCGATCCGGCCTCCTTAGGCTGTAGCAGAAGATCACGTATGGGAGGTGCCTGTCCATAAGACTAGTTTGGATCGTTATCGATTACAAACGAGTTTCCGACTATCGATATGTGAGCGTAGGTCACATATTTCAAATTGTCGGTGAGTACTCGTTAACATCTCATGAGGGGCATTCGTGGATCGAGACGACGTTGTATCCGGGAAAGTCGAAGCCGGATGCGCGGACGAACAGCGTCCCAGGGCGCTCATTTCGTGGCAAGCGCCATCTAATGGCTCCGATCCGAGAGACCAAAGACATTGGACTGGCCGTATCGCTATCCGCAGACTGTCCCTTACGAATCGTCCCGAGAAAGGTATAGTCGTTTCTTGCCGGATTAGGCATGAATTTAAGGAGTAGAGTCAGGGGAAACTTGAAGATGGCGACACGCGACCAGCACCATGAGAAGCTAACCATAAAAATCCCGCCCCGGATGCATAAGCCGATCAAGATGTATGCCTTGGAGAAAGACTGCAATGTAAGAGATGTTTATCAACAGATCTGCCGTACCTTTGTTGTGCGATGGTGCGACCGAAAGATGAAGCCCTGTTACCCGGTGACACCATCAGATGCCGTACAGACATCGATTTGGCTGGACGCCGACACTGCTGAGGCGATTGATGAAATCGCCGAGATTGAACTTGTGACGAAGACGTCCGTGGTGCTCGCTGCCATGCGCGCATTTCTTGACGAAAAGAGGATCGACTACAGCGCTAAGCCAAAGCATAGGCTTAGGACCACTTCATAGCAGCGGGTCAGCAGGCTGGCCGCGACTCGACCTTATTGAGTTCCCCAGGGCTCGGACACTGTTTGCGGCTCCCGGGCGGTCACGATGCGACCTTGTGATTTGGGCCTCGGACCCCCCGCACACCGGCCTTGAGTTGGACCGCCCGCTGAATACGATGCGGTATGTCTGAGCCCATCATCGGCTTAAACCAATTCTCCTTGATCAGCGCTCATGGGCCCAATCTCGGGTTCCGAAGGACATGAACTTCCAGGGCTGGTCGATGAGATGGTTCCAGACAAAGCAGCAGCGGTCGAGGATATCCTCGTAGGACCTAAAGACCCGGTTCGAGAGCCATTTGTCGCGCAGGAACTGCCAGATGTTCTCGACCGGGTTCGGCTGTGTGCCTTGCCAAGGTGTTTCGGTTAGGTGGGTTCGAACCTCACCCGGTCACTCGCGCTCCGACCGGAAGCACCTCGGACGGATCGGGAGGTGACGAATGGTTTGAAGCATCCGAGGCAACGTCCTCTTCTGGAGGGCAGCGAACCGCACGGGCCGTAACGCGAGTGAACGCCGAGCAGGCCTCGAAACGTCGTCGTGGGAGCCGACCCGCCAGCTTAACGGGGACGGCCGCTGTTGCCGGGGAAGTGAGCGAGATGCGCACCCGGCGGTCCCGCCGGGGTAGTGGCGACAGCACGTGTGGAGAAAACCGAAATGCAACAAGGGGAAATCTGTCGCGGAGCCGACCGGTGGGCATCCGATCGGCAACGGCGGCCCCGCGAGGGGCGACGCCGGCCGGGGCAGATGGCGGATGGGCCTGTAGTGTGCGCCTGGCAGCGCACGTTTCAGGTGGGTTGAAGTCCCACTCGACCCGTGGCCGCGGGTCGATATCCAAAGGTGGGGGTAATTCCTCACCGGCCAGAGGATGGCGGAAGGTATGGAGAGGCTATTGAGGCACGACGGCGCAAGCCGGGACACGGATAGGCCGACCTGGAGCCACCGACATCGGGAACTCTGGAGGGCAGGACGCCCGCCGCGAGGCGGGGTCCGGAGGGCTTGCGGAGAACCGCCGGGTCGTAATCGATGGGAGTGATCCCAAGGATGAACCGGTCGGCCAAAGTCGGGGAATGGTCGAGCCCGCACTATGGGGGCGAAGGCGCATGGTTCCACCCCGGCGCACCAAGGTGTTTGCGGGCGACACGGCGGGGAAGAAATGTGTGTGACCCAGGGAGGCCTGGTATCGTCCGCAGGCGGGCCAAGAAGGTCGGTCTTGCGGTAGGTGTGGATGTAAGCGCCAGCGAAATTCAGCCGATGCGGTGCCAGGAGTCGGATCGGGGCGCGGTACTCTTGAACGGAGTCAGAACAAAAGGCTCCGGATCGCTGTCTTGAACAGCGGCGCCGGGGTTGCTCAAAAGGGGCGTCGGAGGGGGAAGGCCCCGTACTTTGCCGAGAGCGTGAGACGCTCGCGAGCGGGTGAGTAGACGGCGGGAGTGCGGACAAGTTCCATGTGTGAAAGACCCTGCACCGGCGTCGAGGATACCCGTGATGGGCGACGAGCGACTGTGCCCGAGGCGGCACCCCGAGCGAACGGGCGGCGAAGGAAAGGGGCTTGCGGGAAGGAGCAGCCGACAAGGCTGTCATCTAGCTGGTGTAAGTCCGGCCGTGCCAAGTTGCCCATGTCAGGCACGTAGCGATATCACATCTTGGGCCAGGTAACTGCCCAGGCGATGCGTGGCGTAAACGGCCCGGCCGCCCGGTCTAATGACCGCGGTGGGAGCGATCTGGGGG
>JAZGDL010000022.1:0-3174 GCA_036477795.1 Phycisphaerae bacterium
CCTGATCTGTGCGCGAAAGCTGCGATGGATAACATAGGTTTTGAAACAGTTCCTAAGAGCGCACCGTCTACCGCGAGGCAAAATATGAGAGCAGAAGTCAGATGCGGACGCATTTCAAAAAAAGCACGTTCATCAGTAGGAGAGGCACGAAGTTGAGGGCGACCGAGGAGGGAGCCCGAAGGAGGCACGGAGGGGAAGAAAGGCACGAAGGGACGATGGGGAATCCCCAATCCCCAATCGTCAATCGTCAATCCCCTGTGACGGTATAGTAGCGCCTCAACCCGCGAGACGGACCACGTCCTGAAACGTGACGAACAGGAAGACCGCGCCGATCAGAAACAGGCCGATCACCTGGGTGGCCACCTGCACCTTCAGGCTGACCGGGGCCCCTTTGATCTTCTCCACGATCAAAAAGATCATGAGACCGCCGTCGACAATGGGGAGCGGCAGGAAGTTTATCACCGCCAGGTTGGCGGAGATCATGGCCAGGAAGAACAGAAACTTGTTGAGCCCGCCGAATTTGACAACGTCGCTGCCCATCTTGACGATGCCCACGGGACCTGACATGTTCTCCACGCCTATGCTTCTAGAGAAAATCATCCGCTCCAACATGGTGTAGACCTGAAGTACGAAGTAGGCCGTCTTCTTGACACCTATCATCAGGGCGTTGATGGGCCCGGTGGCTTTCAGGGTCTGGAGCTGCAGTTGCATGATCACGTCCGGAGCATAGCGAACCCGGCCCAGCCAGGGATCAATGGTGTCGGCGGTGAGGGTGACCTCCTTCTCCAACTCCGAGCCGTAGGGCACTTCACGGTAGCGCACGGTTACGGCGGTGGGCCCATCGTTGTTTCGTTCCATTAGCCTCCTCAGGATTTCGTAAAGCCCGAGGGAGTGGCTGGCGGGGACGTTGGCTGTGCGGGTGCGGCCCTCGATCTTGGCAGATCGAATCCCATTGACGGAGACGACTTCCGACAGCGTGGTGAGCCCCAGCCTGGTGCGCAGGCAGTGCGGCACGCGGAAGTCGCGGGTGACGGGATCGCCCTCCGGCGTCTGGTAGGTGAGCGTGGTGACGGACCCGGCGTTTTGCCGAAATTGCTCGACCAGTTGTGGCCAATTGGACACCTCGACGCCGCCGACCTTCTGGATCATTGCGCCCGCAGGGATATCCGCGTCGGCGGCGGGTGTGGTCTCGCCGTGGACGCGCTCCTGCACGCCGGCGACGCGCAGCGTTTCGCCGGCGATCCCGCTCATGGTCAGGCCGATGCGGGGCGGCTTGCCTCGCTTGAGCACTTTCGGGGTGACGTTCAGGTGAACGGATGCACGCCGGCCGGGGCGGGCGACCACGACTGGTATGTCCGTTTCCGGATTCCAGACAAACCGATCGTACAAACGCCGTCGCCAGGACACCTCGCGATCGGGATCAAGGTAGACGGCGCTGTTTTTAACGCTTTTGGTGATCTGTTGCTGGGTGGGAAACTTGTGCGGCCCCCATTGAAGAATGACGTCCCCTTTCTTGAGTCCGGCGAGCGCCGCCCGCCCGTCGCTCTCGAGGTTGTTGACCTCGACCAACGAAGTCAGACCGAGGATGTTGCGGGTGTCCAGATCGTCGATGGGGTCGCTGGGGTCCACGATCATCCGGTTGAATACGATCGCCTCCAGGCGCGTCGTAGGGCTGTCCTCGTCGCTGGGATGCTCCGGGCGCTCTACCGTGACATTCACCGGCGACCCGTCGGCTGAACGCATGAGCTGCTCGATGCCGCCGGCCGGGTTCTGGTCTATCGGCGTGCCCTCGATAGCTACGACGGTATCACCTGCGCGCAAGTGCTTGGGATCGTCCCTGTCGAATCTGGCATCGAGCGGGAAGACTACCTCCCGATCGGTGGCGGGCATTATCCCCACCTGCAACAGGTTCTTCTGATGCCTGGGCTCCGGTTTGACGACCAGGTGATGGATTTCACCGTCACGTTCGACTTCAAAATCGAGCGGTTGATGCGGGTCGGCCAGCAGGATGGCGAATTTTATTTCCTGATACTCGCGGATTACGCGGCCGTCGATCTTGCGAACGGTATCGCCCGGCTGCAGGCCGGCCAACGCCGCCGGCGATTCGGGAAGGACCTGCCCAATGGTGGTGACATACTCCTCCTTGCCGTGCATGAAGACAATGATGAACAGAAACGCCGCGAACAGGAGGTTCATGATCACCCCAGCGGATACGATGGTCATGCGCTGGAACACCGTCTTGGCGGCGAAGGAGCGGGGGTTGTCCTTGGTCTTGAATTCGAGGGTCTTGTCGTCGAAGTCCTCCTGCCCCAGCATCTTCACGTAGCCGCCCAGCGGCAGGATGTTGAACGAATAGCGCGTCTCGCCCCTGGTGAAACCGACCACCTCTTTGAAAAAGCCGATGGCGAACCGCTCCACGCGGACGTCGTTCCACTTGGCCACCAGGAAATGGCCCAGCTCGTGAACGAAGATCACCACGCTGAAGCCGGCGAAGATAACCAGGTAGGGCCACACCGCGCTCCACGTCGTCAGTATGACGTTTTGAGCCAACAGGGCGTTGGTGGTGTTTGCTAACAAGCCGTGCATCGAAGGACCTCTTCGCGCGCCCAGGCATCGGCGCTCATCAATTCATCATAGGTGGGATGTGCAATAAAGTCGTGCCGTCCCAGCACATCCTCGACTGTCGCCGTAATATCGGTGAACCCGATGGCTCCGTCTCTGAACAGTTGAACAGCCGACTCGTCGGCGGCGTTGAGCACCGCCCCGGCGGTGCCGCCCTGTTTTGCGACGGCGTGTCCCAGGCGCAGCGCCGGGAAGCGCAGGACGTCCGGCGGAAAGAACCGCATCTGCCGTAACTCCGCCAAGTCCAGCCGGGGGGAGGGGCAGGGCATCCGCGCCGGATAGGTCAACGCATACTGTATCGGCGTGCGCATGTCGGGCGTGCCCAACTGGGCTACCATTGATCCATCGAGAAACTCCACCAGCGAATGAATAATCGACTCGGGATGGATGATGACTTCTATCTGATCGTGGTTCAAGTCGAACAGCCAGCGGGCCTCGACGATCTCCAATGCTTTGTTCATCATGGTGGCTGAATCGATGGTGATTTTCGGACCCATGTTCCAGGTGGGATGTTGCAGGGCATCGTCCAGTGTCGCCCGGGCGATTCTTTCG
>JAZGDL010000220.1:0-8521 GCA_036477795.1 Phycisphaerae bacterium
CGTGCAGCCGTCGCCGGAAGTCCTGGAGGGAATGGCCCAGGCGGCGCGAGAGGTATCCGGCGTCAAGCGGGTGGAGAAGGTCTTGGCCCGGAAGGTCGGCACCGGCTATCTGGCCGACATGCACATCGAAGTGGATGGGGCTATATCGGTGCGCGAGGGGCACAATCTGGCCCATCTGGTCAAGGACGTGGTCCGCTCGCACAACCCCAGCGTGGTCGACGTACTGATCCATATCGAACCTTACAACGCAAAGTAGAGCGCTTGTAGAGCATGGCCCGGAGCATCGAAGCCGTCTGTCTTTTCCTGCTGCTGGCGGTGGTGGGTCTGCGGCCGCTGATCGCCGAGCGATACGACTCGACCACGCTGGAGATGACCCGGGCGCTGGGCCTGGTGGAAGAGGCATCGCCGACGACGACCTTGCTCATCGACGGGGTGATCATGCTCGCGGCGGTGGGCTGGCTCCTCGCTCGGGCGCTGAGCGGCGACCGCAGCTACCGACGGTGCGGCATCGAGTGGGGGGCGTTGATCATCCTTTTGACGGCGGTGGTGTCGTGCGTGGCTGCGGGTCAACAGCGCCTGGCGGTCAACGGGGCCCTCGACTGGTTGTGTTGCATTCTCCTTGCCGTGGTGTTGGTGCAATTGCTGCGCGACCGCTGGCGGATACGTCTGGCGTTGTGCGTGGTGCTGGCTTCGGGTGTTGCCCAAGCCGTGGCATGCTTTCATCAGGTGCACTATTCGTTCGAAGAGACCGAAGCGCTCTATCAGGAGCAGCGAGCGGATATCTGGTCCCGCCAGAACGTACCGCTGGACTCTGCACAAGTGGAACTGTTCGAGAACCGGATGCACTCGCGCGAGGCATTCGGCTACCTCTCGCACAGCAACGTCGCCGGGGCGTACCTGGTGCTGTGTGGTTTGACGGCCGCGGGCCTGGGGCTGGCCAGGTGGAAAGCGGGGGCTACTGCTGCGGTCCGAGCGACGAGCCTGGTCGGTTTTCTGGTTGCAGCCGTGGTGTTGGCAGCGGCCATGCTGACGCATAGTCGTGGAGCACTGGCGGGCGGAGCAGTGGCAGCCGGTCTTTGCCTGTTTCGGTTGGTGTACGACAACGTCTGCCGGCGTCACGCCCGGGCCTTGTTTCGATACGGCTGGGCGGCGTTGATCCTGGTCGGCGTCGCTGTTGTGGGGCATGGTCTGTATCATGGCTCGTTGCCCGGCCGGTCGCTGAGCTTTCGATGGCACTACTGGACCGCGTCCGCCCAAATGGTGTCCGACCACCCCTGGACCGGCGTCGGCAGCGGAAACTTCGGGCGTCATTATCTGCAATACAAACCGATCGCGAGCCCGGAGGAGGTGACCAACCCGCACAACTTCGTGGTCAGCGCCGCCGCGGAATGGGGCCTGGCCGGTGCGTTGGGCGTATTGATGATGCTCTATGGTGCGTCGCGGGTGATCTGCCTCGGCGGCCAAGCCGCGACCGTCAGGGAGCGGGCACGACCTTCCGAACCGCGACCGTCAGGAGGCAGCCGCGCGGACTGGCCCTCGCCTTCCAGGGCGAAGATGTTCGGCTCGGGCCTGCTGCTGGCCGGCATGATCTTCCTGGTTCGAGTGCCCTTGCTGGGCAGCGACGATCCATACCATCTTTATTTTGAAACCATGCTGCCGCTGTTGTCCTGGGCGGCGACTTTCAGCCTGTTGATTATTGCCCCGATCGGTAGTATCGCGACACTTATCACGGTCATGGGATTTGCCCTGGTGGGCTTTCTCCTTCAGGACACCATCAACATCGCCACGTCGGTGCCGCCCGCGCTGACCACCGTGTGGGCATGCTTCAGCATCGTGGTCGCGGCGCGATACGGGGAAGAAGAATCCGCACCTTCACGCCGGATCGCCGCTCCAATCGCAGCCGTGTGCATCGCTGGCGTTCTGTTGTCGGCGTGTGCCGCGGGCATCATAGTCCCGGCGGCGCGGGCCAATGCCGACTTGCAGGACGCACGACGCGCCGATTCGCCGACCGCCGCCCTGGCTCTTTACGACCGCGCCGCCGATCTGGACACCTGGGACTCGACCGCACTGTTCGAGGCCACACGACTGCTGCGCGGCTTAGCCATTAACGGGCCGGAACCCAAACAAGCGATCGACCAGGCCATTCGTCGCATCGACACCGCCATCGAACGCGACCGGTTCAATATCCGGCTTCACCGCGAAAAGAACCGGTGCTACAGCTTCCGCGCGGGCATCACCAAGAGCGAAGACGACCTCACCGCGGCGATAGCGGCGGCTGGCATGGTCTTCCAGCTCTATCCCAGCGACCCAGCCAGCCACGTCCTGCTGGCCGACGCCTGGGCGGCACGTGGATTGGCAAAACTGGATGGCAGGGATATCAACCAGGCCATCGGGCACTACGAAAAAGCTCTGGGGATCGACGATGCCCGGCCCGAATGGGAAGTGGTTCGCCGCCTTCGGCCGGCTGAGCGGCAAGCCCTGGCGTCCAGAATCGAAGCCCTTCGATCAGCGGCGGAGACGACCACCAATCAACCGTGAGGTGCAAAACGAGATCCTTCGGGCTGGGTGGCCCACCTCCTTTGGAGGTGGGGGAGGCGATGATCGTCGCGAATAGCATAACCATATTTGCAGGATCCGCTGTGCGGACCAGATGGGGTGCGAATCCGAGCGTATGTCATCGTCTCCCCCATGTCCAGAGGACATGGGCCACCCGACGTGAGGTACGGACCGAGATCCTTCGGATGATCTTCCGGGAGACCGAGAAGGGATTTTAATAAGGGTCCGGCGTGACCTTGCGCTGTAGCGTTGGTATGAGTCCTGCCCGCTGGGGCGATTGTGCGAACATTGCAAAAAACAGTATGTGCGCACTTGACCGGGCACTTGGCCAACGCACCAATGGCATATACGGGTGGGTCGCCACCCCAAGGACATCGGATTTCCGCTTAAATATGGAGGACCTCCACCATGCGTCGCTGCCTGCTGGTTTTGATACCACTATCGCTGATCTACGGTTGTGAATCGCTGCCGGGCCTCTTGTCGTTTCTCAATGATCTAACTTTCAACCACCATGACAACGAAACCGGGGCCGCTCGGATCAGGGCTTTTGAATCGGAGGACGAATTCGCCGAATACTTCGCTAGCCGGTTCAATGAGCGGAATGACCGGTTCCGTGGTTTTGGCGGGTTCGATCTGTTGTTCGAGCCACTGGCCCTTGACGATGTGAGTTTCGAGTCAATAGCGGACGGCGGGGCCGGTGCGGCACCTCCTCCGACGGGCGCCGGCGACCAGGTGGCCCCAAACACCGCCGGCGACTTCTCTCAGACGACCATCCAAGAGCAAGGCGTCGACGAGGCTGACGTGGTTAAAACGGATGGAACCAATATCTACATTATAAGCGGCGATCGGCTGCGTATCGTGCGGGCCTCTCCCGCGGAGCAACTTGCCTCGGCGGGCGAAGTTACTCTGGAGGGAAACGGACGAGAGCTCTACCTGCACGGTAAAACCGTGATGGCCCTGTCCGAGACTTTCGGAGGATTCTTCTTCGGCGGCGGCATCCTCGAAGGTCCGGTGCCGGTGGATTCCCTCGAAGAGCAGGTGCCGGTGGATGTCAGGGACGAAGCCAGCGGATTGGAATCCGTGGGATCCCCCGTCGTGCCACAGTTTGACGGCCCCAGGACCATCGTGACCTTGATCGACGCCTCCTCACCGGAGTCGCCGCAGATTCTGTCGACGACCAAATTCGATGGAACGGTCACCGCCAGCCGACTGATCGGCGGCGTACTGCACCTGGTGCTGGCCAATTACCAACGCTTCTACTACGAGCCTGTTCCCCTGATCGGGCGAGGGGCCGTCGAGGTCTCACCGGCCGATGCGGAGTCCTTGCTGCCGCGCTTCGAGCGCGTGGATGCCTCGGGCACCCAATCCAGCGGCCCGGCACTGACCTGGAGCGATTTGTACCGACCGGATGATCCCGATGGGTTCGGCGTTGTCACCGTGGTCAGCATGGACGTTGCCAGCGGCGACTTCAACACGGTCGGGATTGTGGCGGAGCCGGGGCTGGTCTATTCCTCGCGCACGGCGCTCTACCTGACCGACACCAACTATGACTTCTTCGGCAACACCCGAGAAACCACGGATATTTACAAGCTGGCCTACGGCGACGGCACTGGCGGGCAAGGCATCAGTGGCACCCGCGCCACTCCGGTCGCTTCGGGCACGGTCCCGGGCCGGATTCTCAACCAGTATTCGATGGGTGAGCATAACGGCTATCTCCGCGTGGCCACCACGGTCGGCCCCACCTTCACGCCGTTCGGAGGGGGCACTGAATCGTCAAACGGTGTCTACGTGCTCGAAGAAGCAGCCGGCGAACTCCGGGTGGTAGGGAGCGTTGAGAACATAGCCCCGCGCGAGACCATTCAAGCCTGCCGGTTCGTGGGCGATCGCGGTTACGTGGTCACCTTCGAGCAGATTGACCCGCTGTTCACTTTGGACCTGAGCAACCCCAACGATCCGGTCATTGTGGGCGAGCTGAAAGTGCCGGGGTTCTCCACCTATGTGGTTGAGATGGATTCAGATCATCTGCTGACCGTGGGGCAGCATATTCCCGAGAATGGGCCGTTCTTTGGCAACTGGGGTGTGCAGCTTTCCATCTTTGATATCTCAGACTTCAGCAACCCTGTCTTGAAACATAACGTGGTGCTTGGCGAATCGACCGGCGCTAGTTCCGAGGCCCTTCACAACCCTAAGGCGTTCACCTATTTCGCTGAGAGGGGCCTGGTGGCGCTGCCCGTTTCCATTTTCTCAGGCCCGTTCTTTTTTGGAGATTTCGATCTTGAACCCGTTGAACCCGGCAGGCCGGAGGAATCGGTCGACGTTGTGGATGCGGACGAACCGATCGATGTCGTGGTGCAGGACGAACCGATCGATATTGCAGAGCCCTTTGTACCGGATGGCTTTGACGGGCTGGTTGTCTACAGCATTTCGGCCCAAGACGGGTTCAGAGAGTTGGGACGCATCAGCACCCGCTTCGAGCAGGCCGGTTTCTATTGGAACTCGTTCACCCGCGGCGTGTTCATCGGCGAGGATGTGTTCGCGGTAACCGACAACGGCGTCGTGGCTGCCCCGATTGTCGACATTCAAAACATAGCTTATGAGTTGCTTCTCGGTCCGCCCGACGGTTTCGGTGCGTCGTCGCCCGGCGACGTCGGTGCTTTGCCGGGTGTGGCGGATGTGGGACAGGCTTTCTAGCCTGTCATTTGACCGGCTGGAAAGCCGGTCCCACAGCGTGGTCATCGATTTCCCGTAGGAACGATCTCGGTCGGCAGAACGGGTGGGCTCAGGCTGGGGGCCAGCGCTGTTCCAGTTCATCGGCGATCCGCTCCAGCTCTTCGCGTTTTTTGCCCCCGAATGACCGGCAGCCCGCCTCGCAGAATCGGCTGCACAGAGTTGACTGATCCTGGTCCGTCATCACTCGGTCGCCCATGTTGAATAGTATGTTGTCCTCTTTGAGTATGTGGTCGCTCAACAGCTCGATGTATTGATGGGCTGCGTTGTGAAACCGCTGACGGGCGTCGGGCTCATGCCGCCGGTGGGCTTCCAGGGCCTCGCCCATGTCCCTGGTGTGCCCCCGGGCGAGCTGGTGCTCCTGCAACATCACGCCGATGGGCCCACCGTCACGCGGAATACCACGCGACTCGAGCATGGGGAAGAGCAGATCCTCCTCTTTGGCGTGATGGCAGGCGTCGGCGAAGAGCCGAAAGAACTCGACACAGCGCTGCAGCGCGTCGGCTTCAAATCCTTCTCCGCTTTGGGACCGACTGACGAGTCGTTCCAACACACCGATCACGCGCACAATGACCCGGTGTTCAGCCCGCAACACTGCCGACGGCATCTGGTCGGAGATCGGTTGGGGGCCTTGTGCCCCTTCACGCCGGCTACCCGGCATGCGCTTTCCCTCGTTTCCGCGCGGGCAGGGACGCCTGGTGCACGGAAGTCCCCTTGAGAAAACGCTTCTCCGCGTCCACGACTTTCTTCCACGCCCGATGTGCCTGGCAAGGATTCTCGTCGCTGCACTCCTTGTTCTCGAACGGACATCGTCGGCGATCGAAACGCTCGAAGGGCGACAGCACGTCGAACAACATGGTCGCCTTGGGCGAACGTCGAAGCTGGAATCCGCCGGTTCTGCCGGGCGACGACTCCAACACCCCGAAACGAACCAGGTCGCCGAGGACCTTGGAAAGGTACTTCGCCGGGACACCTGCCTGCTGGGCGATATGCCAGCCTGGAATGGGCCACTCCTTCTCGTGCTGGGCTAGATACACAAGGGCCCGAAGGGCGTATTGGCTGGTCAAGGTCAGCATGGGGATCCCGGAATATCCATACAGCTACCCATATATGTCCTTAACCCCGCTTGTCAAGAACGAAACCCGGTCGGTCGTCCGCGTCTCCGGGCTGCCCACGCTCGACCGGGCCGCCAATCCGAGCCGCGACCCTGAGGGAGCGGTTCGCGGTATCTGGTCCGTCCGTCCGGCAACGGGGGTGCGAGAAAGGATTCTCGCACCAGCCCGACCCGTGTGCTGTTATCCAATCTCGTCAACGCAGCCAACGGGATTCCACCGGTCAACTGCGTCGACCCATGCCACCCTCTCCACATCTCCGATGTTCAACATTTCCCGCTCCGAGTAGTATACTGACAGAATGGACCATGCCACACTCCGGGACATGATGCGATACGTGGGCTTCGACGAAACCGACGCGCACAATCTACACGCCCTGCTGCCGTACGTTGAACCCCACCTGGAGAACATCGTCGCCCGGTTCTACGACGTGATCGAGGCCCATCCTGCTGCGATGGCGGTATTCACCGAGGGTGACGCTCAGATCGCTCGGCTGAAGCAGGTCATTGCCGAATGGCTGAAAACGGTCTTCTGCGGCACGTATGACGAAGCCTATCTCGAGAGCCGGCGGCGCATCGGACGTGCCCATGTGCGCGCGGGATTGCCTCAGCACTACATGTTCACCAGCATGGAGATCATCAGGCAGGAACTTGTCGCTGCGGTTGGCCGCGCCCATGTGCCTGATGCGACACGAAAGCTTGATTCGCTCCACAAGCTCCTGGCCGTCGAGCTGGGAATCATGCTCGAAGCCTACAAGGACAGTTACACGGAGCGGGTGCAGGCCAGAGAGCGAGAGGCGGTGGAGGCCAAACTGACGCGTGCTGAACATCTCGCCGAGCTCGGCCAGTTGGCGGTTTCACTGGCCCATGAGATCAAGAACCCCTTGGCCGGCATCAGCGGGGCGATACAAATCATCCGGGAAAGTCTGGGGGCCGATCACGAGCACAGCACCGTTCTCCGCGAGGTTATGGTTCAAATCAATCGACTGGACGCGGTTGTCAAGGATTTGCTGGTCTATGCCCGGCCCAGTGATCCTCGCTTCGAGACCTGCAAGCTGGGTGCCGTGGTGGAACGTATTCTGAAGGTGGTGCACAAGGAGCCGTCCTTGCAGGGAATCGCCATTCGGTGTGTCGGGCATGAAGCCGCGTTGAACATCGAGGCGGACGAGGCCAAGATGGAGCAACTGGTAATGAACCTGGTGCAGAACGCAGCCGATGCTTGCGCCCACGGCGGCGAAATCGATCTGACCCTGGTCGATGACGATAGCCGCGTGGTCCTCACCGTTGCTGACAGCGGCCATGGGATCACCCCGGAAATACTGGCGCGGGCATTCGAACCGTTCTTCACCAGCAAGGCCAAGGGAACGGGTCTGGGATTATCCATCTGTAAGAACATCGTCGAAGCCCACAACGGAAGAATCTCCATCGACAGCGAGGTTGATGTGGGGACGCGCGTTGTTGTCTCCCTCCCCAGGAGGCAGAAACCCACGGATTAGAACCCGTGGGCTAAGGTGGAAACAGCCCGATGCCCATCCGTGTGCTGATCGTTGAGGATGAGAACCTTATACGGTGGTCTCTGCGCCATAAATTCGAGCACCAGGGATACGAAGTCACCGAAGCCGAACGGGGAAACGAAGGCATAGAGCAACTGAGATCCAACCTCTTTGATCTGGTGATGCTCGATCACAAGTTGCCGGATATCAGCGGGCTGGAGATTCTTCGAGAGCTGCGAAAGACGGACCAGGACGTCGTGGTCATCATGATGACCGCCTACAGCCGGATCGAAGACGCCGTGGAGGCCATCAAACTCGGTGCTTTTGACTACGTGTCAAAGCCGTTTGAGATGGACCTCTTGCTGCTGACCGTCGAGAAAGCTCTTGAAACGACCAGGCTGAGACGTGAGGTTCGCGAGCTGCGCAGGCATCTCCAACACGAGTACGGGTTCGACCGGGTCATCGGCGAACACCAGTCCATGCGCAAGCTTTTTGACATCGTCAACAACGTGTCCAAGAGCGGGGCCACCACGGTTTTCCTGCGCGGAGAGACCGGAACGGGCAAGGACCTGATCGCCAGAGTGATTCATTACAATTCCGACCGGGCCCCCAAGCCCTTCATGAACGTCACTTG
>JAZGDL010000221.1:0-27523 GCA_036477795.1 Phycisphaerae bacterium
GATGGTGGCCCGGTTGGCTTTGATGGTGATGCCCATCTCGCGTTCCAGGTCCATGTCGTCCAGAAACTGTTCGCGCATCTCGCGCTTGCTGAGCGTGCCGGTACGTTCCAGCAGGCGGTCGGCCAACGTGCTCTTGCCGTGATCAATGTGGGCGATGATGCTGAAGTTTCTGATATACTGCTGTTCCACCATCGGCGTCGTTCCAGTTCCTACTCGTCAAGCGGGCTATTATAGTTGGGATCGGCAATTTGCGAAAACGGAACGAACGCCAACTTGGGAATTGGCGATTGCGGATTGACGATCGCGGATTGCGGATTGACGATTGGGGATTCCCCTTCGTGCCTTCCCCCCCGCGCGTCCCTCCGTCCCTTCGTCCCTCCGTCCCTTCCTCCCTCCGTCCCTTCCGCACCCTGTCCCCCAAAGTGGCTTGCCGTTTGGCAGACGCCCCGGGAACCATCAACGATCCCAAACGACCCCACCCCAACCGTACCCCGCTCACTTCGTGCCTTCGTGCTTTCATCCCTTCCCCAGACAATCCCCAATCCCCAATCTTCAATCCGCAATCCGCAATCGTCAATCCCGCCTTCGCCCCGTCGTGCCTTTTTTCATGTGGCCTTCTGCGTCATAAGTTTATGCTTAATATAAGCTTGATGATAGCCTGCCGAGTTGTTCCCAAGCGGTCCCGACTCTCTGCCGGCCTTGCCGTGGGCTCGTTCGCGGAACGGTCGAAACAATAGTCTTGGATGTGTCGTTGCGGACGGCGCAGTGTGTGGGTCCAATGTCGTCACCATGGCGACGTCGGCGCAATCGAAGCCGCAACGGTATGACCTTGATCGAGTGATCCGTCTGCTCATTTCAGCAGGCACGCTGGTCGTGGTGGTCTGCCTGCTGCGCTATCTTTCAGACGTGCTGTTGCCCTTCGCGCTGGCCCTTCTGATCGCCTATCTGCTGAACCCCGTGGTCAATGTCGTCGAGGCCTGGCTAAAGAACCGGGCGGCCGCGGTTCTGGTTACGGTGTTCGGCAGCCTGGGGTTGATCGCCGCGGCAATCATCCTGGCGGTCCCTTTGATGACATCGCAGCTTCATGAGTTCGAGGCTCTGCTGGTGGAGTTGCGCGAAGGGGCGGAGCGTGAAATCGCCGGTGTTACCGAAGGGAAGCTGAGTCTGGCCCAGAGCTTCGATGCCCTCATCGAGAGACAGTCGGACCAGCGTGTGCGGTGGTTCCTGGAAAAGGTGCGCGAGACGGTCAGCTCCGAAGAATTCGACCTGGAGGCGCGGGTGATGGCCCTGTTGCAGACGCTTGCTCCCGGGGTTTGGGGCGTGGTGAGCGGGGCGGTGAGTTTTATTCTGGGGCTTACCGGACTTGTCGTGGTGCTGCTGTACGTTGTTTTTCTGTTGAACGATTTCAGGCTGGTGGAGGAATCCTGGAAGGAGCAGTTACCACCGGTCTACCGGGAGCCGGTGGTTCAGTTCCTCGAAGAGTTCCGAGTGGCCATGAGCCGCTATTTTCGCGGGCAGTTTGTGGTGGCGGCCTGCGTGGGCGTGCTGTTCGCAATCGGTTTTTCGCTGATCGGCCTGCGGATGGGTATTCTGCTCGGCCTGTTCGTCGGGCTGCTGAACATGGTTCCGTACCTGCAGACCGTGGGCATCATACCGGCGGCGATTCTAGCCGTGCTGCGTGCCGTGGAAGGTGATACCAGCGTCATGGTTTCGTTGCTCTTGACGCTGGGCGTCTTTGTGGTGGTGCAACTGATTCAGGACTCGCTGCTGACGCCGCGGATCGTGGGCAAGGCCACGGGTCTGCGACCGGCGATCATCCTGTTGGGTGTCTTCGTGTGGGGCAAGGTGTTGGGGTTCCTGGGTCTGGTGCTGGCCATACCGCTGACGTGCCTGGGGTTGGCGTACTACAGGAGGTGGGTTCTGAAGCTCCAGGATGTGCGAGTGATAGGGGAGGACCAGACGCAAGGACGAAGGGACGAGGGAACGTAAAGGAGGGGTGCGAGACGGAATTGAAAAAAGTGATCGAGTCGTGGCGTAGCGTGAAGAAATATGGTTCATCCGGGAAAAATGGGATGGCCCATCGGGGGTCGGCTTCAGCCGACCGGTGTTTGCCACCAACTTCAGTTGGTGGTCGGCGGATTCCTCGTGCTTCTTTTGCCCCAGCCGGCTTCAGCCGGGCTTGTGGTACTAACCTGTCAGAATGTGGCTCGATCTCGTGTTCTGTCGAAGCAAAAGCCCGGCTAAAGCCGGCTCCCGCGGGAGGTTGTCGCTCGTCACCACCGGCTGAAGCCGGTGGCAAACACGGACCGGCTGAAGCCGGTGGCAAACACGGACCGGCTGAAGCCGGTCAGCACTTCGAGCAAACAGCCCCTGATCGGTGAATGTGCGAGGAATAGCCACCGGCGGAAATCTCGGATGAACCAGAAATATGGCATGTAGAGTATCTCAGCGAGAGGTGGGTTCGTGCCGACGGTTTTGAGAATTGGGCCGTATCGAGTATACTTCCATAGCCACGAACCGAATGAGCCGGCTCACGTGCACGTTGACAGGGACAGGCAATCAGCCAAGTTCTAGCTTGATCCCGTTGCCCTGGCTCGGAATCTTGGATTCGGCGCGAAAGAGTTGACTGGTGCCGTTTTCGGTCAAACAGTATCGTGACCATGGAGACAATTCCTAGGCCCGCCGTTTACGGCGGGTAAACGAAGGGATCATCGCAGTCCCCCCCGTCCCCGTCTCCCGCCGCCTTTGGCGGCGGGAGACGGGGACGGGGGGGAGTAGTTCGGGCTTCGGCCACCCGGCCTGAAGGCCGGGCCTAGGAGGATGAACACGAAACTCGCACCGAAAACGGCACCAGCATTGAGCGGATGCTGACGGAGCATCAAAGCGGGCTGGTGGAGGCCTGGAATGAGTTCTTCAGACCCTAGACCTGGGCAGAGTGTCGCAGACGTTCGGTTCGACGAAGATACACTAAGTGTGGATCTGTTGGACGGAAGGACCATTAGCGTTCCGTTGGCGTGGTTTCCTCGGTTGCTGCACGCCACAGCGGAGCAACGCGCCAATTGGCAGAAGAGTGGTGGGGGATACGGGATCCATTGGCCGGATATCGATGAAGACTTGAGCACCGAAGGGCTCCTGCGCGGTGCACCGGCTCCAGGGAGTTCGATCCCATCTCCCTAGTCATCCGATAGCCGGTCGAGCGTGATCACGAAAGGCAGGGTGGCCCACCTCCTTTGGAGGTGGGGGAGCCGATGATAGTGGGGCGGTTCACCTCAGCGCATATCATCGCGTCCCCCATGTCCGAAGGACGTGGGCCACCCGCCGCACTCCGAGTAGTCGATGTCTTGTCGCAGAGCACCCTTTGCCCTCCTTGGTGAACGTTCTGACAGGTAGATGAACGATGAGCGAAGGCGAGACCATCGACAGAACGGGCCGGGAGTCTGAAGCGTCGGGTGAGCCCAGCGCGAATCGGTCATCTGAAGGGCCGGTGAGCACCGAATCGATCGTCGAGGCCCTGCTGCTGGCCACCGACTCGCCGCTGGGGGCCGCCAGGATTTCGAGCATCATCGGTGACGTGCCGCCCGCTCAGGTGAAAGATTGCATCGCCTCGCTGAACGCCAGGTATGAACGGACCGGCGCGTCGTTTCGGATCGAGGAGATCGCCAAAGGGTATCAGATCCTGACGCTGCCGGAGTTCAACGTCTGGCTTCGAAAGCTGCTGCGGGCCCGGAGCGAATCTAAACTGTCGCAAGCGGCGCTGGAGACTCTGGCGGTGGTAGCTTACAGACAGCCGGTGCTGCGGGTGACCATCGAAGAGATTCGTGGGGTTCAGGTCGGCGAGATGCTGCAGCGGCTGCGGGAGATGAATCTGGTGAAGATCGTGGGGCGGGCGGAGGAGATCGGCCGCCCGCTGCTCTACGGGACCACCAAGAAATTCCTCGAGGTCTTCGGTCTACCTTCACTGGCGGAGCTTCCCAAGGTCGAGGAGCTGACGCCGCCGGACAGGCAGACCAAGGTGAAAGAAAGCCGGGAGGAGGAATCTTCCTCCGAGGAGCAGGAGGACGGCCCGGCTACGTTCGCCCGGATCGCCGAAGCGGTTTCGCAAGACGCGGGCGATTCTGGAGCAGAGGCGGCTGAGGATGGCGGCGAAGGCGTAGACGGGTAGCCCGTTGGCCGTATCAGCCTTGGGACTCACCAAAGATGATGTGTCACCTGCGCGATCAATCCTTCTGCCGGCGACTGGCAACGCGGAGTCGTGATACGCAACGAGCGTGGTCCGCACGGCGGACCCTACATGCTTTGGGTACCTGCTGGTGACTTCTGACAAACCGGGTGGGGACACGTTTTTGCATATGAGAATCGCACTGGCACAGATCAATCCCGTGGTCGGCGACGTCGTCGGCAACACCGAGAAGATCATCGCCCGTATCGAAGAATCCATCAGAGCGAATGCCGATCTGGTCCTGCTGCCGGAACTGGCGGTCACCGGCTATCCGCCCAAGGACCTGCTTTTGAAGAAGGCCTTCGTACGGTCCAACCAGCAGGCCCTGGAGCGTATCGCGGGTCGTGCCCAAGGGGTGATCGTCGTAGTGGGCTACGTTCACAGTAACGAAACGGACGGGAGTAAGGGGCTGTCCAACATGGCGGCGGTGTGTGCTGACGGCCGGGTGATGGCCCGCTACGCCAAGATGCTGTTGCCCACCTACGACATCTTCGACGAGCTGCGCTACTTCGATCCCGGTTCGCAGGCTTGCGTGGTGGCGGTGCGGATCAACGGCGTCGAGGTGAAAGTCGGCGTGACCATCTGCGAGGACATCTGGAGCGACGACGTCTATTTCGCCCGGCATCTCTACGGCCGCGATCCGGTGGCGGAACTGTCCGGTGCGGACATGATCGTCAACATCGGGGCGTCCCCCTTCTCCGTTGGCAAGCCGGCGCGACGCAACGAGTTGTTCGCAGCCAAGGCCAAACAGGCCAGGATGCCGCTGCTGTCGGTGAACCAGGTGGGCGGCAACGATGATCTGATATTTGACGGCGGCGGCGGTGCCTACGACGCAGAGGGCCGGCTCATCGCCCGGGCCCGGTCTTTTGCGGAGGACTTTCTTGTCGTTGACCTGGATTCGGCGGACAACCGTATTGAGCCGGAGCTTGATCCGGTGTCGAGCATCTATCAGGCCCTGGTGCTGGGTACGCGGGATTATGTGTACAAATGCGGATTCGACGGCGTGGTGGTGGGCGTTTCGGGGGGGATCGACTCCGCAGTGACGGCCGCGGTAGCGGTGGCGGCCATCGGCGCCGAATGCGTGCATCTGGTGGCCCTGCCCTCCCGATTCAGCAGCACCCACAGCCGCGAAGACGCCCAAGCCCTCGCCGAAACGCTCGAGGCGGAATATCGAACCATTTCGATCGAAGAGATTCACTCCGCTTGCGAGCGCGTGCTGGCACCGCACTTCGACGGTCGTCCGCCGGACATCACTGAAGAGAACATGCAAGCCCGTGCCCGCGGTGCCATCCTGATGGCCCTTTCCAACAAGTTCGGCTGGCTCCTCTTGACCACGGGGAACAAGAGTGAATTAGCCGTCGGCTACTGCACGCTTTACGGCCATATGTGCGGGGGGCTGGCGGTGCTCAGCGACGTGCCCAAAACCATGGTGTACCAGTTAGCCAAGTACATCAATAAGCGGGCAGGCCGGGATTTGATCCCCCAGCGCACCATCACCAAGCCGCCGTCGGCAGAGCTCAAGGAGAATCAAACGGATCAGGACACGCTGCCGCCGTACGACGTGCTGGACGCGATTTTGGAGCGTTACGTGGAGAAGGAGCAATCCGCCGACGAGATCGTCGCGGAGGGTTTCGACGAGTCGACCGTTCGCGAGGTGGCCGGCAAGGTGGACCGCAACGAGTACAAACGCAAGCAGATCCCCGTCGGCCTGAAAGTCACCAGCCGCGCCTTCGGCACCGGCCGCCGCATGCCCATCGCCGCGCGATATACGTAGGTCTTGGGCAGCGGGTTCATGCCGGCAAGCTCGGTTGACGCGGTTCACCTTTCTTGTGCCGATCGCGAGGAAATAGTTGCTTTCGGTATGCCAAACGTGGAGAATGCAATGCCGCTGGTTTGAGGGATGAGAACGAAGATGAAACGCGTGCAACAGCTAACCGGGGTCATCGAGCGTGAGGGTGACGGCTATGTGTCATTGTGCCCGGAGTTCGATATCGCCAGCCAGGGTGAAACGATCGAGGAGGCGCGTCGCAACCTCGTGGAGGCCGTCGAGCTTTTCTTCGAAGCTGCTTCAGAATCGGAGATCGGCCAGCGGGTGTGCAGGGTGGTCTACTTGACGCGAGACGAGCCAAAGCGATGACGAATGAGCAATTGAGAAAGATGCATCAGGCCAAACCGTTCGTCCCATTCACGCTTCATCTAGCCGACGGGCGATCGGTACGAGTGGAGCATCCCGAATTCCTGATGCAAACTCCCTCCGGTCGGACGGTTCATGTCGCAAAAACGGATGACTCATTCGAGATCATAGACTTGCTGTCGGTCACAAGTATCGAAGGCGGGGAGGGAAGGGCGCCCCGCAAGCGCCGCCGGTCGTAACAGTGCTCTCCTGCGCCGGTGCCCCATTCTTGCGAAGCAAGGGTGGGGGATACAGATGAACAGGATGCAAATGGGGATACGCGGCGGACTACATCAGGTTTGACCCGCAATAGGGATCGTCGTAGAATAGCGCACCAGTCAAGTAAAGGTCGAAGCATGACGATTGACCAACTCCGGAAAGTCCACCAGGCGACGCCTTTCAGGCCGTTCACGCTGCAGATTGCCGACGGCAACGAGGTGCACGTCCCGCATCCGGAATTCCTGTGGTTTCCGCCCCAAGGCAGTAGAACTATCTTCGTCGCTACACCAGGCCAGGAGGGTGTCAAGATCATCGATCTTCTCCTGGTTGCATCCATCGAGCTGGGCGACGGCAAGCCGTAACGCCGGCGCCGGCGCTGAGCGCAGGGGCTGTCGATTAATGCTGTAGCGCCACCCCTTGTGGGTGGCGCACCCTCGTTTTGCGCCACCCACAAGGGGTGGCGCTACATTGGGGAGCCGCACGGACGACTAAACCGACAGGCCCCGCACAGCTCGGCTGACGGGTGGCTGGTCGCTGCCAACTCGATAGCGCTCCGGTAAGTCGCATGCTCACACAAGCTTGCAGCAAGGGTCGACCACGACTCACAGGCGGATCGTGAGCGTCTGGTGACGCCCTTTGACGGTGCCGGGTATTCACGTACGATTGCGCTCACCGATGTCCGACGCCGCCTTCGTTCATCTTCACGTTCATACGCACTACAGCCTGCTGGACGGGGCTACGCGCATCAAGCCGCTGGTGGAGATGGCTAAGGCCATGGGCATGCCCGCGGTGGCGATCACCGACCATGGCAACATGTTTGGGGCTGTCGAGTTCTACAGAGCGGCGGTCAAAGCCGGCGTCAAGCCCATCATCGGGTGTGAGGCGTACATGGCCCCCGGTGACCGGCGGGTGAAGCAGTCCAAAATGAAAGAGGCCAGCAACCACCTTCTTCTGCTGGCTATGAACAACGTGGGCTACAAGAACCTGCTGAAGCTCTCCAGCATCGGGTATCTGGAGGGGTTCTACTATCGCCCGCGGATCGACAAGGAAACGCTGCGCCAGTACTCGGAGGGGCTGCTGTGCACCAGCACCTGCCTGGGGGCGGAGATTCCCCAGGCACTGCTGAATAAGGATCGCCGGGCTGCGGAGGCGGTGGCTAAGACCTACCTGGAGATCTTCGGGCCGGACCGCTTCTTCATCGAGCTGCAAGACCACGGCATGGATGAGCAGCGGATGATCAATCCGGAACTGCTGGACATGGCGGAGAAGCTGGGTGTCGCGGTCATCGCCACCAACGACGTTCACTATCTCGAGCACGATGACCAGGAGGCCCATGACGTGCTTTGCTGTATCAGCACGCGCAGTCTGGTCACCGACTCAGATCGGTTCAAGTTTTCCACCGATCAGTTCTATTTCAAATCGCCGACTGAAATGCGCCAGCTCTTCGCCGACTGCCCCGAATCGCTGGACAATACCTTGCGGATAGCGGACCTGTGCAACGTGGACCTGGACTTCAGCACGCGGCATTCGCCGGTGTACAAGTTGCCCGAAGGCCGGAAAGGGGATGAGTACCTGCGCGAGCTAGTCTATGAAGGGGCCCGGCGCAGATACGACGAGATCACCGACGAGGTGCGTGAGCGCGTGGACTATGAGCTGGGCGTGATCTCGGACAAAGGGTTCAGCGGTTATTTCCTCATCGTCTGGGACTTCATGCGCTACGCCCGCAGCAAGGGCATTCCCTGCGGAGCGCGCGGCAGCGGCTGCAGCTCGGTGGTGAGCTACTGTCTGGAAATCTCCGATCCCGATCCCTTGCGCTACGGATTGTATTTCGAGCGGTTCATGGACCCGGATCGCGACGAACTGCCGGATATCGACGTCGACATCTGCCAGGTCCATCGCCCCGACGTGATCGAATACGTGCGCCAGAAGTACGGGCACGTCGCCCAGATCATCACCTTCGGCACGCTCAAAGCCAAGGCGGCGGTCAAGGACGTCGCCCGGGTCATGGGGATGGGCTTCAACGAAGCCAACGAGCTGACCAATCTGATTCCGTCGGAATTGAACATCACCATTGATCGGGCCCTGGAGGCGGAGCCGGAGCTGAAGAAGCGCTATGACGCCGACGCCGGGGTCAAGAAGATCCTCGACCTGGCCAGGAAGCTCGAGGGTCTGTCGCGTCATGCCGGAGTCCACGCCGCGGGGATCGTGGTGGCTGACACGCCGCTTAATGAATACCTGGCGCTCTACAAGTCGGCCAACGACGATCAGATCATCACGCAGTTCGACGGCACCACGGTGGAACTGGTGGGCCTGCTCAAGTTCGACTTTCTGGGCTTGCGCACGCTGACCACACTGGAGCGGGCCAGGCAGTTGGCCCAGCAGTCCACCGGGGCAAGCATCGATCTGGACCATCTGGACCTCACCGATGAGCGGGTCTATGAGCTGTTCGCCCGCGGCGATACCAAAGGGGTCTTCCAGTTCGAATCGGGCGGGATGCGGGACGTGATCATGCGCATGAAGCCCAACCGGATTGAGGATTTGATCGCCGCCAACGCCCTCTTCCGTCCGGGACCGATGCAGTACATCGATGCCTACGTGGCCCGCAAGCATGGCGAAAAGTGGTCCACCGCCCACCCCATCATGTCCGAGGTGCTGGCTGAGACTTACGGAATCATGGTCTATCAGGAGCAGGTGTCGCGAGTGGTGAACCGGCTGGGCGGCATCGAGCTGAAGCGTGCCTTCCGCCTGGCCAAGGCCATCAGCAAGAAAAAAACGCGGATGATCGAGTCGGAGCGGGAGCCGTTCCTTCAGGGTTGCGAGCAGAACGGCGTCAAGCGCAAGGTGGCTGAGCAGGTTTTTGAGGACATTCTCAAATTCGGCGGCTACGCCTTCAACAAGGCCCACTCCACCGGTTATGCGCTGGTGGCCTTCAAGACCGCCTATATGAAGGTCTACTACCCGGTCGAGTTCATGGCCGCCTCGATGACCTTTGAGATGTCCAACACCGACAAGATTCTGGACTACTTCGAGGAATGCAAGCGTTTGGGGATCACCGTGCTGCCGCCGGACATCAATCGGTCAGGCAATGATTTCACGGTAGATCACGTGGAGCGCGAGGGTCAGCCGGCTTCTGAGATACGCTTCGGGCTGGCAGCGGTCAAAGGTGTGGGTGAAAAGGCGGTGTCTGCCATCTGCCGGGCACGCGATGAGGGCGGAGCGTTTGAAGACATCTATGATTTTTGCGAGCGTGTCGATCCGTCGGCGTGCAACCGCAGCGGCATCGAGGCGTTGATCAACTGCGGCGCCTTTGACCGCACCGGTGCCATGCGCAAGGCTCTTTTCAAAGTGCTGAACGGAGCGATGGAGCAGGGATGGCGCTTGCAGCAGGATCGGCGAACGGGGCAGATGGGGCTGTTCGGCGGTGTCGACGACGACGAAGCTGCCCATCCCCCGCTGCCTGACGACGAGTGGACCGAGGCGGAAATGCTGGCTAAGGAGAAGGCCGCTCTGGGCTTTTACGTCACGCGGCATCCGCTGGCTAACTCCGGCGAACTCATTAAGGCGTGCGCGTCGGCTGCGACCGTTGATCTGTCAGCCATGGTGCCGGACACGCGGGTGGTGATCGGCGGGATGGTGTCGTCGCTGCGTACGGTGATGACGCGCAAAAATGAGAAGATGGGCATCGTGACGCTGGAGGATCTGAAAGGTTCGATCGAGGGCATCCTGTTCCCCAAGAGCCTGGAAAAGTTTCGGCCGTTGCTTACGCCGGACAGCATCGTGTTTCTGGCCGGGCAGGTGGACAAGCGTCGTGAGGAGGCATCGCTACGGATCACCGATGTTATTCCGGCATCCGACGCCCCGCGGCGTCTGTGCAAGCAGGTGATTCTTGGTATTGGCAGCGCGACGGCGCCGGATGGGGTATTGGAGCAATTCAAAGCGATCTTTGCCCGGCACTCTGGTAACAAGGAGGTGGTCTTCAGGATCACCACGGACGATCAAATGGAGGCTATGCTTCGTTGCCCGATGCAATTCGCGATCGATCCGAGCGATCGGTTCCGGTCGGAGGCGGCGGCATTGCTGGGCCGTGACGCGATCATGTTCGTGGGGCCGGGCAACCGGCCCATTCCGTTGCCTCCGCTCAACGGCGACCCAGCTCCGGCGGCGTCAGAGATCAAGGAGCCCGGCAAGAAAGTCCCAGCCGGAGTCTGAACCTGGTGCCGACCGGGTTTACTCCTGGGTCCGTGACAGAATCGGCGGGTGGGGTGGCAGGCTGAAGGCCTGCTCTGTAATAGCCGGGGGCAAGCGTAGCGCCGCCCCCGGATGGCGCGGCCACCGAACCACCCGACCCTGAAAGGGTCGTCTATTCTCTGCGGCGTGTGCGACGGGACGTTTATGCGACCCCTGCAGGGTCGAATGGAAGGGGTATTGCGGCTACCGTGGGCGGCGTCCCGCCTCGGCGGAACTTGCCCACGGCTACTGTAGGTCAGCCTTTCAGGCTGTATCAGCGTGCGGCGCTGAAGCCGCCGATAGTGTCACGCACCCTTTACTCCTGCTCCGATTGGGGAACTCTTGACAGAGCGGGTTGGTTTTGCCGATTGTAGTGTGAACAGGTTGGTACCAAGGAACACTAGTGCCGTTTTCGGTGGGAGAGTTTCGTGTCCATCCTCCTAGGCCCGGCCTTCAGGCCGGGTGGCTGGAGCATGAACTTCTCCTCCCGCTTCCCTTCTCCCGCCGCCCTTGGCGGCGGGAGAAGGGAAGCGGGAATTATTGGGATAAACTTCGTTCACCCGCCGTAAACGGCGGGCCTGGCGGGGCATCAACGTTCGAATTATGGGTTGGAGTATGGGGTGAGGGAGCGGAGATTACGCTTTCGGCGTCTGCCAAACGACAAAGTCACTGCGAAACCCACGGATTCGAATCCGTGGGCTTGCAATTGAACTGTAACGGAGCACTAGCCCGGATTATTCATACCGCAGAGATCGCTGAGAGCGCAGAGTATTATTTGGAATGAAGTTACGGTCGAAGTCTCGCTTGTCTCATTCCGACAGTGTGTTTATTTCGGCCGCCCCGGGATTCCGCGCTGAGTCCCTGGACTTCCCATCTATTCCGTCTCTGCGTGCTCTGCGCTCTCTGCGGTATGAATAATCCGGGCTAGGGCGATGAATCGAAATCCACACATCATGCTTCCTCTCCGGATGTTGGCTGACACGGGTGACGGGGTCCCGCCAGGATACTACGGCGCCAAAGCATCGGGCTCATTTTATCATGAGCATTGATCTTATGTTAGCTTTCATCCGAGGGCGAGCGCGGCCGGTGGTCCGGGCGTCTGCCAAACGGCGAGCCACTTCCGGCGTTTGCTAAACGGCAAGCCACTTCGAGCGTTTGACCGGCTGGAAAGCCGGTCCCCCAGGTTCTGTTGCAGACTTTGGTGGTCCGACGGGTACGGACTCACTGTTCATGCGGGCATCATTCGTTGCGGTGTGCGATTCTTGCGCAGCTTCGTTGATAACCAACCGGACTTCCCCACCCACGGCGTGAATGGGTTAGCAGGGCTGGGAGGGGGGATGGCGGTGTTCTCAAGCCGACCGATCCGCCGGGGACGTTGTGAAAGGCGGCTGGGGTCGTGGTCAAGTCAAAGCGGGGCATATGTCGATGAAAACGTGAGATTATCGGACACCGGCTTGCACGGTAGATACGGTAACTATACCCCGGCTTTTGGGTAGCCGATGAACACGGCGGCAAGAGGTTTGGCTGTCTGCGGCGGCCTTACGTTCGCGGCGCAATATAGGTGGTGCTGGTGCGAGAAGCCGTGCTGGTGCGAGAATCCGTGCTGGTGCGAGAATCCTTTCTCGCACCCATATGTGGGACAGGCTTTCCAGCCTGTCATTTGACCGGCTGGGAAGTCGGTCCCACACGCGGCGCAATATAGGTGTAGTACGTGAATAAATCGGCAGGTGACCAGATGCATTCGGCCAGTTGTATAACCCTGCGGGCGAGGCTGTGTGCGGTGATTCTACCGGCGTTGCTGGTCGGCTGTGAAGCGGACGCGCCCCCGGACACCGTGCTGGTGGTGGGCCAAACGCGGCTGCCGACGCTGGCATCGGCGCGGGATCGACAGGTAACACTGTTCGGAGGTTTGCCGCGGCGCAGCGCAGCGCCGTACATGGGGCGGGCCCGCGGTTCGATGCTGCAGCATTCATACACGCGTGAAGGCGCGGATTTTGATTGCCATGTCGACCGCCGGGGGCGTCGCATGGTATTCGCCTCGACGCGGCACAGCGACGCATCGGACCTGTACATCAAGAGTCTGAGCGGCACGGCGGTGGTGCAACTGACCTCGGATCCGAGCTCCGATATTCAGCCGGTGTTCAGCCCGGACGATTCGCGTGTGGCATTTGCCAGCAACCGGACCGGCAACTGGGACTTATGGGTGATCGGTGTCGACGGCCAACGACCCATCCAGGTGACCAACACTCCGATGGACGAGGTTCACCCGAGCTGGTCGGCGGACGGCAAGCAGTTGATCTATTCGGCGTTGCATCCCAAGTCGGGCCAGTGGGAGCTGTGGCTGGTGCAGGCCGAGGAAAACGCGACACCGACGTTCGTGGGCGACGGCGTGTTTCCGGAATGGTCGCCGGTGGAAGACAAGATACTGTTTCAGCGGGCCCGGCAGCGCGGGAGCCGGTGGTTCAGCGTCTGGACCCTGGAGCTGGTGAACGGCGAGCCGCGGTATCCGACGGAGATCGCCTCCAGCGCCGACTACGCGATGATCTCGCCGACCTGGAGTGGTGATGGCCAGCGCATCGCATTCACCACGGTGAAGACGTTGCCCTCGATCGATCCGGAGTTCGGCGCGGTCTACGAAACGTCGGATATCTGGGTTATGGACGCCGACGGAGGATCGCGGATGCGGTTGACGGACGGTCATTCCGTAAACTTCTCGCCGGCGTGGTCGCCCAGCGGTCAGGTGCTGTTCACCAGCGAGCGATCGGGTCATGAGAACATCTGGAGCGCGGTCCCGTCGACCGGGTCGCCGCCGACCACGTCGGTGACCGGGACGGCCCGTGATGATATCGGCCCTGCGCGGGTAATCAGCGCCAAGGCGATCGCGAGCGAAGGGCCCTGAAAATCGACGTGGCGGGTTTGCTCATTAAGGGCGTCTCCAGATTGGACGATGAATCGTGTGCCGTCCCGGCATCTTATTCGAGAATGGATTCTCGGGGGGGCCGCACTTAATAAAGGGGATCATGGATGATCCGTTCATTGCGGAGAGTCGGCGGCGGCGTGGCCTGCTGCACATGGATGTCAGTTGCCGTATTGGGCGGTTGTGCCGAGAAAACCGTAAAGCCGGTCCGGCTGGCCAATGACACGCTCGGAGTGATGACCATTGCGGTGGCCCCCGCGTTGAACGTGAGCGGGACCGCCCAGTTGGATCCGAATCGTGTCGCGGACTTGATGGCCAGTGAACTGAGCTACGTGGCTGACATCGAGGTTATCCCGGTGAACCGGGTTCTGGCGGTGTTGGCTGATCAAGGTCGAGAGAGGGTTGAGTCGCCCGGTCACGCGTTGGAGATCGCCAAGATACTCGGCGCGGACGCGATTCTGGTTTTCGCGGTGACGGAGTACGACGCTTATGATCCACCGGTGGTTGGGCTCGCGGCACAATTGTACGGCAAGCGTCGTCGGCCACGGACGGTGCGGTTTGATCCGGTGGCGGAGTCTCGGGCGGCATCGCCCTCGCGTCAATGGGAGAACGACTCTCCCCTGGCACCTATCGCCCAGGCGGAGCGTGTTTTTGACGCGTCGCATGAGTGGGTGTGCGCGGCGGTTAGACGATTTGCCGAATCTCGATCCGCCGACGCGAGCCCGTTCGGTTGGCGCAAGTACATCGCCAGCCAGCAGTCCTACCTCCGATTCTGTTGCCACGAAACGATCCGGGCGATGACGCACGGTGTGGAATCGGAGAAGGTGTCGGATTCAAGCGGAGCGGGCTGAGCGGATGGGGTGGGAACGGGGAGCGAACGGATGAAGACGATTCGACAATTGACCCTGGTCAAAGGTTCGGAACGTTTCGTGTTCAGGTATGCGGCTGGGGACGAAGCGACGGTGATCGACGCGTTTGCGTCGTTGGCGTCAGATCGTGGAACTAAGTTTGACTGGTTTGACGCCGCTGTATTGAGTTATCAGATGGGCCGAAGGTTAGAGACGGAACTCGACGAGGTTGCCAGGTAGGGCGATGGCCACGTCGTGCTCTGACGCACTGAAGCGGTGGACGCCTGCTGACCCGCAGGGTCGTCCTCCGTGGGTCGCGCCGGAGCCGGGTAGAAAGTGGTTGGGATATCGCCGTTCCACTGTGATGCGAACATGACCGAGAACCGCCTAGTCACCGAGTTCCTGAACTACCTCAATTATGAACGCCATTTCTCCCCTCACACGGCGAAATGCTATGGGGCCGACCTGACCCAGTTTTGTGCGTTTCTGGTCGGCGACACCGCGCGCAGCGCCCGGGCCGGCTCGCCGGAATCGGCATCGGCTCAGCAAGCGGGCCTGGCGGGCGAAGGCTCCTACGGTCCACAGCAGCCCTCGGCTACGGCGGTGATGGTGGAGACGGACCTGACGCAAAAGCTGGTGGCGGTCACGGCGGAGGACGTCAAGTCGCTGTTGGCGTTTCTCGGTCAGCAGAACTATTCGAAGTCGACCATCGCCCGCAAGCTGGCCACGCTGCGGAGCTTCTACAAGTTCTGCGTGCGCCGCGACTACGTCAAGTCGAATCCGCTGATCTCCATCCGCATGCCCAAGCAGGAGAAGCGGCTTCCCAAGTTCCTCAACGTCGAGGAGGTGGAGAAGCTGCTGCGCACACCGGACCGGACCACGTTACTGGGGACCCGCGATCACGCCATGCTGGAAGTGATGTACTCGACGGGAATTCGCGTCAGCGAGCTGGTCGCTCTCAACGTGGATGACGTGGACTTCAGCGTCCAGGTGGTGCGGGTGCACGGCAAGGGCAAAAAGCAGCGCAACACGCCGATCGGCCCGACGGCGCTCAGTGCCATCACGCGATACATGGAGTTCCGCCGGGCGGACCCTCGCAGCGCCACGTTCGATCAGCAGGCCCTGTTCGTGAACAAACACGGCCAACGACTCAGCACCCGCAGCGTCCGTCGGAAACTGGACAAGTACCTGGCCGTGGCGGGTCTGGATCCGTCGATCTCGCCACACACGCTACGGCACAGTTTCGCGACGCACATGCTGGACAAGGGCGCGGACCTGAGAAGCGTGCAGGAGCTGTTGGGGCATCAATCCATATCGACGACGCAAGTGTACACGCACCTGACCACCGAGCGGATGAAGAAGTCGTACGACGAAGCGCACCCCAGAAGTTGACCCGTCGGGGACACGGTTTAAGGTTCGAAGGTTAAAGGTTAGAATTCGCGACCTTCAACCTTCAACCTTTTAACCTTCAACCTCCACTACGGACACGTCGGTCCCGTCCATGTGTCACCCCCGCCCGCGGCGGTGGCACCGAAACATTGGAAGATGTCAGAGAAGAACGTGACCTGCTGGTCCGGCACGTCCTTCCAGTTGCCCTGTGTGTCCACCTCGATCCCAAGATCCGGGCCTGTAAAGTTGGGGCCTCCCGCGGCGGCAGTGTTACTGAACTGCTTGAACAGGTCGGAGAAGAACGTGGTCTGCCCGTCGCCGCTGGAGTCGCAGTAAACCCAGTTGGGATCGGCAGCCTGTACCGGATCCGCATCCGGGGCGGTGCAGTCGACGCAACGCGCCGTCACCGTCGGTCTCGAGTCCGACGCTCCCTTGGGGGAAGTAGCACGACGGCTGGGACACACCGGCAAACCGGTGACATACAGGGCGTTGTTACCGCCGCTGGTCCATTCATCCGGCGTCAGGAAGTCGGCGTCCGCGCAGTCAGGCGTGGTCTTGCCGATATTGACCAGAACAGTTCCAGCCGGGTTCTCCGCGTAGTCCTTGAGAATCAACTGCACCCAACCCTCGTTGGGATCCGTCTCCCCTTGCTTAATGCCGCACTCAATGTGAAACGCGACCGGGTCCGTAACGCTCGCATCCGGTCGGATCTCAATGTACCGCGATGCCATATCCCCGATCACCACCGGCGGCTGGCAGGCCGGCACGCAGTCATCGCAGGTCCCGTCCTTGAAGAACTTCGGAACGGTGGCCTGGGCCAGGCATTCCGACTCGGTGATTATGCCGAGGCACAGGCCAGGCGTGGCGTTATCGCAGCAGGCACCGGTGTGCTCCGGGCAAGCGACGGTCCCGCCGTCCTCCACGCAGTTCTCGTCCTTGAACCACTGGACCTGCGGGTCACCGGTCGGACATGCCGATTCGGCGATACCGCTGGTGCATACGCCACCCGGCAGCGACTTGTCGCAACAGGCACCGGTGTGCTCGGTGCACGGCGGAACGAGATCCGCGCAGGACGTGCCCTTCTCCCACCGGAATTGGTTCAGCGGATCAGCCGGGTCCACCGGGCAGTCCTCTTCAACTACATCATCCAGGCAGTCGCCGGTGGACCCGTCGCAGCAAGCGCCGCCCACAGCCTGGGACACATCCAGCACGAACAAGCCGCGTTCGATATCCGAGACTAAGACGATCCCGCCAGGCAGATCGCTATACACGCCCCAGGCCCCTTGGAACACCGCGAGGTTGGTTTCGGGGTGGGTGTCGTAGTGCCCGACTTCGAATGCGTTGGTCGGATCGCTGACGTTGAAAATGCGCAAGCCTGTCGTATAGTTGGCCTGGAACACGAAATTCCCGCGGACCATGAGGTTGTGGTCGATCGAGCACAAACCGCTCGTGAACGTCGTGACAAACTGTGGATTGCTCAGGTCCGAAACATCGATCACATAGGTTGTGGTCTCTGTCACATTCGGGTTGTCTAGCTCATCAAGCTCGTCGTCGATGAAGACGAATTGCCCATCCTCACTCAGCCAACCCTGATGCGTGTATGTCGTGTTGGGGTAGACCAACGTCGACAACGTGAACATATTGCCCTTGTCGGTCACGTCAGCGATCTTGAAGCCGAATCCCTCGCCGAAGCAGAACGCGATCTCCTTACCCGCATTCGGCCCGGTGGTGTAGGACACGACTTGCGCATCGTGGCACCGTGCGCTGGGGTCGTCCGTGTCGGTCCAGTCGCCCACATGCGACGGATTAGCCGGGTCCGTACCCACGTCCACGACCGTCAGCCCGTGGCCGCTATTGGTATTGGGGAGTGTCAGGTAGAGGAAGCCGCTGGCGGTATTGATGTGAAGATCGTGAGCGTCGGTGAACCCGATGCCCAGATCGGTCGCGGTGACCAGGGAGACCGTCCCGCTGTCGATCGCCGTCAAGTCGACGACCTGAAGACCCATCACGACCGCATCGGACACCACATAGGCGTATTCATCGAAAGTCTGCATGGCGCGCCAGATCGAGCATGGGCCCGGAATCTCGCCGACGATGATGGGGACGGCCGGATTGGTGACTTCCACAAAGGCCGCCGCGCACTCCAGGCCGATGATCGCGTACTTGCGGCCCGACGGAGAGACATAGCCCCAGACGTCGTTCGCGGCCCCCGGCGGGCCCGAAAAGCTTGTCAAGTCCACTTGACTGAGCAGCTTGACCCCTGAGGCATCGAACGTCACACCGTCCACATCGCAGTCGGTCAGGCAGCACGCCAGACCCTTGAACCACGTTTCGGTCGCCCCGGTGCAGCCCGATTCGAGAATATCTTCCCGGCACGTCCCGTCGGCGTTGTCACAGCAGGCACCGGTAGCTTCCTCGCAGTCACCACGGGCCTCAACGGCCGCGCAATCATCGTTCTCGAAAAACTCCGGTTGCCCAAAGCCCAAGCCGGTCAGGCAGGTGTCCTCACTGACCGGCCCGACGCAGACGCCGTCCGGCTGAGCATGGTCACAGCATGCGCCGAGCGGCAGGCACTTAAGCGTCAGCGTGCCGTTACCCTGCGCGCCGCCGGCCTCGCCGACTTGAATCTGCAATTCCTGGTCTTGGGTCACCAGGATCGTCAACTCCGACTGCGGGCCACACGCGTTGTCGTTGCAATCGATCAAATTCCCCAAGACGGCGGGGCAGCCGAAGCCGTTGTAGATCGCCAGCACCGTGTCGAAGTCGCTGCCGCACAGGCTCGCGGTCAGCGTGCCCGTACAAGAGGCCCTGTAGTTGAACCAGATGTCCGAATCCAGAGAACCACAAGGCGGCGGCGCCACCGGACCATCGAGCGTGGCCCCGGTGGTGTCGAAGTGCACCGCGCCGTCGCCGATCTCCTCCTTGTTGATACAATCGTCGTTCGGCGGCGGCGGCAGGTCCTTGATGCCGTTGAGCCGGAAGGCGATTCCCTGAATCGCCGGTTGCTCCCAAAACTCAATCCCAAGAAGCGGGAAGCCGCGCTGCATCGGATGCAGGTATATCACGGTGGAGGCGATGAGCGCCGTCTGCAGACCTCCGTTCCCGCTGAAATCTACCTGGGGCACTATCTCGAGCCAGTACTTGGTCTCTTTCTTCAAGACCATATTCACCGGTATGTCGAGTTGGAACGTGGGTCCGGTGTTGGCGTTCAGGAAGGGCAGACTGATAGAGGTCCACGCAAACAAGGCCACTGGAACGAACTGCGAGTAGACGACGTTCCCATCGTGATTCAATCCGACGGGGCCGATGAATGGCGAGCCGAGGGGCCCCTTGCCCGATCCCGGTGGCAGCCCGGTGTCCCGGTATACGGTGACCCAGACGCCCTCGTATTGATTGGGGGTCGACCCGGGCGCTCCGTTATTGTGATGAACGACAAACGCGGTCACGCTGTCGATCCGGCAGGGGTTGGGACCCTGGTCATTGAGGATGAAATCGTCGACCGTGGCGGCGATGAACGGAAAGTTGGGATCGAATTGGGAGTTCCGGAAGCCGCCGTCTTCCGGCGCCCCGTTGTCCCACACACAGCCCTGGTTGCACACAAAGCCAGGCGCACCGCACGAAGTGTTCGGATGAAACTGCGCTTCCGGTCCCAGCGCCAGGCAGGCACCTTCGGTCGACTCGGTGCACATCTTGCCTCCCATTCCATCGCTCGAGCAACACGCCCCGGCACCGGTCGGGTCGATGAGCTCAGTAATGACCCCGCCCGGCGTGATCTTGAACGCGTCGTCGCTAGAACGTCCGGGCAAGTAGACGTTGCCCGAACGGTCCATGGCAATGCCGGTGGGGGCGTTGAGTAAATTCCACGCTCCATCCCCGGTGGGGTCGATATCCAACGGTACACCGCCAAGCTCAATGCCGTCGATGTACCGAAGCGAGGACTCCCCGGTCGCCGACAGAAGGGTACCGGCCGGGATGACGTTGTTGACACTGACTACGCCCTGATGGTTTATCTGAATCGGCACCTCCGCACGCAACGCAGACGCGCTCAGAAATCCGAACGCCGCAACAACAAGCACCTTGGTTTTTCGTAGTGTCATTTGCACACTCCTTTTCATCAAGAACCTGTGTGATCCACACGAACATGGCATTCAAACCGGCTCTCACTCCGGTTCACGATTGGTGAAGAGGCGATCCAGCGTCGCCAGCAAGTTTTCAGGGCGGGTTACGGAAGCCGATCGGGGGTACAGCGAGTTCGGCAGTCCAACAAGTGGCTTGGCTGCTTCGCTCCCCTCGACGAGGTTTGAGAAACGGGAAATCCGAATGGTTGGCTTCAGACACCCGGCCCTAAAACCACGAAGATAGCACTGCGGCCGCAGGAAATCAACCGAGAATGCTCCAAGTCAGACAAGAAGTTTGAGCATTGCGGATTGGGGATTGAGCATTGCGGATTGAGCATTGCGGATTGCGGATTGCGGATTGCGGATTGCGGATTGCGGATTGCGGATTGGGAATTGACGATTGACGATTGCCCATTCCGCGGTCGCAGATCTGGACATCCTCCGTCCCTCCGTCCCTTCGTCCCTTCGTCCCTCCGTCCTTTTGTCCCTCCGTCCCTTGAACAGTGACGGAAAACTAGGGCGCTTCCCGAGCGACGTTCCACGGTGCGGCGTTTAGAGCGCCGGCCTCCCGCTGCGTTCCGGTCCACTTGAAGAGCTCAAGCTTCATGGCCGGTGCCACGCCCGCACCGCCCTGCTTCATGACCCCACGCACGTCGCCGCCGGTAAGGCCGGTGATCCGTTCGATGGCTGACTCACACATGTCGATCCTGCGTTCGATGGAGTCCCTGGCCCGCGGCTGCAGGTTCTGCCGGTCGTAACGCTCCACGTCCAGCCGTAGAAGAGCGGCCAGTTCCCGGATGATGGGTGCGGCTTGCTGGGCGGACGTCTGCCGGCCGGAGAGGTAGTCCAGTATGGCGGACTCCGCGGTGTCGTCGAGTGCGGCTCCATCGCGGTACCGCTGAACGCGGCCCTGGAGAACCTGGGCGATGGCGCCGAAGACCTCCGCGTCGGGATTGGCGAACGACATGGCCCGGTAGATGCGCTCCACCACCACGGCATTGGCCTCTGTGGCGCCGACATCTCCCAGCACCCGCACCACGTGACGCACTTCGTTGATCGGATTGGTGGAAAGTGAGTCGCGGATTCTCTGTAATCCTTTGGCGCCGAGATAGCGGACGGATACCGCGGGAAACTTCAGCGCCGCGGTGAGGCCCGGGGCTGTTCGCTGGTCGTCGGCTTCGATCAGGGCCAGCACCATGGTTTCAGCTCGCGCGGTCGGCGGGGGTGGAGCTTTTTCAAGCTCGGTCTTGATCCCGGCGCCGAGCCGTTTGGCAAGAGCCTCCGTGAAACGCTCAGTCGACTCCGGGGCGTTGCGAAGCCTGTCCAGCTCATGCATGAATTGTTCTCTTGCCCGTGCGGCATCGTCGCCGCCGGTGAGCTTGTCGAACTGGATGGTGAGCCAATCGTCGATGATCCGGTCATCATTGGCTCCGCTGGGACCGCGCTTTCGTAACTCCTCGATGTCGTTGTCCAGGGCCGTATTCTGGGCCCGCGCGGTGGTATCGAAGACGATGAGCGCCGGTATCATGATAAGCGCGCATAAACCACGCGGGCGGCCCGCCATCTGGTGCAAACTGCGAAACACATTCTTGAATAACAAGAGCTTATACAAGTGAAAAAGCCCGGGGCTTTCCAGAGGTAATAACACGTTCGGACACTTTGTCGTCGACCAACGCCGGTTACGGACAGTACCTACTGCCGGCAAGGGCTGTCAAGCCGCCCGTGGCACCCGAAGCGCCGAGCTGCCTGATCGAGGGGCGGCCCGGGCGCAGGCCGCCGAGCCGTAGGTCGCTCCCAACGCTGCGATGAACTCGCGGCGGTCCACATCGGTCCAGTCTCGCGTATTGACGATTGACGATTGGGAAATCCCTTCGTGCCTTCGTGTACTCTGTAAACCCCGCGCTGGCGCTTGGGGCTCTGATCTGCCTTGGTGCCTTCTTTCTCATCTCCCCAGGGGCTTCATCGTTTCTTGACGTGACGCCACCAGGAACTTCATCTCCACCGGCTCGATCCGCTGCCCCGCGTCGTCCGTGACGAGGGTCTCGGTCGAGTAATGGTAGTAGAGGGCGGCTGTCACCGTTAAGCGTGACGCAGTAATGCCACGGAAGGAAACGTCCACGGTACGCGTTTCATTGGGTTTGAGACGGGTGTCGCTGCGCACCCGGGCGGCATTGACGAACACTTCGTGCTCCCGTCTAAGCAGTCGTCCCCTCTTGTCCAGCATAACCACCTCGAACGGGATTTCGCGCCGCCCCACTTCCTTGACGCCATCGCGGATGGTGACCTCCAACACGGCGCGGTGCATCGGCAGGCCCGTCGGAAAGCAGTGCCCACTGCCCTCGTTGGCGACTTTGACGTACACCCAGACACGATCGCGGAGCCATTCGTAGCCCGCCAGCTCCAGCTTGACGGCCTTGCGGACCCGTTCGATGTCGTGCGAACCGGAAATGTCGTGGAGGTTGACGGAGTGGGGGGTCTCTCGCTTGACATTCAGCGCCACGACGCGGCCGGGGACCAGCGGCATGTGACAGTCCTGACACTGCGTTCCGCGGCTGGCGTACGAGCTGCTCTTCCATTCGCTGTACGTGCTTAGAACCATCACGCCCTGGGCATTCTTGTATTCGTGGCAGGCGGCGCAGAACTCCGAGCGCTTGTGCAAATCCGAGTTGACGATCTGGTGTGCCGGCGACTGGGCGTGCCGCAACGGCCCGTACTTGGTTTTGCCGATGGTCAGACGGAAGGGATCGGCGGGATCGCTCAGGTCCACGGCGCGGACGCTGTGGCAGAAATCGCAGGTGACACCCTCGGCCGTGATGGACTCCCGAACAGCGTAGTCTTGGCCGTGGCGCACGGTGGGTGCGTGGCACGCAAGGCACAGGCGGGCTTTGTTCTCACCGTAGGACTCGATGCTGCGCCGGTAGGCGGCCTGAAACACGCCGTTCCTCCAAGAATTAGAATGAAGCGACTGCTGCCAGACGGCATGGATCGCCTGGTGACACGCGCCGCAGACCGCCGACGAGGTCCAGCCGTCGGGATTGACGCGCGGCAAGTTCTCCGTCTGAGTTGCAGGCACGTCGGAGACTTGCCCGGCCGACTGCGGCAAGCACCACACTCCAACCACCATCACAACCGTTCCAAAGGTGAGCGACCGGCGCACGCCGGGCCGCAACGACGCCCACAGCATGAGGACGTCCATCAAACTCCGACGATTGACGATTGACGATTGACGATTGACGATTGGGGATCCCATTCGCGCCTTTGTGCCTTTCTCCCCGCAATATGTCGCCCAGCCCGACGGTTGCACCGAGGGGACGGCACCATGAGCGGGATGGCCGCGCGGGCTGAAGCCCGCGGCTCCGAGCGCAGAATCTTAACGCCGATTGGGTGTTTCGGTGAAGTGCGGCCGTCACCGGCCCTTACCCGTCGCATCCGCCGAAAAATCGCGAATCAGCAGGCAGACTACTAGGCGGCCGCGGCGATTATGTCAAGAGCCCTTCCTTCTACAGGGAAGAGAGGCACGAAGGCAGATCAGAGCCCCAAGCGCAAGCGCGGGGTTTACAGAGTACACGGAGGCACGAAGGGGAAGCGTCACTCTTCACTCTGCCGCCGCTTGGAGGTCTGCTAGTATTGCTGGTGTGTTCTCAGGTGTTATTCACCCGCTCGGCCGGTGACAGCCGAGCCGGTGTGTGGTCGAGGTGGGATCGTTTGGAAAACTTGATTGTCTTTTTGCTTCAGGCTGTGGTGATTTCGCTGTCAGGGGTCATGGCCCCGGGCCCGATTACGGCGGCGGCACTGGCAGCAGGTGTGCATTCACGGCACGCCGGGGCCCGGATAGCCCTGGGCCACGGGATCATCGAATTCCCATTGATGCTGTTCATCGTAGGCGGTATGGGCACCCTGCTGGCATCAGAACGTGCTCAGATTGGAATAGGTCTGGCGGGCGGCGCGTTCCTGATATTCATGGGTCTACAGATGTTCAGGACCCTCCGTTTGGGGAGGGACCGAGAAGGGATTCTCGGTCCAGCGTTTGACGATGTCGCGCGCGACACCGCTAAGCGAAGAAGCGGGAGGGACCCGATCTGGACCGGGATAATCCTCACCGGAGGCAATCCTTATTTCCTCATCTGGTGGGCTACCGTGGGACTGGCGCTAACCTCGCGGGCGTTGGAACTGAGCCTGCTAGCGTTTGGTTTGTTCGCGATTGCTCATTGGCTATGTGATCTTGTCTGGCTGGAGGCGTTGTCCTGGGCCAGCTTCAAAGGCTCAAAACTGCTGGGCGATCGTAGTGAGGTTTTCGTGCAGGCAATATGTGCTCTGGCGTTGCTTTTTTTCGGAGTCATGTTCATCTACGGTGGTGCCCACGGGTTGCAACCCGTAGGCTTGGTCCAGCGGTAGGACGTCTGACCCCCATGACCGAAGGACGTGAAACCCGAGAAGAATCTGAGCAGCCGCGGGCCTCACCGCCGTCCGGGACCAGGCCAATCAAACGCGTGTTTGTCACCGGTGCCACCGGTTTTGTCGGCCGCTATGTCGTCAAAGAACTGCTGACTCGCGGCTTCACCCCGGTGTGTCTGGTACGCTCCCAGGCGAGGCTGGCCCAAGCCGCTCACGACCTCGATCGCAACCGCATCGCCGGCGTCGTCGGTACCGTGTTCGACCGCGCCGCCCTCGGTGAGGCTGCGGCGCAATGCGACGCGGCCATCCACCTGGTCGGCATCATCCGGGAACATCGCCTGAAGGGCCAGACCTTCGATCGCATTCACCGTCGGGGCACCCTCAACGTGGTCGAGGCTGTCAAGCAGGCCGGCATCAAACGCTACGTTCACATGAGCGCCTTGGGGGCCCGCCCCGACGCCCTCTCCGCGTATCACCGCACCAAACACGCCGCCGAGCAGTGCATAAAGGAAAGCGGTCTCGATTGGACCATTTTCCAGCCCAGCGTTATCCACGGCTACGACGGCGAATTCATGGAGCTTATGAAGACTCTCGCCTGCTCGCTGATCCCGCCGGTCATGCCCTACTTCGGGAAAGGCGAAAATCGCCTGCAGCCGGTCTCCGTCAAGGACGTGGCCTTCTGCTTCGTCGACGCACTCAGGCGTGATGAGACCGTAGGCTGGTCCTATGCGCTGGGCGGCCCCAAGTCCTACTCTTGGAAGGAGCTGTACGCTGTCTGCAGAAAACTCATCCCCGGGGCCAAACGATGGAAGCCGCTGATTTCACAGCCTGTCCCCATCGCCAAGCTGTTGGCCGTGACCGTCATGAAAACCCCGCTGGTCCCCAGCCGCTTGAAATTCAACCTCGCCCAGGTGCAGATGTCGCAGGAGGACAGCGTCTGCGGAACCGAAACCGTCGAGTCCGCCTTCCAGATCAGACTCCGCAATTTTGAGAACGAACTTTCCCGATACGCCGAACTGATTCGTTAGGGCCGTTCATTCGGAGTACATTCCGCAAGCGTAACACCCGCAGAAGCGTGACCACAGAAGCCCACGGATTCAAATCCGTGGGTTTCCCGCCCGTGTCCGATGCGTTTCACCATCTGTGTGTGAAAAGTGCGGCAAGAGTTTCCAAATCACAGTTCAATTCTGAGATTTTTGTCCAATGCGCCTTGCGTTTGGGCGTTTTTCGGGTATGTTATAGGTAGTCTGTATGAATCTGTGTCATTTCGGGCGTGCACAGGAGTTTTAGAGCGAGTGATTGAACAGCCGTCGCTGACGCGGCGGTTGTTATGGTGTAAATTCCTTCTCTCCCTCCCAGGCTTGGGCTGTTCCGGTGAGCAGCCCAAGCCGCTTTTTACACCAAGGGCGATCTGCCTAACACTACTGCGCAAGATCACGCTGGACCGAGAATCCCTTCTCGGTCTCCATTCCTGGCGGGCCACGGGAAGGGATTCGCGCAGCGGATGGGTGCGAGAAAGGATTCTCGCACCAGCACCTTACACCAAAGGCGATTTGCTGAATACCGATTTGGTGAATACCGTTGTCAGGTGGGTGCAGGGGCCCCCAATGATCACGCAGGCGCGCCGTACTCTTCGGCTTTCTCAGGTTTGCCCCAGGCCTGGTAGAGTTGGACGATGCGCTCCAGGGCGGCGCGAGTGCGGTCATCGTCTTCACCCAGCCCCTCTTTGATGATGGGGTGGGCTTCAAGAAGTAAGGGTTCGGCGCCATCGTAGCGCCCCATGACGATCAGGCACTCGCCCAGCACGCTCTGTGCGATGCCCGTCGTCCAATGATCCTTGCCCAGGGCCTTTTCCCGAATCTCCAGGCACTCGCGTACCAGCATTTCCGCGGCGCTGGCGTCGCCCCTGCTGATTTTCAGCCGGGCCAGGGCGATGAGCGATTGGGCCAGTTGCTTTGTTTCGCCGGGCTGCCTGGGGCGTGTAACGGTCTCTTCGAACTGTATCAGCGCCCCCAGCTTGTACCTGCCCACGGTCAGCGTCGCATGCATGATCCGGGCTTCGATCCAGGGCTCCTCCTGCGTTCGCCGAAGTTCGATGGTTCTGCCGGCGCCGACCTCTACCGGCGAGATAATGCCCACGCCGCTGTCGCTGATGTCGCGGACGGTGATGCGGTGGGCGGCGTGGCCGACGCGCATCTCCATGTCCCAATAGCACGAGTAGCGCTTGGCCGTGCGCTTAGCTGAATAGCTGTCCACGTCGCCGAGTGCGGCGGCCTCTTCGAGCCATTTGTTGACGATGTCTCGTGGTGTACTCATGGACTCTATATTCTACGCTAAATCACCGCCGTCGTGAAGGCCAAAGAGTTGGGTCGCCGGCATCGGGCGGAGCCCCGATAATAGGGGCTGTATCGCGATGGGGACCGGCCGATCCGGCGACAGGCGGCGTCGAATGGACAACATCAGCCAAAGAGAGTGGTGCGGCGGCCCGATATAGCACAAGGTGTGCACTTGAAGGGGGACGCTGATGTCCAGCCACAATGTCGTCGATCGATCGAATATCGCCCAGGAGATCCTTGATAGTGTCAGGATCCCGTCACTGCCGGAAGCGGCGGTCAAGCTGCTGAGTCTGTGTCGTGACGACCAGGTGAGTGCCGGCGAAATCGTCGGTGTGGTGGAGATGGACCCGGCTCTGAGCACGCGGGTGTTGAAGCTGGCCAACAGCGCCGCCTTCGGACAGCAGCACCGCGTCAGCACGCTGACTCGAGCAGCCGTCGTGCTGGGAAATGAGAATCTCAAGGTGGTTGCCCTGGGGTTCTACCTCAGTGCCGGCTGGGAGGGGATGGGGTTTGCGGGGTTCGACATCCGCGAATTCTGGCGCGACAGCGTGATACGGGCATGCCTGGCCCGCCGGTTGGCGAAGTGCGCCGATTATCAGCCTGCTCAGACGGCCTTTCTCGTGGGCATGATCCAGGACATCGGCACGCTCATCCTGGGGACCCACTTCGGCGCCCTTTACGG
>JAZGDL010000222.1:0-2866 GCA_036477795.1 Phycisphaerae bacterium
GTACCCCTTGCCCATGCCACACCCGCGACGTCGCCGTCACCAGCGTAGGGTTCGGGGCCGAGCGGTTGGCTAGACCTTTCTCGTACGACTCTTTCATTGGCGACTCCAGACCGGTTTATCCCGGCGCGCTCCCTGACACCTTTTCCCCAGGTTTGCGGACCAATCACAAACGGTGATAATAACCAAGATGCCAGGCGTTACCGTCATCATTCCGTGCTACAACGAGCAAGAGATGATCGCCGAAACCGTGCGGCAGGTCGGCGAGGTGATGGTCGCTACCGCTCGGCCGTTTGAGATCATCGTGATTGACGACGGCTCAACGGATGCGACAGAGAGCGAACTCGAGGCTTGCGCCGATCAGCCCGGTCTGCTGATCCTTCGCAATAGCTCGAACCGCGGTTACGGGTACTGCATCAAACGGGCCGTGGGGCAGGCCCGCCATGACATTGTCGTCATTACCGATGCCGACGGCACCTACCCCAACGGCCGAATCGGCGAGCTGATCGAACTCATGGGCGACAGCGACATGGTCGTCGGAGCCCGGACCACCGCCCGGTCCGACATCCCGATCGTTCGCCGACCGGCTAAGTGGGTGCTGACAAAGCTTGCCAGCTACCTGGCCGGCACGCCCATCCCGGACATCAACAGCGGGCTGCGGGCCATGAAACGGAGTCTCATCAAGGAATTCATCCACTTCCTGCCCGACGGCTTCAGTTTCACCACGACCATCAGCCTTGCTCTGCTGACTCACGGGTATGACGTGCGCTACGTTCCCATCGAGTACGCCAAGCGAGTGGGCAAATCATCGATCCGGCCGATACGCGACACCGCCAACTTTGCGAGCCTCATCGTGCGCACGGTCATGTACTTCAAGCCCCTGAAAGTCTTTGTCCCGCTGAGTGCGGGCCTTTTCGGTCTGGCCGTGCTATGGGGGCTGGTGAGCAAGCTTGTTTTCGGGCAGCTCGCCGATGTCAGCGTGGTGGTGATCTCGATGGCGTCGCTGCAAGTGTTGGCGATCGGTCTGTTAGCCGATCTGATTGACAAGAGATTCTGCCGATGACGGAATGAAGAGTGAAGAGTAGGGACGAAGGGACGAAGGGACGAAGGGACGGAGGGGAAGGTGCCCGGCGCTCAATCCGCAATCCCCGATCCTCAATCCCCAATTGTCAATCGTCAATCCCCAATCCCCAACCGCCCGGCGTCATGGATGCCAGCTACGCGCTCGGCAGAAAGACAAAGCCGCATCTGCTGTTTCGCCTGCGCTCTCGTGCCGAGGTCGTGGTGCGGGCGGTCCGGCGGTACCGGGCGGGGGGGTCTCTGCGCCTGCTCGAGATCGGCGCCGCCGAGGGACGGACACTGGTGGAAATGGCCTCGGCCATCGGAGTCGGGGAATACATCGGCATCGAGTACGACGACGGGCTCCGCCAGGCTCATGCCCCGCTTCCACCCAATGTAAAGCTGATCCGGGGCGACGCCATGTCCCTTCCCAGCGAATGTGGCCAAGCGTCGTTCGACGTAGTTTCGATGCTCGCTGTTCTGGAGCACCTGTCCGATTCCTCAGCGGCGATGGCCGAAGCGTTCCGTATCCTGAAGCCGGGAGGGCTGCTGGTGGCGACCTGTCCGAATCCTTTCTGGGACGCGGTAGCCCATCGCTTGCGTCTTGTCGACGAGTCGGTGCACGTGCAGGACATCAGCCTTGCCGGATTGCGAGAGTTGGCGACGTCAAATGGTTTTGAGACCCTCGCGGCTCGCGGATTCATGTGGGCACCGCTGGCAGCGTTGCCTTACCTTGGCATCCCCGTGTCGCCGAAGTTCGCGCTGGATCTCGATGGACTGGTCGACCGCCTGCCGTGGCTGCGGAAGCTGTGCGTGAACGCCTACCTGGTAGCCCGGCGACCCGAGCACCGGGAACAGTCGGCAGATGGGGATTGACGATTGGCGATTGACGATTGGGGATTGCGGATTGCGGATTGACGATTGAGGATTGAGGATTGCGGATTCCCCTTCGTGCCTTCGTGCCTTTCTTCCCCTTCGTGGGTTTGACGGTACTGGACGGCGCCACCCCAAAGCCAGTCAGTAGTGACCGCCGTGCGGACCACCTCGAACCAGCGCCGCGCTTGTGATCGCCGGTCCGAATGGCGGACCCTGCTTGGCTGGTCCGCGTGGTGGACCCTACTGGCCGCCCGCCCGATACGGGATCCCGAGGATTTGTAATAAATCGGGCTTCGTGGCGGCCGATATCATAGACTTAATAGAGGCGGTTCGGGGTCGGTAGAGGGCTGCTTGGATTGCCACTCGCCGCCCACAGCCCTATAATGGGGCAACCAGGGCCTCAGGAGTGTACCAGCGAATCGTCCTGGTCCTTGGTCGCGAAAGGCAAAGAGGGTGCCAAGCTTGCCTGTCATAGGCGCGTCGCCGGCCAGCGGCGTCATCAAGACGTGTGCGGACCGGAAGTTGCGTGTGCTGCTGATCAACCCGCCACGCTTCGGGGAACTGATCGGCAAGAATCCCGCCATCGTGGAGAAACACCGAGGCTTCAACCCGCCGCTGGGCATCTTGTCCCTGGCCGGCTACCTCGAAACGCACTCGCCGTTCGATCTTCAAGTGCTTGACGCTCAGCCGGCGGGATACACCTACCCCGAACTGGAGCGCGTCCTGGGCCAGCGCCAAGCCGACGTCGTGGGCGTGACCGCTATGACGTTTACGCTGATCGACGTGTTCAAGACCGTGGGCATGGTACGCCGCCTTATGCCCAAAGCCAAGATCGTCCTTGGCGGCCCCCACGTGCATCTGTATCCGAAAGAGACCATCAGTCATCCGGTAGTCGACTTCTTGATCCAGGGCGAAGGCGAAATACAATTCCTGA
>JAZGDL010000223.1:0-2142 GCA_036477795.1 Phycisphaerae bacterium
CCCTGTCCCTGGTGCGCTACCGGAGCAACGACTACTCGGTGCCCGTCGCCTACGGTCACCAGGAAGTCTGGGTTCGAGGTTATGTCCATGAGGTGGTCATCGGTTGCGGCGTCGAGATCATTGCCCGGCACCCCCGTTCCTACGACCGGGAGGATATGGTCTTCGATCCGATCCACTACCTGCCTTTGCTGGAGCAGAAGATCGGCGCCCTGGATCAGGCCGCGCCGTTGGCCGGATGGCAACTGCCTGATGCCTTCCGTTCGAAGGCACAAAACCCTTCGACGATTGCGAGGACGATGAGACGTGATGGCGAACCGGTCAGACCGGGGATGGGGACAACCCGACGTGCGTCCAGGGTGTTCGAGCCCGCGAAGCAGATAGGGACCCGATCCACGGATACCATCAGGGCCAGCGGTTCAACAACACCGCGTCAACAGGCCGGACACAAGACTGTACCTGACTTTGGTCGCTGCACCGTCAAAAAGTCCTTGCAACGCGGGAGCCATCCACACAGGACGCACACGGACGAACCCTGGGCGGCCGCTTTTGACCCGAAGGAGACATTCGGCCCCGATGGACTCCTCCGTGGGCCGCACATACAATCTCGCTCGACGGTTGCTCTGAAAGCAGTCACATCACATGGCCGAAGAGCGTGTCCAGAGGAGGCTTGCGGCGGTAATGTCTCATTGGAACCACTTCAATGCCTTCAAAATATTAGACGGCTGGGACAAGGAACATTAACCTTGTCGGGAATGCCCGAATTGGGAGCTAGAATACGATGGCGATCACATTGAGGGCGGGAACGTCCAGCGACGCTGAAGCCTGTGGCGAGATCTGCTTCAAGGCTTTCACCGGAGTGTCCGACCGACACGGTTTTCCTCGGCAATTTCCTCGGCTCGAATTCGCAATCCGCGTCGTGAGCGTTCAACTTTCGGAGCCCAACTATTACGCCGTGGTCGCCGAGATCGACGGGCAGATCGTCGGCAGCAACTTCCTTGATGAACGGTCTGACGTTGCGGGGGTCGGTCCGACTACCATAGACCCGAGCGCCCAAGGGTCCGGTGTAGGAAGGATGTTGATGGAGGACGTGCTCAAGCGGGCGTCTGAACGACGCTTTCCGAGCGTGCGCCTAGTACAAGAATCATACAATACCATATCGCTGTCGCTTTATACGAAGCTTGGCTTCGAACCGCGCGAACTACTCATGTTGATGCAGGGGCGCGCGCCTAACGAGGGAACACCCGGATGCGCGGTGAGGCCGGCATTGGAGGACGACTACGACGCTTGCAATGCGGTTTCAGTCCGTGTTCATGGCCACCATCGCGGCGGTGAGCTCTTGGAGGCGATCCGGAGGGAGACGGCGGCCGTGGTCGAACGGAACGGTAGCATCACCGGCTACACCACGAGCATCGCCTTATTAGGCCACAGCGTGGGCGAGACCGACACCGATGTGCAGGCGCTCATCGCCGCGGCATCGGAATTTCCGGGCCCGGGGTTCCTATTGCCGATCCGCCAGAGCAGGCTCCTTCGCTGGTGCCTGGATAAAGGCATTCGAATTGTCTCGCCGATGACCCTGATGAGCTACGGGCTCTATAACGAGCCGAAGGGCGCCTTTCTTCCGTCAGTCAAATACTGAGCGAGCCGGATGCCAGCCGGCGGCCGTCTGACCGCAGAGGTGGCCACGCTCCAGCATGTCGCGGTCAATGCCGGTCAAAACAATGCCATGCCCCAGGTCGGCGAGGGCGCCGTGGCCAAGGTGAACGGCACGATGAATCTGGCACTCTGGTCGAGTTCGGACCAGCTTAAAGATTACTAACGCGCCATGATCAATGCCGAATGTCAGACTCCGCTGTTGGAAGCCGACCAAATCGCCAATGATACGGATTCGCCCCGGCCCGGCGCCGCGTCGGCATGCCGGAGAAATAACCGTAAAACTGGCACTGCGATACCCAATCGAATGTCTCCTCCTGGCTACAAGCCGAAGTCCGGGCGCGGCTGGTCAACGTCCGGTCATGCACCGACAACGGACATTGCTGCGGCGAGGTCCGCTTTCGCAGTGATTAGGTCCGGTTCCAGATTCAAAGCAGATGGGGTGGATGGCTCCCGCTCCCGGCACGGAGGTGCCAAAGTGGTGGTTGTTAT
>JAZGDL010000224.1:0-3223 GCA_036477795.1 Phycisphaerae bacterium
AGCACGATGATTCTTGGCTGATATGAGGGGGTAAGGTCCATGTGGCGTTTGATTAACTTGAAAACTGGTACAAACCGTGGGGGAAGGTCATACAGGTTCGAGTCCTGTCTCCGGCACCAATGATTTCAGCTAGTTAGAACCGGTACGGGAAAGACGCTGAACGGGTTGGTGGGCCAGGGGGTGTCCATCGCGCGTCCCGAGTTGTTTCAGAACGTCCAACTCGACCTCATCCAGTTCCGGATCCTCTACGCTACTCACATAGGTCATCAAAGGTGTTTGTGATGGTCTCGTCCGAATTAACCCGAGCCACGTCCACGAATATATTACCCATGCCTCCCATCGCCTTGAGCGCTTCGGGCGAAGCGTTGATTCTTGGTGTACATCGTGTCATGAGGTCTGCCGTCACCACCTCATCTGTCTGGTCAGCCGGGGCTGCGTCATGCAGGAGCGCAAAGACGAGGCGTCCGGAGTTGCTGCTCGTGAGTCGACCCTCGCTGACGCGTAAGCCATTTGAGGTCACGTTGTCTTTGCACGCGTAAGTTGTAACTTCAGGGGGCAGATCTGGGCAGGGGGACGAGGCGCATCGATGACATGGATCCCCTATCGTCAGGACCCAGTAGGTCTCCTCTTGTCCGCTTGGGTCATTAGGCAGGCGAAGCGTGGCTTGCTCCACACGGGCATGTTTCATGATGTCGCACGAACACGGCCAGCAGCAGCGGTAATATTTTCCCACCACGCAGCGCCCTTCGTTGTCTTTGATTTTGACCAGGTCGTACCGCCCTCGGTCGCTAGGGCGAACGATTGCGCCACTCACTCCGCAGTAGAAACGGCTATATCGCTTAAACAGGTCATGGCTCGTTGCGAGCCGCTCGTAGATGTACTTGAAGAACTGCGGACCGCCGACGTTTCGCCCTCCATTTGGGAAGATCCGTGCCCAGTGATTGTCAAGCAGGTCCCTAAACAGGGCTTCATCCGTCGGGTTGTCATCCGTTTCCAAGACAGGCAAGGGGAGCCCGCCGGTGCTTGAGGGTGTGTCCTCGGAGGGGGCAAGATTCCGGCGGGTGTCGCCGTCTGGTGCATCGGGCTCACCGTCTGTCGGTGTTGTTTCGGGCTGAGGCACTTCCGGTTGGGGGGGCTGCGCTGATGGTTGGCGCGCTGCACACGCCAGACAAAGGACTGAGATCGCTGTCCAGAGAGACAGGGCGTAGAGATATCGTGCACGGCTTTGCGTCATGGTGCGCCTCTGTGATTGGTTCGGGTCTCGCTGAGCGGCTTGGCGGTCTGATGTTCGCCTAGCCTAATCAGGGTCGTGTTCTCAACGGTCTGAAATTATTCAGCTATTGCTCTTCAGTTACGTCCACCCACCCAGACCATTGGAATCAGCCTATCCTACGCCAGCAGGTGCCCCAGTCCACAGTGCCGACGCCGGCGGCGAAAACACGTATCCCCCAGCGGCCTCGAACGCCAGCAACTGCTCAGCCCGCTCGCCGGACCGCAGCTCGTCCTGCAGCGCTCGCTCCAGAACAATGCACCGCACCCCCGTCAGATCGTCCGGTAGTTCCGTCGGCAACCGATGATCGTCGTCGAACGCGAAGTTCACGCCCTCGTCAAGAAACGCTTCGATCCACGGATTGAACGGCTGATCAGCCGGACAGGCAAACTGGTTCGCACTGGCGGCCTGCCAAAGCTCGCTCATGCCCCGTTCATGCGCCGGCGCAAGGATCAGCAGTTCGGGAACGGCCCCCGTGTCCATCGTCGCCCCGGTGCCGTCACCAACGCAGCTGCACCTCGTACCACTCCGCGCCGTGCTGCCGGTCATCGTCCAACAGCACCGACAGCGTGTAGTCGTTCTTCTCGGACGGCTGCTCAAGCACGACGACCTTGCCGCGGGCGCTGACCGCGACGGCCGTAACGGTGACGGCGCTATTGGCCGGCAACAGCCCACCTGCCGCGGTGTATGCCTTACTGGTCTTCCCGTCCCACTGCGGTACCCACTTGACGCCGTTGACGACGGTCGGCTCGTTGCCACTGTGGTCGTAGTCGCCCACCCAGGCGCCGGGCACGGCATAGTTGCGGTGCTCGTACCACAGCGTGTTGCCGCGCACCTTCACCACATCCGAACCATCAATCAATGCCCGGATCGTAATGGTGTTCGCGCTCTTCTCGCCGTCGGCAAGTGAAACCAGCGGCGCCAGCAGGCAAAACAGCAGACACCCAGCAACCCATCGTGTACTCATCGACCTTCCTCCTGTTGTGACACTCCGCATAACCGTAGCACCGCTGTCGCCAAATACACCTTGCGGCGCCCTCACTCCGCGCCGCGGGTAGGCGGCGCGCGGCCGGCTTCGCGACCGGGATCAATTCCGATCCGCGCTGGTGGACTCCGCCGCACACGTCCCCCCTCCCGCTTCCCGCTCCGCCTCCAACTCGGCCACTGCTTCGACGGCGCTCGGGAACTCCGGATCGACCTCGAGTGACTTGCGGTACCACATCATCGCCGAGTCGTGCAGGCCCATTTGCCGGTACACGTAGCCCACGCTGTCATAGGTGTTGGCCGAATCGGGGTAGAGCTCGGTCGCGATCCGCAGCAGGCCGATCGCCGGCTCGTACAGCGCTCGGTCGGCCATGCCCAGACCCTGCCGGTTCAGCCACCGTTGCGAGATGGCGGGGTCGTCGGGAGACTGCTCGGCCAGCTCGCGGTAGACCGGGAGTGCCTTCTCGTAGCCTTCGGCGATAAGGATCTCTCGCGGGGTCTGTTCATCGTCGGCCATCCGATGATGGTTCTGCGGCGAGCCGTCTCGCTGGATGAAGTGGAATGTCGCCACCGAACCCTCGACCGTGAACGTGATCGGCCAGGGCTGCTCGCGGCGCACGTATCGAGCTTCGCCGACGTTGTGCAGCTCGTGCGCATCGCCCCCGGCGTACTGCATGAACAGGCGGTCTTCGCGCCGCTCGATCGTGAATGCCTGCTCCGCGTTGTAGCGGTAGCGACCCGGATAGCGTTCGAGCGCCTCCTGCGGCACCTCGAGCTTCGGATACGGAGCGTAGCCCGCCCAACCGTACTCCTCGGCGATGCCACGGATGATCTCGTCCATTAGCTGCGGGTGGTTCGAGTTGATCATCACGACCGCGCCGTAGCCCGCGGCGCGGTGCGCAGTCAGGCTGGCGCAGAAGCCCGCGTCCCAGCCGTTGTGGCCGAAGTACGGGGCACGATCGCGCCGCG
>JAZGDL010000225.1:0-12630 GCA_036477795.1 Phycisphaerae bacterium
CCGGCGGACTGATTGAACACGCCACAGCACGCCTGCGCCGCAGCGTGCGCACCATCGCCGCCGATGTCAGCAGCCCGCGGGCCAACCTGCTCAATTTCCGAAATGTCGACCTGCTCTGTCCGACCGAGCGGGAGCTGCGATCCAACCTCAATGACTACGACCGCGGCTTATCCGCCGCCGCCCACACATTGCTGGCAAAGACTCAGGCCCGCCATCTGTTTGTGACGCTGCAAAAGAAGGGCCTGGTGGTGTTCGACAGGCCCTCGCAGGATCCGGAGTCGCCCCAGTGGTCCGCCCGCCTGTTGAGCGAGCATTTACCGAGCTTCGTCGACCGGCCCATCGATTGTCTTGGCGGCGGTGATGCCCTGTTGGCCACTGCGTCGCTGGCCCTGGCGAGCGGATCCGGGTTGCTCCCGGCTGCCTACCTGGGCAACGCCGCCGCCGCCTTTGAAATCGCCCGGCTGGGGAACGTTCCCCTGGACGCCCCAGCGCTGCGTCGATGGGTCCACCACCAAACCCATCTAGCCGATGCGCCCCCTGAACCCGCATTATCTCCGGCCGGCGACCACGCCGGGGTCTGCTAACACGAAACGACCCAAAAGCGACCGGCGCCCCAGGTCGCAACGCGTTGGGCCACATCACACGAAGAAGTGCCCGACACAACTGACAGGCTCGCCAGTGCTCCGTCACAGTTCGATTGTAAGCCCACGGATTCGAATCCGTGGGTTTCGCAGTGACTTTGTCGTTTAGCAGACGCCCAAATCGTTATCTCCGCTCCCTCATCCCATGTTCCAACCCACAATTCGAACGTTGACCGCACACTAGCCTGTCGATACCCGTCTACCCCGAGCGCCCTAAGATCGGCTGCGGGATTCCCTCGCACCAGCCCTATGCTATCACCGGCGACCTTTCTATCATACATCGCATGCCCGAGTTACCCGAAGCCGAGTCCATCGCACGTACCTTGCGCGACAAGCTTCGCGGCCGGAGGTTTACACGTACCATCGTCCACCGGAGGGACGTCATCCACGGTGATGCAACACGCCTGGGTAGTTCTCTCCTTAATCGCCGGATCAAGGACGTGTACCGGGAGGGCAAACGCGTTGTCATTCTTCTGGACGACTGCGCTAGAATTGTTATTGCCCTGGGAATGACCGGCCGTCTCACGGTGGAGCGCGTCCGTGAACGGGTGTTGCCTCACACGCATCTGCGTGTCAGCCTCGGCAGAACCGGGCTGGAGCTTCGGTTCTGCGATCCGCGCCGCTTCGGCGGCGTATGGTATCTCAACGGCGGCGACGCGCACAACGGCCGCCGGCTCAGCCCGCTTGGGGTGGACGCGTTGAAGGTCCGCGCCGACCAGTTCCGAGCTCTGCTCAAGCGCAATCGCCGGATCAAAGCGCTGCTTATGGATCAGCGCATCATCGCCGGTTTGGGAAACATCTACTGCGACGAATCCCTGCACCGCGCCCGCATACACCCTCTGACCTGTGCCAGCAGCTTGACACCCGGTCAAACAGCCCTTCTGCTTCACCAGATCCGGGTCGTCCTTCGAGCCGCCATCCGGCTGGGTGGTTCGACGATCATGGACTACCGCAACGCCGACGGCCGCCCCGGCGGCTTCCAGCACAAGCACCGCGTCTACAACCGCGAGAGTCTACCATGTAGAACATGTAAGACTCCCATCATCCGCATCCAGGCCGCCGGCCGCTCCAGCCACCTCTGCCCCCGATGCCAACCAATGCCTGCCAAGCCCTGATCATGGAGGTGTGCTGGTGCGAGAATCCTTTCTCGCACGCATCCGCCATGGGAATCCCTTCCCGTGGCCCGCCAGGGGGAGGGACCGAGAAGGGATTCTCGGTCCAGCGTCCATAGATGTCGAATTCTTAATCGCCGGGGCCTTGTGTCCAGGCCGACAGGGTGCGGCCTTGTTGAAGCACGATGCTACCGTCGCGGACGGTGATGCGGCGCACATCATCGAATGTGCCCAGCGGAATCGTGTCGGCGTCATTCGCGTCGCGTGTTCCTTTACCGCGTCGGAAAAAGTAGGCTTTGTAAGTGCCGCTGCGATTGAACGGTGGAGCGCCTATGGCTACGACGTACGACGCGGTCAGGAAATGGTGTCGCAAGCTGACACCCCCAAGATCATCAATCTCCCAGAGCGTCCGCCCGTCGACGGCGTCAATGCCCGCGATGAGGTTGCCCGACATGAGGATGAGTTGACCCGCTGCAAGAACCGTCTCCGGGCTGCCTGTGCCGGACGCCAGATGCGGTTCCGACTGCCACAGGGCACTGCCATCCTCAAGACTCAGTTTTACAAGATGAATCCCGTCATCCGAGAGCATGAGGGCGTCCAAATCAAATTGAACCGTCGAGTCGATGACGTGCCCTTCCACTTCTCGCCGCCACAGGCGCCTACCAGTCTTGACGTCGAACGTATGGACGCCTTTTGAGAACACCAGCAGCAGCTTGCCGCCTATGGTGACGTGCATGCGCAGCAACTGGCCGGCGTCAGGCACTTTGATCGCCTGCCTCAGATCGCCCGTACCGGCGTCGAGCACGCAGTAGACCTTGGCCCCGACGCCGATTCCTTCGTACGCAACCCAATCATCACAAAGTGTCGGCCGACTTGCCGGGCGGTGTCGAAGGGTACGTTCCCAGAGCATGCGACCGGTCTCAACTTCCAGGCAGACCGCCCGCCCGTCGTCCACCACGCTGACCAGGCGGACGCCGTCAGAAGCGTGGCCGAAAAACCTGTGGAGTAACTCCGGATCAACCGCGGGAGCATCGGCTTTGACCGGACGCTGCCCGGCCGACCACACGACCTTGCCGGTTCGTGCGTTCAACCCCACCATGCGAAACCCATTGGACAGGACCACGCGGCTATCCGTCGCCAAGAGCAGGTCCGGCTGCTGCCGCATCTTGGCCGGCGCCGCCCAAAGCGACTCTCCACTCCGAGAATCAAAAGCGAACAGCTTCCCATCGGCATAGACATGCACTTGCGACCAGTCCGACCTCGGCGTGGCGGGCAGCACCGGTTCCAACAGGGTAATCTCAACATCGAAAGATCGCTCGAACCGCCCGTTCAAAGGAGGATCGACACTTGGGCGCCGGACTTTCGCCAAACGACCTGCGCCAGGTCCCAACGGATCGGCCTTGTCGACAAGCTGAGCGAGCACGGCACCTGGTGCCGTCGCCAGTGCGGTCAGCACCCAGGCCCCGACCAGCCGCGAGCGTAGGGTCCGCCGTGCGGACCACCCCGTGGACCGTAAGAGCCTATCCCAGTAGGTCTGCTTTTGGGTGCCACTGGCAGCCTGTCCGTCAGTGCACGGCAGGCAAGTGAGCCCGTGGCGCCCTACTGATATAGGCTCTAAGGGAGCGGCCCCCCGTTCGCTCACCCGGTCCCGGCGTGTTTCGTTCAGATCAAGACCGATGTACGGCAACATGCCCTGTAACTCTCAAGCGCCGTCGGGAAAATATCGGCCGATGAGCGGCTTCAACTTCTCGACAATGGCCGGCTGGACGTACTTCCTGTCCGTCCAGATGGCAAGCTCCAGCGCATCGTGACACGCGCAAGGTGGCAGATCGGAGTCGGCCAGTTGTCCGATGGTCCGTTCTATCAGCGCCAAAGCGGCTGCGCCGGCACGGCGCATGTTTGCAATGATCTCAGCCAGCAGCGCGGTCTTGTCTTCATCAGCTTGGCGTGGTCGCCACGAGTCATAGTCCGTCGGCAGTGCGATAAGTGCGTAGCACATCTCCGCCTCGCGGGCCAGCTTGGCCTCCGGCATGCAGGTCATGCCGATCAGGTCCCCGCCCCAGTTGCGGTGTAGTTGCGATTCGGCACGGGTGGAGAACTGTGGCCCCTCCATGCAGACGTAGGCGCCCCCATCGTGCACCTTCGCTTCGATCGAGCTTGCCGCCGCCAGAAGTGCCTTGCGCATGGTCTGACAGAAGGGCTCGGCGAATTCCACGTGGGCGGCGATCCCGTCGTCGAAGAAGGTCGAGGGCCGCCCAAAGGTCTTGTCGATCACCTGGTCGCATACCACCAGATCGCCCGGCCCGATCTCTTCTCTCAAGCTGCCGGTCGCCCCCGTTGCGATGACGTGCGTCGCCCCCAGGGTCTTGAGGGCGTAAATATTGGCCCGATAGGGCACCTGCGACGGACTCAACCGGTGACCCTCACCGTGCCGGCTCACAAAAAGACACGCCAGACCGTCCACGTTCACCCGTAGAATCGCGTCGCTGGGCCGGCCGAACGGCGTATCAATCTCAATTCGTTCGGCACCCGAACGTTTTACGAACGTCTCACCGATCCCGGTACCGCCGATGATGCCCAACACATTGTCTGCCACATCGAACTCCTTCCTGAGAGTCCCGCAAAACCAACACAACCGCACCCCAGAAGCCCACGGATTGCAATCCGTGGGTCGGCAACCCCTGAGCAACACCGGAAGCGATAGCGACCGTGAAACTCAAACGACACATCGCACCCCGTCCATTATAAAACCTCCCGTCTCAGCATTTCCATCGCTCCACGCTAGGATACGTCATCATGCGAGGCCGTGGCCGACGAAACAGGATCATAGTCCAAACGCGCGTCCCCGGTGAAACCACCACCGCACGCGAACGGGTCGAGTCGGCGGGATTCTCTCGCATGGAGCGCGACGCCGGTCTAGCCCGACTGGTCACGGCCCGCGACACTCGCCGCGAGCCTTTCCACCGTTGGATGGTCTTCAAGCAGGCGTTTTCGCCCGGACTGGTCCGCCGATTTCTCCGCGATGAAGCCCTGCTCCGCCCCGCACCCGGATCCGCGCCGCTTCTCGACCCTTTCTCGGGCACGGGTACGTTTGTCATCGAATGCGCTAGACAGAACATTCCTGCCATCGGCGTGGACGCACTGTTGTCGACGGCATTTGTTACCAACGTCAAGGCTCTCGCCGAGATTCCCGATGTCCCGGACCTCACCGGCTGCATCGACTGGCCGCAGGTGGCCGATGGCGTGGCCCATCCCGCGCACCGTGCCGCTCTAATCTGCGCTGTCGCTGCCCGGCACACCGCCAAAGGCACGCTCAACAGAAACGCTCCACCGCTGCTGGATTCCTTCAACGCCTGCGTGGCGATGATGCGCGACGATATCCTGCATCCTTTGCCGCGCAGAAATATCATCGTTCACGCTGACGGGTGCGACCTGGCATGCCTCGCCGACGCGTCAATCGGCGGTATCTTGACCTCACCGCCCTACCTGTCCCGCCATGACTACGCAAAGCTCGCCCAGCCGCAGGAGACCGTCTACGCACACTGGTACGGCACCGTAACACCCAAGCAATTGCCCGCCAGTCCCCAAGCCCACGGATTAGAATCCGTGGGATCCCCCTTCAAATCCGTGGGTCCGCCCATCGAATCCGTGGGATCCCCCCCAATGCCGAACCTGCCCGCACCCATCCCCGACGCGGTGCTCGAAGCCTGTGACGCGCTCATGCTCGCCAGGCAACAGAAACCGGCCCGACTCGTCCGCACGTATTTTCAAGGATTGCTCGCCGCCATCAGCGACTTCCGGCGCGTGCTCAAAGCCGGCGCCCCCTGCTGGATCGTCATCGGAGGCGCACGGCTCAAAGACGTTTATATCCCAACCGACACTATTCTGGCCGACTACGCTCGGTCCGCGGGTTTTGCGGTCGATCGAATCCTGGTCGCCCGCAATCTGATCCCCAGTGGACGCAAATTCGGCAGACTCACCAACATAGCACCCAGAGAATCCATCCTGGTCATGAGATGCATCTAAGGGACTCTAACAAAACCGAGCCGCGCCCGTCAGGAAGCGGGAGAATCGTCAGGCACCAACCCCCATCACGGTCCGGCCGGGAGGAGTGGAATCTCCGATCAATCCGCCGTATCGGCAGTGACCGGAGACGGATCGGGGCGTGGGTAGGTCAGATCGAATTGGGGATCGCCCTGGAAGATCCACAGAACCACGAAATGGTGGATCAGATCCGACAGTATGAGCGCCACGCCAACGGCCAGCGCCCAGCTACGCACACCACCTTGTTCGACGAGCCAGGTGCACAGCAGTATCACAACTACGCCCAGGTACGCGTGGTGGATCCGAATCCCCAACGTGTACCGCCCCATCCAGGCGGTGTCACGGGTTGATTGCCAGCCGACGCCGAACCGCAGCACGCACGTCACCGTCTCAATCAACAGCGTAAGCGCGATAATCCATATCACGTCCGCGTGAGTCATGGTGCGTTCGAGAGGTCTGTTTCAATCTGCGAATGCGTCAAGCAGCGAGGGAGAAACGACTTCGCGCAGCTTGTTGATGGCGAGCTGTTCAATCTGGCGGACGCGCTCCTTGGTGACCCCCAGGCGCTTGCCCAACTCCGCCAGCGTGGAAGCTTTACCGCCGCGGTCGAACAAGCCGAAATGACCCTTGACGATCGTTCGCTCGCGCTCGGTCAACTGCTGCATGCCCGCACTCAAGGCGGAACGAACCGATTCGAGATCGCCCTGAGATCGCTCGCGAGGACGATGGTCGGCGGTGGCGTCCAGCAGCTCCTCCTGGCCGGTCACGAACCGGCGCAGTCGGTAGTGGCGCTCCGGGACGGTGCGGGCGTAGTTCTTCATGACCGACCACATTGCGTAGGTGCTGAACTTGTTGCCCAGGGCGAAGTCGAACTTCTCAACGGCCCGCATCAACGTCATGTTTCCGTCGCTGATGATCTCGAATATATCACCCGTCCGCCCGACGTGACGCTTGGCCACACTGACGACCAACCGCAGATTGGCCTGGATGATTTCGTTCTTGATCTGCTCCCCCTGATCTCGCCACGCCTTAATCTGATCGAGCTGCTCCCGCGTCACGTTGTAGACGTCGAGGGCTTCGACCGCCCGTGCGACGCAGAACCGCAGGTAGTTGTACCGGCGGGAAAGATCCCCCTCCTGCCGGCGGTCTAAAAGCTGAATGTCATACAACGCTCTCAGGTAACCGGGCAGCGCCCGCGGCGCCCGTACCCTCCGGGACACCGATTCGCCAACCGCCGGCCGCGGCACCTCCAGGATCAGCTCCCGGGCGTTGGGTGCGTGGAAGAGCTCGTTGTCGACATAATCCCACGGCTCGCTCTTGAGCTGCCGGGCCTCCAGCTCCCGCAGCACCGCTTCGATCGACGCGGCATCGGTGTCGAACGCTTCGGCGATCTGTTCAGCCGACTCCCCCTTCTGATTGCATCGCCAGATAGCCAGGTGTCCTTGCGATACCACCGGCTCCCCGTTGCGCGCAAAAAGAGCGTTGTCAGGGTGGGCGGCGTCGTATTGGCGTAGCGTGTAACGTACCGTTTCAACAGCCCGCCCGGACTTGGCGGCCACCACACGGGCCACCACCAGCAACTTACACCGTTTCTCCGAAAGCATGGCGCGGGCCATCTCGACCATCGAGGTCTTCTCCGCCTCGCTCAACAGTGTGAACGAAGCACCACGCTGCACCAGCTCACGATTCTGCTTACAGAATCGCTCGACGGCCTTGGCTGGAAACATCAGCCGTGAGACGCCGTCGTCCCCCATCGCCCGGATGCCCAGCAAGCCGCGGCTACGCCATCTGCGAATCGTTTTGCTGCTGACTTCCAGTTCAGAAGAAAGGGCATCCAGAGTCTTGTGCTTGCCTTTCAGATCGCCGACCGGAATAGCCGCTCTACGCGTGATCTGCTCAGCCATGGCCGGCAGATCAGCCAGCAACTGCGAAGCCGCAGCCGCTGGTCTGTCATTCTGCTTCAACGTCCGGGTTCCGGTGATGTGGAAGCATATCAGGTCGTAAGGATACGACTTCGCCGGCACCACCATATCCAGCAACCGATCGATGCCTTCAAGCTGTCTCTGTCGAAGATGACGGGGAGATAGCGCGAGCTGAAGAGCCAACTCACCGAGGTCGGAATTCGCGTACCTCAATTTCGCCATGCCGCGAACCTCACATCCGCCTCTCCTGGACATCAAAGTCCGAGACCGCGTCTGATTCTAGGCCTTCAAGCGCCATAAAAGCAGCCCACAAATGCCCGGACGCGACGCAAACTCGATTTTTCGCAGCGAACCATCCCGGCTCGGGCAGGTGCCGCATTCTCCTGATTGGCGAAGCCGCTGGACCGAGAATCCCTTCTCGGTCCCCCTTCCCGGGGGTGTGGGACCGGCTTTCCAGCCGGTCAAATGACAGGCTGGAAAGCCTGTCCCACATATGGGTGCGAGAAAGGATTCTCGCACCAGCACTTGTCGGCGACTTCGCACTATACTGCATAGTATCGCCCGTTGCTAAGAGGGCGGTCAAGCCCGCTAATCAACTTGGCTTCAAATGAACCCATGTTTGCCAGTACTGCTTTGATTAGTCGATCATCGCTGGAAGTAAGCGGCTTTTCAGGCTTTCAAGTCGCTCGGCGAGTGATTGAACTTGAGGCCCGCCTTCCGCCCCTTGGACGGCGGCTTCATAGTTCTGAACGGCGGTGGCGACGTGCCCGGGGTGCTCCACCAATGACAGCAGGTAGTGCGCGGCGGCAACCTGGGCCGGAATCGTCCAATTGCCGCCCAGGTCGCGCGATGTCCGTTCAAAATCGGTGATAGCTGCGCGAACGGCGTCGCTCGCTTCTTCACGGGCAGCGTCCCGCCGTTCTGTGTAGACCGCCAGATCAACGGTGGCGATTTCGAGTGCTTCCTTGGCCCGAGTCAGCACATCCAGGTCGTTCACCGCTGCGGAGTACCGCGCGTGCAGGATTGAGCCCAGCAGAAGCTTGGTCTGTGCGGCTTCGTTGGTGATCTGGCCGGCGGACCATACGTCCTCAGACCGCAGCTTGTACCAGGAGCGCTCGCGACTGGCCGGACTCAAAGCGTCGGCGCGCCCGCGAGCTTTATGCGCGTCGCTTCCAGCCGCACCAGCCGCGGTACGAAAAGCCTGAACCGCCAACCGCGCCTTCTTAACGGCTTGTTCGATGAGGTCGTCCGCTTCGTTTGCCAGACGCTCGAACTCAGCATACACATCCGCCGCACGACCTCGCGACGCTTGGGCGGCTTCGGTGGCCGCTGAGGCCTTCGCGGCATAGCCCTTGGCTATCTCTTCCAGTATCGCTATATTCTCTTCAATATCCGCCAGCGACGCCTTCAGGCCGGCCAGATCGGCGGCTGCCGTTTCGCGGTCGTGGCGATAATCGAGCAGCCCGCGCTGCGTGGTTATCTCCCCGCCCTCAATAACGGGTACGAACAACCCACGGATGTAGTCACCACTATCGTCAAGACGGGCGCCGGTAAGCGTTCCGTATTCCAGTCCATGGGCCTCCGCGATGGCCTGCTGATGTTGCCTGGAAAGACCGACGAAACGATTCGCAAATGCTTCAGAACCATCGGGATCCAGAAAGTTGACACCTTGGTCTTCAAGTTTATCCATCGCTGTGCGAGCCCTATTACCCTCATCGGCAAGAGCCTTGATCCGCGACTCCAAATCGTGGATCGTGGCGTCAAGCCGTTTGATGTCGGCCGCTTGTTTGTCGATGGTGCGTCGAATCTGTTCGGCGTCACCGTGTAGTGCGTCAAGCTGGTCGCTGATGCGACTCTGCTCGAGCAGTTCCTTCTCGACCGCCAGCCGCGTCACCCGCTGGGTCAGTTCCACGAGGGCATCCCTGGGCTTGACGGTCAGAGCGCGTGACCACCGTGCCTTGCGCCGCAGCGCGTCAGCCTGGGCAGCGAGAATAATGCCTTTCACCCGGTTGGCGTTTCGATGACGCGACCCGTCCGCGCCACGCTGACTGACGTTGACGGCAGCGTCGGCCTCGCGCCGGGCTTCTTCCAACAACCGGTCGTTCTCAGCCAGGATCGCATCGCGGGCCTTGATCCCCTCACGCGCCGAACGAACAATGGCGGAAATGTTCCGCCCCAGGCCGCCCGGACTGATCACCGGCGACTCATCGTCCCCGCCGACTGCACGGTAGCGCTCTTCCACGTCCCGCAAGAGACCGGCCATGCGGCCGCGCATGTGTTGGTTGATGGTGTCCTCAACTTGTTCCACCACTTCCCGCTGCTCGTCGAGAACTCGCTCCAGATCGTTCCCCTCTGCGGCGGAGTCTACACCGTGTTCATGAAGTTGCCGGAGAATGTCCGCCAGACGCTCTTCGTTCTCGCCATAGAGGTGCAACAGCCGACGGGCCCGCTCGACGTGCTCATCGATCTCGACGGTAGCCACCGCCTCCGCCGAACGCAACGCCGGCACCAACAGCAGCAGCACACCGGCCAGCAGCGGAGCGGAGGCGCCGATCAGGATGATCGAAACGAGCTTGTTCACTTCGGCCATTGTAGTCGCCGCACGGGGAAAGGGAAGCCGCGATCTCCCGGTCGGCCCTGATGGGGTGCGTGACCAATTCGGCGGTGGAATCGGGGCGCTGCCGATTGGGAGAGCGAGTTCACCGGGAGGGCCAGTTCATCGGTAGGGCGAGGCTCCTGCCGAGCCGATCCCACGACCGGCTGCAGACGAGTAGGGTCTGCCGCGCGGACCAGCCATCACAAACACGGCCCTGGTTCGGAGTGGTCCGCTACTGGCTGGGCCCCGATTGCTCACGATAAATAGATATGGTGTCCCCCGATTGTCCGGCCGCCCCCTATCCCGTCCTCCAGGGCACCCGGCGGCAACAATTAAGGTGTATGTCCCCCTAACTCTGCAGCCCGCGGATGGGGTCGTGTGACGGGGGGGCAAAAGGGGGGCTAAAGGGGACGGGAACTAAAGGGGACGCATGTCGTTTTGTGGTGCCCGGACACACCCTCCGCCCCGTTGGACGCCCACCCGCCTCGAAAAAATGAGCTGCGTCCCCCTTTCCTTCCCTTTTCCTTCCTAGCTCCACCATACCAGGCTCTGGCTCCGGAGTCAACCACTAATGACTAAATGCGCTCTGACCCCAAACGTTCCTCAACGTTCCTCGCTCTGACCCCAAACGTTCCTGCGCTCTGACCCCAAACGTTCCTGACCCCAAACGTTCCGGAGTCAACCACTAATGACTAAATGCGCTCTGACCCCAGAGATGCCCCTAATGACTAAATGCGCTCTGACCCCAGAGATGCCCCTAAATGCGCTCTGACCCCAGAGATGCCCCTGACCCCAGAGATGCCCTGACCCCAGAGATGCCATGACTAAATGCGCTCTGACCCCAGAGATGCCTGACCCCAGAGATGCCCGCTCTGACCCCAGAGATGCCTGACCCCAGAGATGCCCCCAGAGATGCCCCTGATCGTAGGCCCGTCACACTGGCGGGCATGGCACTTACCAACGCCGACACCATCGCCGACGTGATCGCCGCGTACCGCGACAACGCGGGCTACGGCAGAGGCGCCGGCGACACCGCGATGGGGGAGAACTTCATCGAACCCTGCCGCCACATACTCGTTCTGCGCCCGAAGCGTGTGGACTTCGACGGCGCGGAGGTCGAGCTGGATCTGGGGCTGATCGCCGCCGAGAAGGACCAGGCCTCGAGCTGGCTGGCCTCGCAACTCGGCGTGGAGAATGGCGGTGCCGGCGAGGTTTTGCGATGTGCTCGCAGCCCAGCTATGGTAAGATGCCCGGCAAGCAAGAACACCTGACACAAGAGAGGAGTGGCACGAAAACCATGAAGAAAACGGTCCTTATCGTCGCATCCGGCATCGCACTGACCCTGCTATTGCACGGCCCGCCGGCATTGGCATGCACCAACTTTCTGATTACCAGGGGAGCTTCAGCCGACGGCTCCACCATGATCACCTATGCGGCTGATTCGCACGTGCTGTACGGTGAGCTTTATTACACGCCGGCTGGCAGGCACATCCCCGGGTCCATGCTGGACATCTACGAATGGGATACCGGCAAGTTTTTGGGACAGATCAAGCAAGCGCCGGAGACCTACTCCGTGGTCGGCAACATCAACGAGCACCAGGTCGCCATCGGCGAGACAACGTGGGGCGGCCGCCATGAGCTACGTGACCCCAAGGCCGTCATGGACTACGGCAGCCTGATGTACATCGCCCTGCAGCGAGCCAGGACGGCGCGTGAAGCCCTCAAGGTCATGGCTGACCTGACGGCGGAATACGGGTACTACAGTTCGGGCGAAACCATGTCCCTTTCCGACCCCAACGAGGTCTGGATCCTGGACATCATCGGCAAGGGCCCGGACAACAAGGGGGCTGTGTGGGTGGCCCGCAAGATTCCCGACGGATACATCTCCGCGCACGCCAACAATCCGCGGATCCACCAGTTCCCCCTGGACGACAAGGACAACACCCTATACGCGCCGGATGTGATCTCCTTCGCCAGGGAGAAGGGCTACTTCGAGGGCCGGGACAAGGACTTCAGCTTCGCAGATACTTACGGTCCGCTGAGTTACGGGGCAGTGCGTTTCTGCGATTCCCGGGTGTGGTGCATGTTCAATCGCGCTGCCCCGTCGAAGAAGCTGTCGGTGGACTGGGTGAACGGCGTGGAAGGGGCTGAGCCGCTGCCTCTGTGGATCAAGCCCGACAGGAAGCTGACGGTCCGCGACGTCATGGGATTCATGCGTGACCATTTCGAGGGCACCGAGTTGGACATGACCAAGGATATCGGCGCCGGGCCTTACGAGTTGCCCTACCGCTGGCGGCCGCTGACCTGGAAGGTTG